>CAZLSB010000187.1:0-8160 GCA_964561825.1 uncultured Xanthomonas sp.
ACGATTAGGCGACTGGGCACGTTTTGGCGCTTGAGCATGCTCCAGTACTCAATGCCGTTGTTGATCGGAACCCGATAATCCAGCTCACCAAAGGTCACCAGCACGGGCGTCTTGAATTTGGGCACCAGTTTGATCGGGTTCTGCTGCTGCCATACCGGCGCGCCTTCCCACACTGGGCCGCCCATATTGGCCTCACGCGGATACACGACATCGCTGGTGGCCCACTGCGATTCGACATTGATCAAACCGGCATGCGACACCAGGCAGCGATAGCGCGTGGTGCTGACCTGCAGCCAGTTGGCCAGATGGCCGCCGTAGCTGGCGCCACCGGCACACTGGCGTTCGCGGTCAATAAATGCGTAGCGCTTGAGCGCGGCATCGGCGGCGCTGTTGACGTCGTCCGCCGGCCCCTTGAGCGGATCACCCTGAATCGACTGCGCGAAGCGCTCGCCGAAGCCGGTTGAGCCGCGATAGTTGGTTAGCAGCAGCACGCGATCTTTGCCCGCCAGGAGATGATAGTTCCAGCGCAGGAAGAACTGATCGCGCCACATGATGTGCGGGCCGCCGTGGATCAGCACGAACAGCGGATACCTGCGTGAGGGATCAAAGCCCGCCGGTTTCACCAGCATGCTGTGAATCTTGCGCCCGTCGGATTCGTGCCAGAAATGCTCCACCGCGGGCAGATCAAGATCTGCCGCCAGCGCCTTGGAAAAAGCGCTGAGCGCCCGATGCGAGCCCATGTCGGGGCCTGGATTGAGCGAAAAGCTGACCACCTCAGTGGGACTGAGCGCGCTCTCGAAACCGGCCAACATCACGGGCCTGCGGCTTTGGCTGGCGCTGCTCAGATTGGTGTAAACGCCCTGCTTGCTGGTGCTGATCAGCTTGGCCTTGCCGCCGCTGATAGCCATTTGCCAAAGGCGGTCCTGACCGGCTTGTTCGGCCAGAAAATAGACGGTTTTGCTGTCCGAGCCAACGTCAAAGCTGCCGATCGCTAGGCTTTCCGGCCCCGCAATAATGGCTTCAGCGCGCCAATCCGGGGCGCTGAAAGTGGCCAAACGCGGCGCGTTATAGACTTTTTCGGTGCGCGTCTCGACCAGCGCGAGCATGCGCTTGCCGTCCGGAGTAAAGCGCGGGCGACTGTAGCCATTACTCGGCTCGGTACCACCTGAGCCGGTCAGGCGACGCGGTTCTCCGCCCTTGATCTGGACCTGATAAACATCCGTGTGCGTGAACTGCCTCGCACCAAGATGTCGATTCTGACTTGCGACAAACAGCACCGAAGCGCCGTCGGGGCTGAAAGTTGCGTCCAGCTCGTCGGTGGCTTCGCCGCTGCGTCCGCCAAAACCGGGCGAGGTTACCAGCGCGCTGCCGGCCAACAGATCGCGCGCTGGATTGGAATCCAGCCGATTGGCGTCTAGGGTGCGATAGAAAATCCGCAGCTGACTCGGTGCCAGCCACTTGTCCCAGAAGCGAATCGGGAAATCGTCGTAAATTCTTGCCGTGCTCAGCCCTTTGGCCTTCGCTTGCTCGGCGGGCGTGACGTCGACAGTGCTGAGGAACAAAATGGCGCGGCCATCGGGCGAAAACTGCGGATTGCGCGCCCCGGTGGCCGCTTCACTGACGCGCTCGGCTTCCCCGCCCTGAGTCAAATCCAACAGGTAAATCTGGGGCAGCAGATCAGTCCCGCGCAGCGTCGAAAAAGCCAATCGTTTACCGTCCGGACTCCACACCGGCGTGGTTTCTGGCGCCAGCGTTTGGGTCAATCGACGCGGACCCGCACTGCCATCCACCGGCGCAAGCCAAAGATCGACGCGCTGCTGCAAGGGGTCGTAAGCGGGCTCAGTCACGGGCACCACCATCTGCGTGCCATCCGGCGACACGACGGCTGCACCCACGCGCGGCATCAGCCAAAGGTCCTCGTGCGTGATCGCCCGTTTTGCCCATGCCGGCGTCACCGCCAGCACCACCAGACCCACCAGACCCACACCCCATCGCTGCCAGCTTCGCATCGTTTGCTCCCGAGTTTTACGTGCCCATACGATATGCCACTGGATGGTGTTTGAAATGCATCGACGGCATGTTCAGCGCGCCGATCAAGGCCCCCGGCTTAGATCACACGCGAAAAACTCTGCGGGGGTTGCGCCACCGCGCGGCAGATAGGCGTCAAAGGTCACTGCGGCCAGACGCATCAGCTGGAAAGATCGGGACAGGCATCATTCTGGGCATCTTCAGTGCCTGTCCCGATCTTCTGCGTTTTATTACAACCAGCAAAATGCCAATGTGCCGGACAAGAAGCACTTTGAATTGCTGCCGGGACACGCCAACTTTGTTCGGCCTAATGGCAGAAAGTTCTATTTACATCAGCGCCTTGCTGACTTGGAATTGCGCTGGAAGGAGCACCCAGATGCGTCAACAGTTACCGATAAGCAACGTGTTCGCGTTGCGCTGGTAAAGACGGGAAAGCAATTTGTCTTCCATATCGACTTCGAGAATCTGACACCGCAGGAGTTACACCTCTTGTTAGTCGCGTTAGAGCCCGCAGCAGATTTTCGCCATCGCATCGGCCTAGGCAAGCCCTTAGGCCTAGGAAAAGTTCGCATCCAAGTTCTGGGGCTTCAGACTCAGGATCGAAGTCAGCGCTATCAAATGAACAGCGATGTCGGGGAATGCTACCGCTGCGCAAGCATCCCGCAGCACCAACCCACATCGAAGAAAACGAACGAGTTGCTGCAGCAAATCTTGGGGGCAGCAGTCCAAACAGACCTTCAAGCGGTAATCGCTTCCTTAATTGAGGGGGATGGCTTAATTGATCAAAATTCCCTGAAAATTTTGTGCTTGATCGGTAACCCAAGCTTGATTGAAGCAGCGCCCACAGTCTATCCGCGAACGGCGCAACAGCTTGGACATTGGCAGCGACGGGACAACAGGAGCGCAAACGAGGAACTGTTTAGATGGTTTCAAGCAAACAACGGTACGACCAGCCCAGCTAAACAGCAGCTACCAAAAATCGACCCGGAAAATTTCCCGCCGTCGCTTCAGACAGAAGTTTAAAGGCTTTACGCCAGTGTTTTTGACGCATTGATCATGCTCCCCAAGCCCAAACCCTAGACTTTGAAGTGCTGCGCCCGCTGCATTTGCCGCTGTTCCCAGAGGCGCAGCTGACCGCGTGGCTGCGCTCTTTGATTGGCGCGCAGGGCGCGGTGGGTTTTGAGGGCTTGTGGCTGGAATGTGCGCGCGGTGGCCTGCGGGACTTGCCGCGCCAACTTTCCCTGATGGCGGTATAGGGTGCGCGCCATCAGGCGGAGGTAGCGGTCCTCGATCTCGCCGTACGGATTGCGATTGGCGGCAAAGTACACACCGGACGCAACAGTGTCGGCAAGTTGCAACGCGGCCAACTGCTCATGGTTGACGGCGCGGATCAAAGTTGGATCTATGACGCTCCAGTCAACATGGCCACCATTGGCCTCAGTACCATCGCGCAAGCGCCTCAAGTAATCGCAAAGGTCCTCGTAGGACATCGCGCTGCGATTTGAATAGATCAACTCGACGCGCCCGTCACCAGCACCCGCCCGGCGGTGATCGCGGCAGAGCCAGGACACACGCTCGACCAACAATCGGCTGGCATATCGATACAACGAGAACGCTTGCAGTTGGAACGGCAGCGGATCGGCAATCGACGGCTTATGGATCAGCACGCTGACGGTACGAGCCGTCGCATTCCCAATCAGCCGCGCCAGCGGCACCCGGTGCTCGTGTTTCAAGTTCCGAAAGTGCAAGGCATGCTTGACAGGCTTTTTTTAACAGCTCACGCGCGGTCTTCGCCAGTTGCACCGCCTGGAGATCATTTTCCTTCCGAAACACCAACGCTGAGAGCACGAACCAACGAGAGCTGCCCTGTTCATCAGGGAGGAACTTGAAACCCTCGCACCCCGACTCGTCAATGTAGGCAACAAAGCTGCAGGTCATGTCGATTCGATGCGATCATTTTGGTGGATCCTCAAGGGCCGCTCCTGATCCCCCATATCAGAGTAGGCCAGTGCCGCAACGGCTGGTTTTCTCGCGGTCGATCCAGGCGTCGCGCGCGTGCGGCAGCACTTCCACCGCGCCGCCATTCAGCCGCAGGCCATTTGGCGGTGGTGTGAGCCACTAAACGCGCCGCCCGCCGCCCCACCTCATCCAACAAAAGTCCCGTGAAAACCGAGCGGCATGGCGCGGTCAAGCCAGGCTTGCGCGATGGGGCCGTCGGCTAGGCGGTCTAGGTCCATCAAGACCAGTCCAGTGCGGGCTTTTTTGGTGTTGAAGACGGTGCCGAGGGTGTAGCGTTTGCCGGCAATGGGGACGTAAAGCTGCTCTTCCACGATGTGGTTGGCGCCGAAGTCGAAGTGGCCGAGTGGCTTGCCGTTGGCGTCCAAACTGAGCACGGCGCTCATTCCCTCGTGTGCGTTTTCGGCGCGGTCTTGAAGCAGGATCATGGGCGATTTTTGGCCGAGCCGGGTTGGGATGGGGAACTCGACGCGGGCGATGCCGGTTCGCTTCAGTTGGGCTTCCTTGGCGCCGCGTTTTAGGGTGATCTCGACCCAGTTTGAGGAAAACTTGGGGCCTGGGGCGATGCTGCCGTTGACGTAGTTGCGCATGGGCGATATGAATCCCGCATCGCTGTCGTACCAGCAGGCGCGCAGGCTAAGCGCGCCGTCGGCTTCATCCCAGGCATCCGCGTAGTGGTACGCCGCACCGGCTGCAAGTTCGGTAAAGCGGGGCGTTTTCAGGTCGTTTTTATCTACCACTACCATCAGGCTGCCAAGCTCTGGCTTCCAGCCCAGCCCTTCAAAATAGCTGCCGGCGTCGCGCACGCGCACCAGCGGCGCCAGCACAAACACGAGCTTGCTCTTGGTCGCTGTAAAGCTGTGCATGTAGCCATCGCGCGGCAGCTCAATCATCTCGGCGCTTTTGAGCACCCCGTTAACGCCCACGTGGTAGATCACCAGGCGGCCGCCAAACAGGCCGGCGTTCCAGATCGAGCCATCGGGCTCGTACACCGGATGCGCTGAAAACGGTACGCCTTCCAAGTCGTCGCGCCAGGTGCGCGGGCCGATGGTTGCGAGCGTATCGGGGTCGATTTCATAGGCGCTGCCGGCCTCCCAAAGCGCATAGGTTTTGCCGGCCAGATGCAGCATCGAGATGTTGGCGGTATTGACGTCGTCCGGCCCGCTCACCGGGCGTGCGTTTGGCACGGTGGTGCCGGCGGCCATCACCTCAAAGCGCCCTGATTTGTTTTCGCGCTTGAACTTGGGTGTTTCAACGAAACGCGACTGATGGCTGACGCCGCTTTTGCCGATGCGCCAGGCCTGCACCAAGCCGTCGCCGTCAAACCAATGCTGGTAGCGCTGGCCGCCACGCTCAAACAAGCCGGGGCCATTGCGAAAAAGCGTGCCGCGCAGCGCTTCGGGCCATTTGCCTTGGATGCTGGCGCTAACCCGCTCGGTGCCCGGGGGCTTAACCGATTCCCATCCCGCCAAAATGGGATGCAAGCGCCGCGCCGCAGCAAAGCGTTTGGCGCTCTCGCGCAGCGGATCGAGGGGCTGGGCGAACAGGCCGGGGGAAAGTACGCTGGCGGCCATGGAGGCTCCCAGCAGGGTCAGCACTTGGCGACGCAACATCGGATGGTTCCTCGATTCCAGTGAGTTAGGTTTAGCGCAGCTCGATCGCAATACTGAGATCGTCTTTACCGATGTCGAAGCTCGCCTCAGCAAAGGTGGGTTGGCGCATAACCTTTGGGTTGTTGGAAAACCCGTAGCCCTCTTTGGGAATGCCGATGATGTTGCTGTCGAGCTTGCCGTTGCTGTTCTTGTCGTGAATCACCATCACCGCATACTTGCCCGCCGGCAGATCGGCAAAGGCCAAACTCACCGGGGTGGTCGCGCTGATATTGAGCATGCGTGCCGCGGCCGGCTTTTGGCGGCCCGCGTAGGCGTCTTCATTTGCAACCACTTGAACCATCAATTGGCCGGTGGCGCTGTCGAACTCGCTCACTTTGATGTTGAGGGTCGCGGCAAAGCCTGCTTGCGCAAAGCACAGGGCCAAGGCGGCGGCTAGGGCGTATCGATTGGCGTATTTCACGGGTGATCTGATCTCAGGCTCCGGCGGACTGCCGGTGTAGAGATGCTCCGCGCTCAGCGGCTTGACTTAAATGGGCGCCCGACACGTCGGAAAGGTGACCCAAGTCACTTTTGATCCCCCATGGCTTGACTTGACCCGCGACTGGCCTTGATTCTCAATCCATGAACGCGACCAACCTAAGCTCAGATCGAATGCTCAAAGTGGCCGCGGTGCTCACCTGGGGCGCCGTGCTGGTCAGTGAATGGAATTTCCAACAGGGCGTCGAGGGCCTGGTTTTTTTGGGCTGCGCGCTCGTTTTTATCGTCAGTTTTCTGCTTGATCTACGAAGGCTCTCGCTCGGCTGGTCGGCGGCCTTGCTGGCGCAGGCGCTTGCTGCGGCGGGCGCCGTTTGGATCAGCGGAAGTGGGATAACGCCGGCGCTATATGTGATCGTAGGCGCGCAGCTGTTTGAGCGCCTTGAGCGCGCGCAGATTGTCGCGGTGTTAATCGCACTCAATGCCGTGCTGCTGGCGCGCCTGCTGCAAGCGGCTCCCGTCGTCTCGGCGTTCAGCGCGTTTGCGGCCTTCGTCGGTTTTCAGATGTTCGGCCTGCTCTTGGCGCAAAACGCAATCGCATTGCGCCGCGCCAACCAGCAGCTGCTGGCGAGCAATGCCGAGCTTGTCTCCACGCGCAGCCTGCTTGAAGAAAGCGCGCGCACCCAGGAGCGCCTGCATTTATCGCGCGAACTGCACGACGTTTGCGGGCACAAGCTGACCGCGCTTAAGTTGAACCTGCGCCAGCATGATTCAAGCGCGGAGCCACGCCCTTTGGACGCTGACAAGCGCGTTCAGTGCGCGGCGCTGGCCGATGAGTTGTTGGGCGATATCCGCGCGGTGGTGGCGCAACTGCGTACGCACGAGGACATCGACTTGGCCAAAGCGCTGCGCGCGCTGGCGGCTTCATGGCCCAAGCCCGAGGTACAGCTCAGCATAGAAGAAGGCCTTTGCATCCCGAGTTTGGCCTGCGCTGAAACCCTGCTCAGAATCGCGCAGGAGGGTTTGACCAATGCCGCGCGCCACAGCCAGGCGAGCCGCGTTGAGATTGCGCTGGCGAGCGACGGCGCCGGCGTTCAGATCAGCATCCGCGACAACGGCGGCCGCTGCAAAACGCTGGTGCCCGGCCACGGCTTAAACGGCATGCGCGAGCGCATTCAAGCCCTCGGCGGCAGCTTTGCTATCAGCCAGGCGGGACAGGGTGTGGGCCTGCTTGCGCGTCTGCCGATTGCTTCTGGCCTTGCCGCATGAAGCGCATTCGGGTGGTGTTTGCAGACGATCAGGCGCTGGTTCGCGCAGGCTTGGCTGAACTTCTAAAAAGCCTGCCCGGGATTGAGTTGATCCGCTCAGCCGCCGATGCGCAAACGCTGCTTGAGCACATTGAAGCTGACTTGCCTGATGTGGTGATTTCCGACATTCGGATGCCGGGCTTTAGCGGGATTGAACTTGCCCAGCGGCTCAGAGAAATGCGTAACCGCACGCCGGTGCTGCTGCTCACCACCTTCGAGGACCCATCGCTGTTTTTGCAGGCGCGCAAAGCCGGCGCGCAGGGCTTTTTGCTCAAAGACACCTCGCCTGAAATTCTGCTCGAAGCCATCTTGAGCCTAAGCCGTGGCGGCACCCTGTTTGAACCCAAAGCCACCGCCTCATTCAGCGGGCACCTTGCAGACGCACCGCAGAGCGCCCAGCAATTTGACTTGAGCGCGCGTGAAATCGAAATCCTGCGCCTGCTGGCCGGCGGCTACGCCAACAAAGAGATCGCAGGCGCGCTGCACCTGGCCGAAGGCACGATCAAGAACTACGTCTCCACGCTGATGGAAAAGCTGGAGTCAAGCGACCGCACGCGCGCGGTGCTCAAGGCCATCTCGCTTAAGCTGATTTAACTCAAAGCCGCGCAATTGGTAACCCTCGGGACCATTTCCCAAGACCCGAACTTCATCATGGCGTTGCCCTCATTTCTTAAACGCGGCTGGGTGTGGCTTTTACTGCTGGCCGCGCTGCTGGCTGTGGG
>CAZLSB010000188.1:0-8125 GCA_964561825.1 uncultured Xanthomonas sp.
GACGGCCAAAAGTCCAAGTTATTTCCTCAAGAGCCCTTACCGTGAGGGAGCCTCGTGGACTTCGATTACCTCGTGTTTATTGGGCGCTTTGAGCCCTTTCATAACGGCCACGCCGCGGTCGCGCGCCATGCGCTCGCCAAAGCCACAAAGCTCATCGTATTGATTGGTTCAGCGGATATGCCGCGAACCATTAAGAACCCGTGGAGCGTGGCCGAACGCACGGTGATGATTCAGTCCGTTTTCGCAGACCACAACGCGCGTTTGATCATTAAACCGCTGCGTGACCATTTGTATAACGAAACACAATGGATCACCAACGTGCAACGCCTAGTCGCTGAGGCCGTTGCCGAGGATCCTGATCGTACTAGCGGCACGCCGCGTATTGGTTTAATCGGCAAAGACAAAGACGGGTCAAGCTATTATTTACGCGAATTTCCGCAGTGGGCCTTGGTTGATGTCAAACACACCGAATCCTTATCGGCCAGCGAACTGCGTCGCTATTTGTTCGAAGCCAATCAGGTCAATTCGCACGGCGGGTTGATGTTGATTCGCGCTAACCTGCCGTCGCCAGTATATGAAATGTTGGATGCCTTTCGGCGTAGCTCACCGGCTTTTCAACAGTTGGTTGCAGAACACCAGTTTATTGAAAACTATCGGGCCGCGTGGGACCAAGCGCCGTATCCGCCCACCTTTGTCACCACCGATGCGGTCGTTGTGCATTCGGGTCATGTGCTATTAGTTCGGCGGCGCGCAGAACCCGGAAAAGGATTATGGGCCTTACCCGGCGGCTTTGTGCATACGGATGAAACGCTGCTAGGTGGCTGTCTGCGCGAACTGCGTGAAGAAACACGGCTCCGCGTTCCCGTCCCGGTGTTAAAAGGCTCGTTAAAAAATAGTCAGGTCTTTGACCACCCCGATCGCAGTTTGCGCGGGCGTACCATCACCCACGCCTTTCATTTTGATTTCCCCGCTGGCGAACTGCCCACCGTCCGTGGTGGCGATGACGCTGAAAAAGCCCGTTGGATTAGCATCAGCGAGGCGCTGGATATGGGCAATCAGTTATTTGAAGATCATCTGCACATCCTGGAATTCTTTTTGGGCCACGGATGAGCGTATTTTCCGGTGGATAGACCGCCGGCCATCAAGACGAGAAGGAGCTTCCGTCATGCAATGCCTGAACAACCTACTGCTTAACACTGACAGTTACAAAGCTAGCCACTGGCTACAGTATCCACCTAACACCGACGCCACGTTCTTCTATATCGAATCGCGCGGGGGTTTGTACGACCGTACGGTTTTCTTTGGTTTGCAGGCCATCCTTAAGGAATACCTGGCTAAACCCATTAGTCACGAGAACGTCGACGAAGCGCGCGATTTTTTCGCCGCTCACGGCGAGCCGTTTAACGAATCCGGCTGGCGCTACATCGTCGACCAACACGGTGGGCGTTTGCCGGCCCGTATCCGCGCGGTGCCGGAAGGAACGGTTGTGCCCACCCACCAAGCCTTGGTTACCATCGAATCAACTGATCCGCACGCCTATTGGGTGCCATCCTATTTGGAAACGCTGTTACTGCGACTCTGGTATCCGGTCACCGTAGCCACCATTAGCTGGCATGCCAAACAAACCATACGCCAGTTTCTGGAGCGCACCAGCGACGATCCAATCGGACAATTACCCTTTAAGTTGCACGATTTTGGCGCACGTGGCGTATCAAGCGCCGAATCTGCCGCGCTCGGCGGCGCCGCGCATCTGGTCAATTTTATGGGTACTGACACCATTTCCGGCGTCTTGGCAGCACGTGCCTATTATCAAGAGCCGATGGCTGGGTATTCCATCCCGGCCGCTGAACACAGCACAATTACCAGTTGGGGCCGTGAGCGCGAAGTGCTGGCTTACCGAAATATGTTGCAGCGCTTCGCCAAACCGGGTGGCATCGTTGCGGTGGTGTCGGACAGTTATGATATTTTCTACGCAATTCGCGAACATTGGGGCAAAACACTGCGCGATGAGGTGATTTCTTCCGGTGCAACCTTGGTCGTTCGACCCGATTCCGGTGATCCGGTTGCAGTTGTGCATCAGTGCGTGGAATTACTTGACGAGGCCTTTGGCCACACCGTAAATTCCAAAGGTTATCGTGTGCTCAATCATGTGCGGGTTATTCAAGGCGATGGCATTAATCCTTCCAGCATCCGCGCGATACTCGAGCGTGTTACCAGTGCCGGTTATGCTACCGATAATCTGGCCTTCGGAATGGGCGGGGCGTTATTACAGCAGCTCAACCGCGATACGCAGAAATTTGCGTTAAAATGTTCGGCGGCGCGAGTAGATGGCGTTTGGATCGACGTATACAAAGACCCGATTACCGACAAAGGGAAACAAAGCAAACGCGGTCGCATGACTCTGTTGCGCCATCGAGACCAACGCACCTTTAAAACCGCAGCCATCCCGCCGGAGGCTCAATCACTGGCAGACCTAGTGTTACCGTTGGGTTTTGAGGACGCGTTGCAGACCGTTTGGGAAGACGGCCAGTTAATTACCGATCATAGTTTCGCGTCGGTGCGCGCCAGGGCTAATGAGGCGCGCTTGTAGATTTGCCTATGCTGCAGCCTCTGACTTGTTTAGAGGCTGCCCTAACGCGGCATAAATCTGCAAATATTCAGCGGCTGATTTGCGCCAGGACCAATCGCGCGACATACCTGCGACTTGCATTTTTCGCCACAATTTGGGCTGTAGATATAATTCACAGCCCTTTCTAACTGCGAACAACACGCCTTGCGGATCGGTATTTTCGAAGTGAATGCCAGTGGGTTGGCAACTGTCCAATCCATCTACGCTATCTGCCAATCCACCTATACGGCGTACCAGCGGGATGGTTCCATAGCGTTGGCTGTACATCTGATTCAACCCACAAGGCTCATACCGCGAGGGCATAATTAGCATGTCGGCTCCCGCCTCAATCAAATGTGCGAGTTCTTCCGTATAATATTTGCTAACCGCAATTTGACTAGGTTTGTGCGCCGCCCACGCAGCAAATTCATCCTCCAAATAGCGGTCACCTGAGGCGAGAATCACGATTTGCAAACGCATTAGGCTTAGCTCCGCAACGGCTGCCAGCAGCGCATCAGCACCTTTTTGGTAAGCCAAACGAGAAATCATCGCCAATATAGGCGCGTCGCTCTTTTTGAGCCCCATCCGGCGCTGCAATGCACGCTTGTTCGCGAGTTTTCCCGCCTTTAATTTTCGCGCATCAAATGAATAATCAAGCAAGCTA
This sequence comes from uncultured Xanthomonas sp., assembly GCA_964561825.1. Classification (GTDB taxonomy): domain Bacteria; phylum Pseudomonadota; class Gammaproteobacteria; order Xanthomonadales; family SZUA-5; genus JADKFD01. The sequence goes on from CAZLSB010000188.1 coordinate 3,273, forward strand.
TCTTTTGCTGGATTCCAGATCAGATCATCAATTCCATTTAAAATGCCGGTGAGATTTGGGCTGCGGGCACGCAATAAGTCATCCAAGCCTTCACCCAATTCAGCTGTTTGAATTTCACGCGCGTAACTAGGCGATACCGCCGTCAGTACATCCGCATACAGTAAACCGGCTTTAAGAAAAGAGAAATTACCACAGACCTCAAGTGCGTCGGGATGCCAGAGCGATTCCGCTAGCCCAAGCAAATCGAAGGTCCAACGGTCAAAAATGCCTTGGTAGGCTAGATTGTGGATCGTAAATACACAGCGGGGACGATTCGCCACTTTTGGCAAATACAGCGGCACCAGACCGGTGTGCCAATCATTCAGGTGCACAATATCCGCGGCTAGCGCATCGCCAGCCGCGCCGATCGCAATCTGCGCCACGGCTTCACAGAAGGTGGCAAAACGCCAAGCGTTGTCGCCGAAATTGAATCCCGCAGCATCAATATACGGCCCACCATCGCGGTCAAACAGACCTGGAATATCCACCAGAATGATAGGCACACCCGTTTCGGGATGATTACCGGCCAGCAAACGTACCGGCTGTTCGCGAATACGTAATTCCCCGACCACTTCACTCTGTTGCAACTGCTCAATGACTCCCCGATAAGCCGGCATCACCAGGCGTATCTCAACGCCTTGTTTGTGCAGAGCACCCGGCAACGCCGCGGCGACGTCAGCGAGCCCACCCGTTTTGAGCAACGGGTAGATTTCAGCAGCTGCGAATAGCACTCTCACAAGAACCAAGCCAAGGCGTAATTCATTGATTCTTCACTATGATGCGTAGAGCAGCTGGTTTGCTTCGTGCTGCATTTCTCTCCATCAACCCATGGCGTCATTGATTCGTCATTGCGAGATCCCATTTCCCGTCGGAAACTGCGCGCCTGAACTCAAAAGACTCGTCTTTGCGAGGGAGTCTTAAGCAACCGCGGCAAACCAGGGACGTTCGCTCCAGCCGCCAACGTTCCTGGGTTGCCACAGTCGTCGCCGTTGCCGCGTCGAAGACCGCGCAACGACGAATCCACGACTTACGATATCGGTTCATTGCGAGGCATGCGCCACCGTTAAATGCAGGCAGGCGATAGGCTTCAGCGCATGCGTGGCAATCCAGTGAATTTCGGAGCACCAAAGGCGAAGGCGCTGGATTGCCGGGTTGCTTAAGGCTCCCTCGAAATGACAAATCGGTCACTCCCATCTGCACCCAAACTAGCTCTTCACGTAGCGCGACTGGCCGAGCATATCGCGTGTCACCAAAACCACGCCATTGGAAATTACGTGAAAGCGCTGCTCGTCTAGTTCGCGATCGAAGCCAATTTGCATGCCATCGGGAATGCGACAGCTCTTGTCCAGCACCGCGCGGCGAATCTTGCAGCCTCGTCCCACTGAAACATTCGGCAGCAGTACAGAATCAGTCACTTCCGAGTCCATCTCAATTCTCACATTGGAAAATAAGACCGAACGGCGAACAGTGGCGCCGATCACCAGACAACCACCTGACACCATGGAGTCAAATGCGGCCCCCGCGCGGCCTTCTTGTGCCGCAAACTTCGCTGGCGGTAATTGCTCTTGATAAGTCCAAATCGGCCAATCCGCGTCATACAGATTTAATTCTGGCAGAGGGTCCAGCAGTTCCTGGTTAGCTTTCCAGAATGCTTCAACGGTCCCCACGTCACGCCAATAGGATTGCCGGCTGGGATCCGCGCGATCCCTAAAAGCATATGCTAATGCTCGATACTGCTCAATCGCTCTCGGGATGATGTCCTTGCCGAAATCGTGACTCGAGGTTTTGTCTGCCGCGTCCGCCACTAACTGATCAATCAGAAACTGTGTGTTAAAAATATAAATACCCATCGACGCCAGTGCAACATCATCGCGACCAGGCATGGGTTCCGGCGTGGCAGGTTTTTCGACGAATTTGCGAATACGCATTTCTTCGTCTACCTGCATTACTCCAAAAGCACTGGCCTCGGAGATTGGCACCTCAATACAGCCAACGGTAAAGTCGGCATTACTGTGGACATGCTCGGCCAGCATGGTGCCGTAATCCATCTTATAAATGTGGTCACCGGCTAACACTAAGATGTAAGCCGGGGCGTGGGACAATAGAATATCGATATTCTGATAAACGGCATCAGCCGTACCAGAGTACCAAGACGAGTCATCCACGCGCTGCTGGGCAGGAAATAACTCAACAAACTCATTAAATTCACCACGCAGGAAGCCCCATCCCATCTGAATATGGCGAATGAGCGAATGGGATTTATACTGCGTTAAAACGGCAATACGGCGAATGCCAGAGTTAATGCAATTAGATAATGGGAAATCAATAATCCGAAACTTGCCGCCGAACGGCACGGCAGGTTTAGCGCGCCAATCGGTGAGTGCATTCAGACGCGTACCGCGCCCACCCGCCAAAACCAGAGCCAAGGTATCCTTGGTCAAACGACTAACAAATCGCAAATCTTGATCGCGCATCGCATTCACCACATCTTGCTTGTGTAGGAGTTTTTTAGACCTCGATCTGCATCTAGCAGATCGAGGTCTGGCGAGAAATAGTTAGTCCTCAAATCCGTTCGCAAAGTAGCGTTCGCAAACCAGCGGCAGGGCAAAACTGGGCGTCTCGTTGCCGCGCAAGAAAGAGCCGGACAGCGCGCCGAAGCCAATTCCTTTGGCGGCAAAACCGTTCCAAATTGCACACTGGTTGGCGCCGGCGTTGGTCGCAACATCAGCCTGCAAAATTGCATCGCGTGCAGCTACCATTGTGGGCGAACACGGTTGCAGTTTCATGCCATCCACCACCAAGCGGATCGTCAGGTTGTTGCCACCGGTGCCAGTGCAAGTTGATAATACTGCCATCGCGAGCGACGTTGATGGCTAAATCGCCATTCCATACCTCAATGCCATTATGCTGTTGGCGCCAATACATATGGCGGATGCCATTGTGCGCGGTAACGTAATCATCTTTAAGCAGCATGCTGGCTATGTCTGCTTGCTTTAGACCCAGCGCATCGCGCTGAGCTTGCAGGTAGCCGAGCGCCAATTCATCAGTAATACCCTTCTGTGGTCCGGTCAGGAATGGCACAACAATAGTATCGCGCTGCGCGGCGTGAGCGATGGGTAGGTTTGCGAGTAGCGCCAAGGAAATGGCCGACGCCAGTGCGAGCATCTTAGTGGAAGGCATTACGAACTCCGGACAGAAGGTGTGTGCGCGCCAGAACGGCAGCGAGTTGCGCGCTAGATCAAAGCGTTTGAGTGGCTGAAATTTAGCACAGCCCGGCGCCAGATTTCTCGATTTTCAAGGCTGCGGCATGGCCTAATTAGATATCGCCATGCGGACAGGTTCCCGATGAACAGGCCACTCTGCTTGCTTCTTGATGATGATGCGATTGCCGCTCGCTTCATCTGTGACTTGCTTGCTGAGCGCGGTTACCAAGTTACACATGCTGCCAGCATCGCCGCGGCCAACAGGCTGATTGTTGAACAGATTTATCGCTTTATTCTTGTCGATCGGCGTTTGCCTGACGGTGACGGCGTGGCTTGGTTGCGAGGTTTCCTGGCCGCGCGATCATCGCCCAGCACACACTGCATTGTGCTGACTGGCGATGCGCTATGCCGCGCGGATCTGCCAGTCGAGGTGGACTATTTGCGTAAGCCGATTGATGCCACGCAACTACTGACTTGGCTCGCGACAAAAGCCATCGGTGCAATCGCAGATGCGAGTGCGTCGGTACGACCCGAACTCTTGGAGAACGACAATGCCTTGCGGCGTATTGGCGGTCGCCTTGAGTCTTTGTTGTCCTTACGCGCCATGCTGCGCTCAGAGTTAGTGGCTGGGCAGGATTGGCACGCAGCTTTGGCTGATAGCGGGAGCAGGGCGCAATCTTTGGCGCATTTGCATCGCCTGAGAGCCGCTTGTGCGTTGACTGGCTGCATCCAGCTTGAGCAACAAGCGGCAAACTTAGAGTCTGTGTTGCGCAGTGGACAACAAATCGACGCTATTTTGTTAGCTGATTTCCTCCGCTGCGTGTCAGATACTCTGGCGGCGCTTGCCAAGTGACCCAAGGGTCGGGTCTTTGGTCAGGTAGCCCGCACCGCGATGTTGGCCTCGCCGAAGCTCACCATCTGACCGGCGCGGATTTTGGCGGTTTTACGCAGTTCTAATTGCCCATCGACAAACACCTGAGCACTGGCGACCAAATGTTTGCCGGCGGCGCCGCTGTTGCATAGCCCAGTGAGTTTGAGTAGCTGATTAAGTTCGACGAAATCTGTTTCGAGGACAAAGATCTGGTGAGTCATGGTGAATGGTGCGCAAACCTGGAACACCGATCATTACATGTTAATCGGCGTGCAGAGGCAGTGGCAGTGGCAGCGAGCTTGCTCGCGATCCGGGCTTCGGTGTTCTCATCGGCACCGACCGCGAGCAAGCGGGTTCCCAGTGCGCCCGTGAAGGCGTACACATAGCACGGTGAAAGTCCGTGTCGGGGTAAGACTAAGGCCCCGTAGCTGGAGATAACTGCGTCGCAGCGATGCGGGGTGGGCAGCAATGGTTTCGCGAACTGGCGGTCTGTAGGCAACGAACTCGATTCGGCGGGGAACAGCGACGAGCGTGCTGGGAGTGCGCGAAGTCTGAAAATCACCGGTCACGCTGAGGTTGACGTGCAAAGCGATGATCGGGCTGTTTCACGAGGTTGGAGACGGAACGCTGGGAAGTGTGTGCGCATTAACCTAGAAACCTAAGTTGGACGGGGTAGAGTGTGCGGTTATGGGGGTGAAAGCCGGCAAGCTTGCGCGGCATGCCGCGCGCCGGCTTGAACG
>CAZLSB010000189.1:0-8125 GCA_964561825.1 uncultured Xanthomonas sp.
CCGCTACTCAGCCGTTTTCACTTGCCTGGCAGAAGCCTGGCGCGCGGTCCGCGCGGACCTGGCAGAAGCGCGCGCGCCCGGAAGTGGGTGGTCGCGGACCGAATGCGCGGGCCGATTGGTTTACCTACCAACGCGCTTACCCAGGCACGCAAATTCCGGTCGGTGCGCGTCAGCGCGCGCTGCGTCAGACCGATGGCATTGCCGAAATTGCCGGTCGCGCCAAGGCTGGTAGCAACAGCGCGTGGACCTTGATGGGTCCGGATGGATTTGACTCGCGTATTGAACCCACTTGGGGCCGGATGAGCGGCCGCGTTCGCGCCTTGGCCATTGATCCGCGCGACTCCAATCGACTATTGCTGGGAACCGCGACCGGCGGGGCATGGTTGAGCGCCGATACCGGCGCTACCTGGCGCCCGCTGACCGACAATCAGCCCTCATTAGCGGTCGGTGCGGTTGCCATTGACCCGAATAACTCAAACGTTTTTTATGTCGGGACCGGTGAGGCAAATGGCACTTATTACAGTGCAGGCATTTTGAAAAGTACCGACGCGGGGACTACTTGGCGGGTACTGGGCGCAGAGACGTTTAAGCGTGGCGCGATCGCCGGTATTGCAGTTTCTCCGCAGGACAGCAATATCGTCGTGGTATGCGCTAAACCGGGTAAATTATTCCTCGGGGATAACGATATCGGCGTAAACGTGCGTGGTATTTATCGATCCACGAATGGTGGTGAAACCTTTACCGCTACCTCGAACACGGCTTGCAGTGGTTTGGCGGTGGTTCCCGCTAATTTCAATGTGATGTATCACTCGGCGACCGGTGGCACTGCTAATGGCTTGTATAAATCAACCAACGGCGGCGTCAATTGGACCTTGGTGACCGGCGCCGTCAATGGTGATGACGTTGAACGTTTAGCGATTGGCGTATCACCACAGGGCACCCGCATCTTTATCGGTGGCAAGAAAGGGAGCGATGTCGCAATTCAACGTTCCGTGGATAGCGGTGCCACTTGGAGCGAGCCACTGTTGACGGAAATTATAGAAAACGTCGAAATGGCCGATTACCGTCTCTATTGCGAAAGCCAGTGTGATTACAATAACGCGATTGGCGTCAATCCCGCCGATGTGCGTGATGTATTCTACGGAGGCGTGGGGATCTTTAGAACGCCGGATAGCGGCGCAACCTTCACTCAGGTTGGATCCAATAATGCCGGTGGCGGCCCCTTGCACGTTGACCATCATTTGGTGATGTTCGATCTGAACAGCGCTGGCGTGGTCTACAACGGCAACGATGGTGGTTTGTATCGGTCTAGTGATAGCGGCGCCACCTGGGCATCGATAGGCGGTAAACTGGCAACGATACAGCCGTACCATATCTCGCTGCATCCCACTAACCGGAACATTATCTTTACCGGTAACCAGGACAATGGCACCACTCGTCGCACCGATAGCAATGTTTGGATTGAAGTGGGTGGCGGTGATGGTGGTTATTCGGCGATCAACTATGCCAATCCACAGATTGTTTATAACAGCACGACCGAGTTAAGCCTGGGTAAGTCGAATAATGGCGGTGATACCTTCGCGGCCGACATCACGCAGGTTCCAAAAGAAATGGGCGAACCGACGGCCTTTATTGCGCCAGTGCTGATGGACCCGGTTAACCCAGAAGTGATTTATGGTGTTACCAATCGGGTATGGCGCAGCGCGAATGGTGCGCAAACTTGGGCCGCGATAAGCCCGGCGCTGACCAACACGGATACGGCTTTCATCAGTAATTTGGCCATCGCCAGATCGGATACGTCGGTGATCTATACGGTCGCTTCGGATGGCACCGTCGCGCGCAGCAATCCGGCCGGGTTTGTGAAGATCAACCGGGCGCCGCTGCCGGGTCGCTATGCAACATCGTTGGCCATCAGCCCAACTGATCCGAATACCGTCTACGTTGGTTTTTCGGGTTTTAATGACACCACGCCCAGCACGCCGGGGCATGTTTTCAAAACCATCAATGGCGGCACTAATTGGACCAATGTAACAACCAATTTGCCTGATGTTCCGGTTAATGCCTTAGCCATCAACCCGAGTCAACCGAACGAGGTTTATGCCGGCACCGATACCGGCGTGTTCATCACCTTAAACGGTGGTACATCCTGGGCAAAAATGAACAACGGCTTGCCCAACGCTGGTGTGGCTGCTTTGGCAGTGAACGCGACCACCAATGTTCTGGCGGCGGCGACCTATGGGCGCAGCGTTTGGTTTGCCGAACTGAACTCCACCAGCACTTTTGCGTTGACGGTTGCCAAAGCGGGCACTGGCAGCGGTACCGTCACCAGCAGCCCCACCGGTATCAACTGCGGCGCCACCTGCAGCGCCAGCTACGCAGCAGGCACCTCGGTCGTTTTGACCGCCAGTGCAGCCAGCGGATCCAGTTTCGCGGGTTGGTCAGGTGATTGCACCGGCACGCAAAGCACCTGCACGGTTTCCGTCAGCCAGGCACGCAACGCGACGGCGACCTTCAATACGCAAAGCGCGGGTACTACCGTATTGCAAAATGGGGTGGCGGTTACCGGCTTGTCGGGGGCGCAAGGCTCCTCGTTGGCGTTTACCATCCCGATTCCAGCGGGCGCGCGCAATTTGGCGGTACGTACCTCCGGCGGTACTGGCGATCCAGACCTGTTGGTGCGTTTTGGCCAAGCGCCGACCGCCACGACCTTTGATTGTCTGTCCGAGGCGGTGGGGACGACCGAGCAGTGCCTATTTGCGACCCCGACGACAGGCACCTATCACGTGCTGATCCGCGGCTTTGCCGCCTATTCCGGGCTCACGCTCACCGCCAGCTGGCAACCGGCCGGCGGCGGCAACTCGGCAGAACCGGTCGCCGTAGTGAATTTGCCATTGACCACCGGCACGGCCTGCGCGGCCTTCTACAGCGTCAAAACCTTCGGCAATCCCGGTGTAGTGCCCGGCGTGACTGCGACAGAAATTACGCTAGAGGGCACCGATCGCCGATTGGTCGGCGGTTTAATCATGAAGGGTAATGTGCTGCGCAGCGGCGCATTCGCCGGGGTGACTGTGCCACCGACACCCGGACGGGCGGTGCAACTTGCGCCAATCGCCTTCTGGTTACCGCCTGATTTGGGCGCCGCAACACTGGAAGTGGTCACCGGCAATACCACGCTGAGCAGTGTTCGGCTGCCCGCTCGCTCCGGCGCGCAGGTCATCCCACCGATTTTGCTCGGCGATCGTGGTGGTTTCTTCTCGGTGCGCCTGACGCCCGACACCTTGGCACAGTTCGGTGATCGGCCGTTCGCGATTGAACTTGGCGTGAAGTTCCTCGACAACACCAGCGCCTTTTTTGACTCCGGCACGGTGGTCGGTGGCGTCATTGATGGCAACAACCCCACCGAGGTGTCGTTCTGTATGGCGATCAGTCAAAACGTGAAAATCCGCACACTGGGCTTCCCAACCTACGGCGACGGGGTGACGGGCCAGTTCTTCACGATCCGCAATCCGCAAGATGTTGTGGTGTTTGATTCACGCAATCCGTAAACGAGGTTCCGGCTGTCGGCGTGGCCGACAGCCGGCGCGGAGCGCTGACCGCAAGGCCAGGAGCGCTCAACTACAAGTCGGCGATCTGGATAGCTGTTGAGCGCCGAATAGCCTCTGCAGCGCTGAGTTGTGCTCATGCCGTTGAACCGGATGAGCGCAAGGCCAAAGCGCTCAACTACAAGTTCGGCGATCCGGATAGCCCTCTGCAGCGCCGAGTTGTGCTCATGCTGTCGCAACGGAAAAGCGCAAAGCCAAGAGCGCCAACTACAAGTTGGCGATCCGAATAGCCTGTTGAGCGCCAAGTTGTGCGCATGCTGTTGCACCGGCGGAAGAGCGCAAAGCCAAGCGCTCAACTACAAGTCGGCGATCCGGATAGCCTGTCGAGCGCCGAATAGCCTCTGCAGCGCCGAGGTGTGCTCATGCTGTTGCAACGAAAAAGCGCAAAGCCAAGAGCGCCAACTACAAGTCGGCGATCCGGATAGCCTGTTGAGCGCCAAATAGCCTCTGCAGCGCCGAGTTGTGCTCATGCTGTAGCGACCATCCAAGCGCGCGTGCTTCCCTGGCAGGCGCGCCGGGTGCGTCACCACAGCAGCAGCACGGGCGCTCCGCCAGCAAACCAACGCTTGGCGAATGCCGCCGGCGCGCCGCCTTGTTCTTTGTTTTCCCACGCGCCACGATCAAGCAGTTTAAGCGCAGCGCCGCCGGACTTTTCCAGCTCACTGTTGAGCTTACTTAGGTCGGCAAGCAATGCATCGCGCTCGGCGGCGCGTTCGGTGTATTCGCGCTGCACATTGGCGTGTTCGCGCTGCTGGCTGGCGCTGGGTTTGCCGTCATAACTAACCACCGCACCGTATAACTCGCCCATGCGTTCGCGTAGTTGCTGCTCGCCGCTGACATAACCACCATCGGTGCTGCTGGCTGCCAGTTTCTTGCCTAACTCGTCGATGCGCGCACGGTAATTTGCCAGTGCTTTTGGCGCTTGAGCTGCCAGCGTTGTGCTGCGTTCATCGATCTGTTTAAGCAGATCGGAGAGTGTATCGGCCATAAAGGTGAGTTCGCCTAATTCTGCGTGCAAGGCTAATGCCAGTTCACGTTGTTCGGCGCGGTCTTGTGGGCTGTGGGGTGAGCGTGGGTCGGCGGCCAGTGTGACTTTGCCCTCTACGGCTTGTTTGCCACGGGTTAATACAAAACGATAGTCGCCCTCTGGCAAACGTGGCCCCACAAAAGCCGGCACTAATTGGGTGGATGGCGGGAGTTTCGGGGCCTTCAGGCGCATCGGCCACTCAATACGCACCACGCCGCGGCGCTTGTCTACCGGCAAAATGGTAATCAATTTATTCTGACTATCAAAAATCTCCAGCTTGGAATCGCCGAACATATGGCGCTTCTGCGCATAAAAACTGATTACCGCGACGTCCGGCAAACTGCGGCCTACATATTCGTCGTCACCACCAAACTCCTGCAGGCCGCCGCCTGTCGTTTGTATGCCAGGACGGGATGGCAGCACAGTGAGTTCTTGCGCCAGAATAGCCGGGGAGAGCGCCCGCAATGGCGTTAGATCATCAATGATATAAATGCCGCGGCCATGCGTGCCGACAATTAAATCGTGTTCACGCGGATGGATATATAAATCGTGCACTGCGACCCGTGGCAAATTCTCCGAAAAACGCGTCCACTGTGCGCCGTTATCCAGAGAAATAAACAATCCAAATTCCGTGCCCAGATACAGAATATTGGCTTGCGCCGGATCTTGTTTGATGACCCAGGCGTAGCCATCAACGCCGCTCACATTCAGCGGAGCGAAACTGCTGCCCGCATCCCGAGTGACCAACACATAAGGTTTGAAGTCACCACGGCGATGATCGTCAATAGTCAAAAAGGCAGTGCTGGCATCGTGTGGTGAGGCTTCGATGCGTGAAACCCACGCACCCTTCGGCGCGCCTTTCAGCCGGCTGCTTAGATCAGTCCAGGTGTTTCCCGCATCGCGCGTTAAATGCACCTTGCCATCATCACTACCCACCCAAATAGTTTTTGCATCCAGCGGCGACTCGGCAATCGTATAAATGGTCGCGTGATTCTCGGCGGTTGAGTTATCGCGGGTTAAACCTCCGGAGCTGGCTTGCCGTTGAAACTGTGGATTATCAGTGGTCAGATCGGGGGAAATCCGCTGCCAACTGTCGCCACGATCAGTGGAGACATGTAAATACTGCGAGCCGGTGTAGAGTTTGCCGCTGGGCGCTAACACGGTAGGCGTGTTCCAGTTGTAGCGCAGTTTTTCCTCACCATCGCCGCGTGCCGGAGCAATTTGCTTGACCTCACCGATTGTACGATTGACGCGTAACAACTTGCCACCTTGATACTGACTAAACACGGTGGCTGGGTCTTTTGGATCTGGCCAAACCCAAAAACCATCTCCCAAACCGACACTATCCCAATCCCGATTGCGGATGCCGGATGCGCCGCGTGATGGCGCGGTCCAGGAACCGTTATCTTGCAGACCGCCATACACATGATACGGTTGCGCCATATCCGCACTGACATGATAAAACTGACTAACCGGCAAGTTGCGGAACATCCGCCATTTGGCCCCCTGATTGAAGGATTCATACACGCCGCCATCGGTGCCGAGCAAAATTTGCTGCGGCAGTTTTGGGTTAATCCACAGCGCATGGTGATCGGGGTGTACTGAGCCGCCAAAACTCATGCTATTAAAGGTTTTCCCACCGTCTGTCGATACCGTCGTGACAAAAGCGGGGCGGTAAATGCGATCGTGATCAGTGGGGTCGACGACGATTTGTGCAAAATAAAACGGGCGCATTTGCACATTGGCACTAGAATTCACCTCGTTCCAGTGGTTGCCCATATCGTCTGATCGATATAGCGCGGTTTTTTTGGCTTCCACCAGGGCATACACCACGTTCGGCTTGCTATACGCCACGCTGAGTGAGATGCGACCTTTTTCACCAGTCGGCAAACCAGTTTCTATTTTGCTCCAGGTGCTACCGCCATCAAAGCTGCGATAAACACCTGATCCGGCGCCGCCCGAATGAAAGAAATCAGGCGATCGGCGAAAACTCCACATGCCGGCATACAGCACGTTTGGATTGCGCGGGTCCATTTTGATGTCTGAGCAACCCGTGCCGGGGTCTACGTATAAAACCTTCTCAAAGCTGGCACCACCATCGCGGGTGCGATAAACGCCGCGATCAGCCGAGTCACTCCACAAAGCGCCAGTTGCGCAGATAAAGACGTTTTGTCCGTTCGTGCTGTCGACGGCAATGCGCGAAATGCGTTCGACTTTTTCCAGTCCCACGCGTTTAAAATTATCGCCACCATCCAAACTCAAATAAACGCCTTCACCCACGGAAACCGAGTTGCGCACATTGGCCTCGCCGGTGCCGACCCAAACCCGTTTAGGATCATTCGGGTCTATGCCTAAGGCACCGATACTCTGCGTGTGCGCATCAAACACCGGTTTAAATGAGTTGCCGCCGTCGGTGGATCGCCAAACGCCACCGGAAGCCGCGCCCACGAAAATGGTCTGTGGGAAACTGCTGGTAGCGTCAATGGCCGAAATTCGACCACTCATTTGCGCGCTACCGATGTGGCGTGCACTCAAACCACCAAAAATACTAGGGTCAGGCGCGCTCTGCGCCGAAACTCCGGCGCTGGCAAACAAGGCAAGTGGCAAAAGCGATAATGTGCGCATGGCAGGCCTCAGTGAGCGGAACGGCGATTACTTGGTAACCGCCGCAGCCGGTTTGGGTGCCGGTTGGGTGAAGCGATCCGCTGCTACCTCAACATTGGTATCGATTTTGGTAATCAACATTTCCTGCTTCATTTCGCCCATGGGACCGGTCATTACGTTGGTAACTGAATGCGGAATCATGGTGCCCGCGACTTCTTTGTAATCGCCCAAAATGGCCGTGCCTTGTACTTCTTGGCCTTGAATCTTGATCTTGCTTTCGGTTTTGATCGCCAGGAAATACTCGGTATCAATGTAGTTTATTTCTTCGCCACCGTCTTTACGAATGACTTTCAACTTATAGGCTGCTGTACCGTCCACATCGGCCAAGCCAAGGAACTCCACTTTATGGCCTTTGCTCTGGTAATCCACCAGCGGGCCATCTACATCCGCTTGATCTTTAAATTGTTTGAGCTCGTCGCCAGCCATCGGCTCGGCGTCGAGTTTGCCCATCATGGGCATAATCTGCCAACCGTTGCTGCCGTCGTACGCCTGGGTGGCCTGCATGCCCTGAAAGCTGAAATCGATACGCATGGCGTTTGGGCGTTTGGTTTCGACGGTGAACGGCATCTGCATCGGACCCATCGTCATCGTGCCTTGCGCGCGTGAGGATTTAATCGCCTTGATCACCTCCAAACCACCGCGCGCCTCAATATTCTTGGCAATTACCTCATCGGCGGTTTTGAGGTCCTCAGCAAAAGCAGCAGCGGAAAGTCCAGCAGCAGCCAACGCAATTAACAGAGAGCGGGTTAACAAGGACATAAATCACCATTGGTGGGAGTGTGCGCGCATTATGCAAGATCATTGCGCCGCGCAACGTGCCAGAAGGTGGGGG
>CAZLSB010000190.1:0-8120 GCA_964561825.1 uncultured Xanthomonas sp.
CTTGCCTTCGCTTTGCTGCAGACGCTTGAGATCTTTGAGGATCGGGTCGTCAATGCCGATGGTGGTTCTCATGATCCTAGAAACCTCAGTTGGACGGGGTAGAGTGTGCGGTTGTGGGGTGAAAGCCGGCAAGCTTGCGCGGCATGCCGCGCGCCGGCTTGAACGCATGCAAGCTTTGCTTGCAGGCCGGAACAGGGCATAAGCGCAATGAGGGTGAAAGCTGGCGAGCTTGCGCGGCATGCCGCGCGCCAGCTTGAACGCATGCAAGCTGTGCTTGCAGGCCGGGGAGAATAGTTATTCTATTCCAACGAGTTGCAACGCAGCCATGCGCGGCCAGAGTTCAGTCTTGACAAATCATGCGAAGACTTTTGTGTGTTTGGTTCCGGCTCGTCCGGCTTAGGTTTAACGCACGGGTGTGCGCGCATCGTCTTGCGTCAGACCTATGCGCGCGACTGGTCACGGAGAACAGCCGCGAAAATCGGCTAAAAGCGCTGTTCGACGGCGATCAACAGGCGTCCCAATGGAGTACGCAGCAGCACTAGGCCGATGAGGATGCCGCACAGGTTGGCCGCCAAATCGGCCCATTCGGCAGTGCGTGGTGGCATCACCGACTGTGAAGCTTCGATGAGTACGCCATAAGCGATTAATCCAATGATCACCGAGACCCTTTGGCGCAGGTGTGCGCCGGCTAATTGGCCGAAATACAGCATCAATACGATGTAGGCGACACAGTGGTTGAGTTTGTCGCCGTTGGGAATAGCAAGCGCCGCCGCGCGCAGCGGCAGCAGCGACAAGGCGGCAATCAGCAGCAGCCCAGCCAAGCCCAGCCACCACCAGCGCCTCGGATATTGCAGGGCCACCCGCTCAGACATTGGCGTTCCAAGCCAAACTGGCGCCCTGCGCGTGCGAGACGATGCGTTTTTCGAGCGCCAGCGCACAGCGCAGCCCCCGATCCAGCAGGCGCCGATGGGCATTCGCCATCGACTGCGCTTGGCGTTCGTCGAGTGCACCGTGCTGCGCTAACCACGCCAACAAAGCGGCGCTTTCGGTGGGCGGGCGTTGATCGTTGATGGTCGGTCCGAGGCTGAGCAGGGCTTGTTGGGCGATGAACTCGATATCGACCAAACCACCGTGTCCCTGTTTGATATCAAAGTGCGTGCTGTCGCTGCGATCCAATGCTTCGCGCCAGCGTTCGCGCATCTGCGTGACTTCTTCGGCAACCAGTTTGGCGTCGCGTGGCCGCAGCAGCACCGCTTGCCGCAACGCATCGAATTGTTCGCCCATGTGCGGATCGCCGGCGACCAGTCGCGCGCGCACCAGCGCTTGGTGTTCCCACAGCCAAGCTTCGTTGCGTTGATAGCTGCTGTACGCCGATAGCGGCGTCACCAGCAAGCCCTTGCTGCCATTGGGACGCAGGCGCGCGTCGATGTCGTACATCGGTCCAAACGCCGTTTGCACGGTCAGCATATGCAGCAAACGCTGCGCGGCGCGCGCCAGATAGCGCTGGCCATCTAATGCGCGGGCGCCGACGCTTTCTTCGTTCTGCAAAGCGTCGTCGTAAATGAACACTAGATCCAAATCGGAACTGAAGTTCAATTCGTGCCCACCCAGGCTGCCATAACCAATCACCGCGATGCCCAGTTGGCTTGCCAATCCGGGCAGGCTGCCATGTTGGACGGCTAAATCGCGCAGCGCGAAATGCAGCAAACGGTCGATCACCAGATCGGCCACATCGGCCAGGCCTGCGGCGGTGCGGGCGGCGTCGGCACGGCCATCCAAAAACGCCAGTGCCAGTTCCAAACGCGCGCTCTGCTGAAATTGGCGCACGCGTTCCAATTCGTGCTCGGTGTCGCCGGCGTCCACCGCGGCCAGTTCTAGCCCCAAACGTTGCGCCAGTTCAGCGCGGCTCGGCGCCTGCACGGCAAGACGCTGATCAAGCAAATCGTCGAGCAAAATCGGCGACTGCGCGAGCGCGCGTGCCAGCCAGGCGCTGGCGACGATTAACTGGTGGACACGCTCAATGACGGCCGGGCGTTCAGCCAACAAAGCTAGATAACTGGTGCGTCCGGCGATCGCCGCCAGCAGATCGACCCAGCGTGTCAGCGCCTGCTGCGAACTGGCATCCCGACTGCAGGCCAGCAAGACCAAGGGCACGATGCGATCCAAACGCGCCCGGCCGCGCGCGCTCATCGCCTGCACCGCTGGTGTTTGCGCGAGCCGATACAGCGTGGTGGCGCGCGGGTCGTCCGGCGCATGGTGTTTGTCGTCTTGATCCGTGGCGGGTGCCACTAGCCGCCAGAGTGCCGCCTCGCTCGCGCGGCCGGCGGGCGCTTCCCTGTTGCCAGCCAGCGGCAGACAGCGCTCAAAAGCGATGCTGACGATGCGTCGATGGCCATCCAAATCGTGCATCAATGCGCCGAAATCGGCATAACCCAGCGCCAGCGCGTAACGATCGCGCAACAGCGGATCGTCGGGTAGCACATGGGTTTGTTCGTCGCGATACATCTGCACGCGATTTTCCAGACGGCGCAAAAAACGATAAGCCGCGGCCAAGGCGCGCGCTTCGGCAGCATCGATAACGCCGCGATCGGCCAGCAGGGTCAGCAGATTGAGCGTATTGCCATCGCGCAGGGCCGGATCGCGACCGCCGCGGATGATCGATTCCAATTGCACGCGGAACTCGATCTCGCGAATGCCACCCGGGCCCTGTTTGAGGTCATGTTCGCGTTCGCGGCGGCGCACCTCCGAATCGACCAGCGCTTTGAGCTCGCGCAAGCCTTCAATCGCCGCATAATCGAAATAACGCCGCCACACAAACGGCCGCAGCCGCTCCAACAAAGCTCGCCCGGCGACCAGATCGCCACCCACCGGGCGCGCGCGCAGCAGCGCAAAACGTTCCCACTCGCGACCATCGCGCTGGTAATAGTCTTCCATCGCATCAAAGGACAAAGCCAAACGGCCAGCGCTGCCAAACGGTCGCAAACGCCAATCCACGCGATAGGTAAAACCCTCGGCGGTGGTTTCGCCGAGCAACGTGCTGGCGCGTTGCACCAGACGCGCGAAAAAATCTTCGTTGTCCAGCGGCCGGCGGCCGTCGGTTTCGCCAGCGCGCGGAAAGGCGGCGATCAGATCGATATCACTGGAGAAATTCAGCTCGCGTGAGCCCAGTTTGCCCAGCCCGTAGATCACGATGGGCTGCAGCACCGCGTGTTCATCGCGTGGTTCGCCGTGGCGCGCCACCAATTCGGCGCGTGCCGCTGCAAAAGCCACCTCAATGCAGCGTTCGGCCAACACCGTGGCGCGTTCCAGCGTCTGTTCCACGCTGTCACGGCCGAGCACATCGTCGATCAGAATCGAGAGTGATTCGGCGCGTCGATAGCGCCGCAATTGGGTGCTTAAGTCAACGCCGTCCAGCGCTGCTGGAAAGCGGGCAACGCTGGTGCCTTGAGCGTTGTTTAGGACTTGCAGCCGTTCTGGGTGCCTGCGCAGTTCTTCAAAAGCAAAATCGCTAGCCAGCAGCACGGCGTCTAGCTCCGCCGAGGGGGCCTGGCCGAGTGCATTGCGCTTGTCTTGCAGCCAGTCGGACCAGGCTTCATTCATGTTGCGGCGCTGGCCGTGTCGCTCTGCGCGTCTTCAAACTGCACGCGGCGCGTTACGCCACACACCAGCTCGTAGCCAATTGTGCCGGCCGCCTCGGCAACGCGTTCGACCGGCAGATCGGCGCCCCACAACAGCACCTCGCTACCAATGTTTGCCGTCGGCGCGGCGGAAAGATCGATGGCCAACAAATCCATCGATACGCGGCCAAGCACTTGCGCTGCTTGCCCGTCTATTTTTACCGGTGTGCCGCTCGGCGCGTGGCGCGGATAGCCGTCGCCATAGCCAACCGCGGCAATGCCGATGCGCATGGTGTGCGGGCAAACAAAAGTACCGCCATAGCCTATGCGTTCACCGGCGGCCACTGTTTGGGTAGAAATCAGTCGGGTCGATAGGCTCATGGCCGGGCGCAGCCCCAAATCCTGGCCCATTTTGCGCGCAAAGGTAGACAATCCATACAGCATGCCGCCGGGCCGCACCCAATCACCTTGACTGGCTGGAAAAGCTTGCAGCGCCGCCGAGTTGGCCAAGCTGCGTTCGCCCGGCAAAGCACCCAGCGCCGCGCCAAAACGCGCCATTTGCGCCTCGGTTTGCTCGCGATCATTTTCATCGGCGCAGGCAAAATGCGTCATCCAGCGGATCTCGCCAACCTGCGGCAGCGCACGCAATCGCTGGTAGACCTCGGTTGCCATGTGCGGCGCAAATCCCAGCCGGTGCATGCCGGTATCCAGCTTGACCCACAGCGCCAGCGGCGCCAGCGGTGGCGTTTCTTCCAACAAGGCCAGTTGGTATTCGTGATGCAACACACAATCTACCTGCAGCTCGCGGATTGCATCAAGGTCGCCGCTTTCGTCGAATCCTGACAACAGCACAATGCGATGGCGCAATCCGGCGCGCCGCAGACGCTCGGCATCGGTCAAGGTGGCCACACCAAAGGCGTGCGCCGCGTGTAGCGCGCGCGCCACCCGCTCCAAGCCGTGACCGTAGCCGTCTGCCTTCACCACGGCCATGACCTTGGAGCGCGGGGCCAACGCGCGCACTCGGCTCAAATTGTGGCGCAGTGCATCAAGATGAATGGTCGCAGTGGTAGCACGCATGGGCAGCATCGGCAGAAGAGAACGCGGTGCGTAGCCTTGCCGAGTGCACGCGGGCATGCAAGCAGCAGCGGGTGGCAATGGGCGGGCTTTGCGGTTGTGGCTGGTTTTGCGTTGCTGGTTGTGGGTTCGGGGTTGTTGTTGGTTGCTGGTTGTGGGTTGTTGACTTTGCTTCAGTAGCGTCTCAAGGCAGCGCCAAATCCAAACCCAACCAAAATCCCCTGCCTGGCGCGGCTTCGTAATAGCGCCTAGCGCCTTCGTTGACGATTAAGGAACCGCTGTAACGGCGGTCGAGCAGATTGTCCACGCGCGCCAGCAGGCTCAACCGGCCCCAGGATTGCGGCGCAAAGCGGCGGTTCATGCGCAGATTCCAGACTGCATAACCCGGCACGCTGTCGCGGTTGCGATCACTCGCCGGTGTTGCGGCTAGCGCTTGCCATTCCAGGGCGGTGCTCAGGTCCGCGCTGCTGGCAAAACTCAAGTCAAATCGAGCCGCGCGCGGCGGCACGCCAGGCAAGCGCGTGCCGGCGTCCACGATGACGGTTGGCGTGCTGCAGGGTGGAGACCGGCAGCTCGAATAGGCTTCGCTATAACGCGCATCAATCCAATTGAGCAGCGCTTGGGCGCGCCAGCGCGCTGTCCATTGCCAGTGGCCGGCGATTTCCACGCCGCGGCGTCGCGTTGCGCCGGCATTTTGAAAGCTGGTCCGACCGCCTTGCGAGCTGGCGACGACAATTTCATCGTCCACTTGCGCCTGAAATAAGCTGACATCGGCTTGCACAGCTTCGCCATCAAACTGCAATCCGAGTTCGGCTTGCCGCACTTTTGCAGGGCTAAGCAGCGTGTTGAACCCACCATCGCCGTCGTTTCGATAGGCCAATTCAGCCAGCGTGGGCAATTCCTGCGAGTGACCAAACGCGGCGTGCAGCTGCCAATGTGGATCCATCTGATAGGCAAAGCCCAGCACGGGTAACCAACTATCGTCTCGGTATTGGCCGCTGTCGTCTGGGTTGCCGACCCTCAGATAACGATCGCTACTGACATAACGCGTATCACTGCGCCGCACGCCGGCGCTCCAACGCCACGCGTTGCTGAGCAAATCCAAGCGCAGCATGCCATCGTGCGCGCTACCGCGATTGCGCTCGTCCCTACGCAAGGCGCCACGCACGCCCAAGCGCGAGCCAATAAAGTTCTCGAAACCGCGGCGATCTTCGCTGATCTGCTCCTGTCGCCAAGACGCGTTGAGCTGCAGTTGCGCATTGGGCAACTCGAAAGCCTGTTGCCACTGCATCGACCAACCCGCGTAATCCCGATTCAGGTCGACAATGCCACCGCCACTGCTCGCCTGGGCTTGCGCGAATAGGCTGACGCTGAGCACCTGATCAATGCTGCGCTGGCCACCATAAGCCGCGACTTGCAGTTCGGAATTGCCAAAATCCTGCCGATAGCGCGCGCCGAACTGCGATTGCCTAGTCGATTTGCGCGTATCAAAAGCGACCGCCGCTGGACTTCCCGCAAAAGGGTCGCGCCCGAACTCCAGCCGCGTTTGCCCTTGCGGATCCTGCGCGTCGGGCTGGTCCTGATGGTGTGCGTTGAGCAGCACCTCGGCGCTATCGCTGATTTGCCAAGCGACCCGCGCACTGGCCAAACTGCGCTGCGCTGAGCTGTGCGCGCGTACGCCATCGGTTTGATAGCGGTTGCCGGATAAACCGAAACTCAAATCTTCACCGCCGCCTAGATCGAAGCCCAAGCGCTGCTGGCCGTGGCTTCCCAAACCGCTGTGCAAGCGATAACCAGCGCGGCGCGCGCCGTCAATGCGCAGATAACCGCCGCCATTGCCATACAGCGCGGCAAAAGGCCCACGAATCAAGCGCATGCGGCCGCTGCCGATATCCAGGTGGCCAATCTGGCTTTGGCCGTCGGCGGCCGTCGCCGGAATGCCGTCGTACTCAATGCGCAGACCGCGCACCCCAAACGGGCTGCGCGCACCAAAACCGCGAATCTGAATCTGCGTATCTTGCGCTTGGTTATAACGCTGCCGGGCAATAACGCCTGGCAGTTCGGCCAAGGCTTCCGCGATATCCAGCGCCGCTCGGCGCCGCCTTAGCTCATCTAAATCCAATTCCACCATTTGATCTGGCTGGCGCGATTTGGCAACGCGCGCCTCGCTTACCACGGCGGGCAAGGTAGCCGGGCAGTCTGGGCAAGGCGCCTTGGCTGCCAACGCCGCTAGCAGCAGAGTGGTGAACATGGGCGCTTACGCTTCGATCATGTCGAAGTCAGCCTTGCCGACCCCACAATCCGGGCAGGTCCACCACTCGGGCACATCCGCCCAGCGGGTGCCCGGCGCTATACCTTCAGCCGGCCAACCGGCCGCTTCGTCATAGACAAAACCGCAAACCACGCACACAAAGGTCAACCAAGGCCCACGCCCATCGCTAGCTGCAGTCATTGTCAGTACCCCGGAGTTGAAAAATGAGAGGCGAATTCTGGCATAAGCGGGTGTGAGCGCTAGATCATGTTGTGGGTTGTGGGTAACGTGACCTACGATCTTAAGCTTTGCTGCGCGAGCGCGCCGACTTGAACGGGCGGCGCTGCCGCCATAACGGGGCGACCGGGACTCTCACCAGAAATACCCTAAGGCGTTGATTCGTAGGTCACGTTGGCCGCAGGCCTACGTGACATCGGAGCACCGTCACGTAGCCCTGCGGGCAACGTGACCTACGATCTTAAGCTTTGCTGCGCGAGCGCGCCGACTTGAACGGCTGGCGGCTGTGCCGCCAGACCGGATCGACCGGGACTCTCTATAAACGACCAATCAATCCCCGACAATTCTCCGACATGGAAAGTCCATTCTGCGAGCGGTCTTCGTCTCTATGCCTGCTCAACATGCGTCAGTCACCATGAGATTTTTCAGCGGCCGCGCTCGCGCCATCCTGCTTGGGTCGTGCGCCTCCATTGTGTTTCTGGTGCTGGTCTGGCAACTGCAGACCGGCGGGAGCCTGCTGATCCTTGATCAAGAGATCAGCAGCTGGGTACAAGCGCATCGCAGTCCTGGGCTGACCCTGCTGATGCTGCTGGTCACTCACGTGCATGCCCCGTTCGGCGTCCTCGTCATGGCTTTGCTGGCGAGCGCGGTACTGGCCAGCCGGCATCGCTGGCGGGATCTCGTGCTGTTTATCGTCACGATCGGCGGCGGAATGCTGTTGAATCTGGCGCTGAAGCAGCTGATCCATCGTGCCCGTCCTTCTTTTGAAACGTCTTTGGTCGAACTCGACAGCTACAGTTTTCCCAGTGGTCATGCGATTGGTAGCACACTGTTTTACGCAAGCCTCGCGCTGCTGCTGACACGCACCCGCTGGCACGCTGCGAGCATCGCGCTGGGAGCGACTTTAGTTTTGGCGGTCGCCGCCAGCCGCGTTTACCTAG
>CAZLSB010000191.1:0-8081 GCA_964561825.1 uncultured Xanthomonas sp.
CGGCTAATCCGCTCGGACTGTCGCAGCGTTTGCTGGGTCGTGGGCTCGGCCGTTTTGAACTGGCCAGCGGCGAGAACTTCAATCGCCTGTATGCCGATGTAAGCCAGGCGGCGATGACGCGTTTGGGTGAGCTATTGGATGCGGGCTTGCCGAGTGTCGCGCAGGCGCGCAGCGCGCTGCTGGCCTGCGTGAACGAGTTACCCGCGCCTAGCGAATTGAGCAGTTTGCGCCGCACGCTGCTTGGTTTGGCCATTGATGCTGATCACGTGATCGATCTGCATTGCGATAACGAGGCAGTCATGCACCTCTACACCACACCAGCGCTGTGGCCGAGTTTCGAGCCGCTGACTCGGCTGCTTGGCGCTGAACTCGCGCTGCTGGCCGAAGACTCCGGCGGTGACCCCTTCGACGAAAGCTGTTCGATGATATGGACGCGCATGAATGCGCTGCTGCAGCGGCAAGGACGCAGCGAAGCTTGGCCGCTGGCCTGTGCCGCAGTCACCGTGGAACTGCGTGGCGAGACCGATGTGCGCCACGATTACGCGCTCGCCGATGCGCAGGCGATTTGCGCCTATTTGCACACGCAGGGTTATGTGGATGGCCCAATGCCGGAGTTGCCGCCGCTGAAACGCGCGCCGCGTCCGCTGCAGGGCTCCATGCCGATTATCACGCCGGTCGGCGGCGTGCTGGTGCACAGCGTGCCGGTCGGCAGCGAGGTGCGCCAAAACGATTTGGTTGCTGAGGTCATCGATCCGCTGTCGGGTGTAGTCACTGCGCTGTGCAGTCCAGTCGATGGGCTGCTGTACGCCCGCGAAAGTGGTCGCGTGGTGCACGCCGGGCTGCGCGTGGCGAAAGTCGCCGGCACGCAAGCGCTGCGCAGCGGCCCACTTTTGTCGGCCTGAACAAGGCACAGACGGTCACATGCGCGAACGCCACGCCCTACTGCTACTGCCACGCGGCACGCTACTCGCACTGGCCGGCGCCAGTGAAGTGCTGCGCGTCGGCAATGAGCTGCTCGGCGGGCGCACCATTGAGCTGCAGTTGTTATCGCGCGATGGCGCGGCGGTGCGTTGCGCGGGCGGCGAGCTGCTCAGCACCGATGCCGCGCTTGGCAACGGTGAAGATCTGGCGGGTTTGTATGTGATCGCCGATGGCCTGCCCACGGCTGCTGACGCGCTCTGGACCAAACAAAGTTTGGGCCGCGTAGGCGCCGCCATTGATCGGCGCGGTGGTGTCATCGGTGGCATCGGCTGCGGCGCCGCGTGGTGGGCGCAGGCCGGCCTGATGGATGGCTATCGTTGTTGCGTGCAGGCCTTGTACGCCGCGGAGCTGGCGACGGCCTTGCCGCGCGCGATGGTGTCTACCGCGCATCATGTGCACGACCGCAATCGCTGGAGCAGCGCTGGCGGCAGCGCGGCGATCGAACTGCTAATCCGCTGGTTTGGCCAGCGCTTTGGCGACCGTGTGCAGTTGCAGTTGCTGGCACACTTCGGACTGGAACGCCTGCGCCAGGAGCACGAGCGGCAGTCCGAAACCGTCGCGGCGCGTGCCGGTGGCAGTGCCAAGCTGGCCGAGGCCGTGGCGCTGATGCAGGCTAACTTGGGCGAACCCTTATCGACCGAAGATATCGCCGGGCTGGTTGGCGTGTCGCGGCGCCAGCTGGAACGCCTGTTCAAACAACATCTGGATACGCTGCCCTCGCGCTGGTACTTGGAACAACGCCTGCAGCGCGCCCAGCGCATGTTGCAGCAATCCAGCCAATCGATTTTACAGATCGGCCTGAGCTGCGGATTTACCTCTGGCGCGCATTTCTCCAATGCCTACCGCAACGTCTACGCGCGCACGCCACGCGACGAACGCAGCGTGCGCGCCGCTGCGTGGCGCGATTCCCCGCCTGCCGTGACGCCCGCGTCCGGCGAAATTCTCGATTTCCGCAAGGAGCGCACATGACCCTAAGCCCTGTTCCCCCAGCGCGCTTTTTGCTGCGCCCCTGCCACGCCGACGATTTGCCGGCGCTGGAGCGTTTTGCCGCCGCCAGCCCGGTGGGTATCACCACCTTGCCCTTTGATCGCGCCTTTTTGAGTGATCGGCTGCAGCGTTCCATGCATGCCTTCGCCACCGAGGACGCCAGCGGCGAGGAGATTTACCTGTTCGCGTTGGAAGATTTAGACGCCGGTGGCGTGATCGGCATCAGTGGCATCGCGGCGCGGGCCGGCTTTAGCGATCGTTTCTATAGCTATCGCAACGAATTCGTGGTGCACAGCAGCCGCGTGCTCGGTGTGTCCACGCGTATCCACACGCTGCATCTGTGCCATGACCTCACCGACGTCACGCTATTTATCAGCTTTCATATCGACCCCGCCTACGAACACACGCTGGCGCCGCAGCTGCTGTCACGTGCGCGCCTGCTGTTCATTGCGCAGCACGCCGAACGCTTCGCCGAGCGCGTCGCCGCTGAAAGCGCTGGGATGGCCGATGACGCCGGACGTTGCCCGTTCTGGGATGCCGTGGGACGGCGCTTTTTTGGCATGGATTACCCGACCATTGAACAGCTCACCGGCGGGCGCAGCAAGGCCTTCATCGCCGATTTGATGCCACTGTCGCCGATCTATGTGCCGCTGCTGCCGGAAGAGGCGCAGTTCGCCATCGGCCAGTTGCACCCGATCGCCGAATTGCCGTTCTCGATCCTGCTCGACGAGGGATTCGATGCCGATTCTTATCTCGATATTTTTGACGGCGGCCCGACCGTGCAGGAGCGCTTGGCGATGCTAAAAACGGTCAACCGGGCGCGGCTGTTGACGGCGGCTACCGGCACCGTCACCGACGGCGGCTGGCAGTTGGTCTGCAACGGCGAGCGTGAGCACTTCCGCGCCGTGCTGGTGCAAGCCAGCACGAGTGCGGACGACATCACGCTAGACCCACGCACGCTGTCCGCGCTGGGCGTCAGCCCCGGCGCGGCGCTGCGGGTCGCCGCCCTCGACACGCCGGAGCCACGCTAATGAGTGAGATCACCGTTCGCGCAGCGCAGATCGCAGATCTGCCGCACTTAACCCAACTCTTGCCTGCCTGGGCACTGGTGGCGATCGATTTGGCTAACAGCAATGAGGAGCAACTGCTGGTGGCGGTGATCGAATCGCAGCCATTGGCGTGCTTGCGTGTGCAACGGCGGGTGGGCTTGGAGCATCCGCGCTTCTGGTTTCACGTCGGCTGTCGGGTGCACGCCGCCAGCGAACTGGCGATGTTCCGTCGCGAACGCACGCTGCTGCTTGGCAATGATCTGACCGCTGCGGCTGAGATCAGCGATTTCGCATTGGCTAGGCATCTGGATAGCGAAGTGCGCGCCCGCTTAGCGTCGGCGCTGGTCGGCGCCGCGCTGCGCTGGCTTCAACAAGGCACGCGCGGCGCGGGCGATTTGCCTCGCGTGATCGCCGGCTTGCCGGGACCGCGTAGCGCAGATGGCTCGGCGCCGTTCTGGAATGGCCTAGGTCGGTACTTTTATGCGGGCGACGTTGATGAGGCCCTGGCACGTTTTGGCAGTCTCTGGCAAACCCACGTTGCCGCGCTATTGCCACGCCATCCGCTGGTGGTCTCCGTGTTGCAGGAGCAGACGCAAGCGGCGATCGGCGAAATTGCGCCTAGCGCAGCGGTGTGGCGCGACGCCCTGCACGCGCACGGTCTGCGCGCCGGGCAGCACATCGGCTTGCATGACGGTGGACCGGTGTACGAAGCGTATCTGGAATGCGTCAGCGGCAGCGGCCGGTGATGCGCTGCCTTTGCGCATGGGCCTTTTGCCTGCTGGGCGGCGGCGCGCTCGCTGACGGCCCGCGCCTGTTGCTGGCCGGCGGAGCGGTGCCGGTGTGCAGCAATATCTCGCCGCAAGCGTGTGTTGCTGGGCGGGTGCCAGGGCCGGCGCCGCTGGCGGCACAGTATCGTGTGGATGCAGCTGGTCTTGAGCGCGTTGCTGCGGCTTGGTGGCAGCCGCAGCGCAGCTTGGCGCGTAAGCGCATCCTTGCCGCGTTGCAGCGGCTGGCCAAAGCCGGCGCGCAGGACTTCAGTGCCGATGCCCTGCAGGCGGCGCTGCAATCTAGCAAGCGCGGCCGGGCGTGGACCGAATTGGCCGATTTCGAGCAATCGCGCATTTTTGATGCGCTGCAGCGCGCGCCCAGCGTTGAGCGCGTGGCTTTCGAAGATTCGACGGCGGATTCTGGTGCCGTCATCTTCCGCGAATTCATCGCGATGGCGCGCAGCGCCTCTGGTCGGCAACCGCCGCGCATCCTGGTCAGCACGGCGTCTAGTCGCGATCCTTATGACGCTATTCATTTCTATCTGCAGTTGTTCGAGCAGGCCGGCGCGCAAGTACGCTGGTTGCCGCTCGATCATGCGCTGCGTGCGGCGCAGGCCAATCCAGACACCGATTGCAGCCGCTTGGACCGTCTGCGCGGTGAGCGCTGGGGTGCGCAGGATCGTACCCGTTTGCATGCGCTGCGCGCGCAGGAACTGCAGGATGCCTGCCGCGATCACGCGCGGCTGCGCGCCGATATCGCCTGGGCCGATGGGCTGTTCCTCAACGGTGGCGATCAGAGTTTCACCCGCGCCGCTTGGTACAACGCCGATGGCACGCCGTCGCCGGAACTGCTGCTACTACGACAGCGGCTGGAAGCGGGCACGCTGGTGCTAGCCGGCACCAGTGCCGGCACTGCCGTGCAAGCCGCCAGCCCTGGGGTGATGCTGGTGAGCGGTCCGGCCGTGCCGAGCGATGCTGCGCAGGCCTGGTCGCAGCTGCCGCCTGACCCTGATTGTGCCGCAGCGGCGGTCTGCGCTGGTGTCGATCCAGATGCGCTGCTGATGCACCCCGGCGGCGGCCTCGGCAGCTTTCCGCTGGGAGTTTTGGATACCCATTTTTCCGAGCGTGGCCGCGAATATCGCCTGGCTCGTCTGCTGTTAGATAGCGGCACTACGCTGGGTGCGGGGATTGATGAAAACACCGCACTGCGGCTGGATCGCAGCGGCGACCAGTGGCGCGCACGGGTGATCGGGCGCGCTGGCGTCACGCTGCTGCAGCGCTTGGATCAGCGCCGGCTGCTGTGGTCACGCTACCGCGCAGGCGCTGATTTTTTGTGGCCCGGCGCGCTAGAAACGCGTACTTGCGAGGCGCCGATCGCGCTACGCACGCTGCGCGCCGGCACCACCGAACTGCGCGACGCACTGCTCGCCGCAGATCAGCGCCCTGCGCTGCCATTGCGCCTGGAATCGGCCGGACGCCTGCGCAACGCCGGTCAGGTGTGTGCAGCAAGCACGCCGGGCGCGCGCATCTGGGAGTTTCCACCGAGCACTATGCAAGCAGACCAGGGACAACAGCCATGAACGCACCGCAGCCCGCATCCGCTGGCATGAAAGCCCCCGACACGCTGCTCATTCTTGGCATCGTCGCACTATTGGTGGCCATGGTTGTGGCGTTCACCCCGCCTGGTCGATTTGCCGAAGTCGTGAAAGAGCCGGGCTCGCGCCAGGTGTCGGTCGAGCTGAGCAGTTACGAGCGCAGCGGCGATGCCACCGCCGTGCCGCTGTTT
Source organism: uncultured Xanthomonas sp. (assembly GCA_964561825.1). Taxonomy (GTDB): domain Bacteria; phylum Pseudomonadota; class Gammaproteobacteria; order Xanthomonadales; family SZUA-5; genus JADKFD01. Next base: position 5,571 of record CAZLSB010000191.1, read on the forward strand.
GCCGAGGGTGGCCAACTAGGCCTGTTGAACCTGCCATTCGAGGGTTTGGTCGCTGGTGACAAGTTTGGTTCCGCAGTTGGCATCGTCGCCTTTTTGCTGGTGCTCGGTGGCAGCTTTGGCGTGCTGATGCGCACCGGCGCCATCGACCGCTCGTTGGCCGGTTTCATCAGCCGTTTCGAGCACCGTATCCCGATCCTGATTCCCGGCCTGTTTTTTCTGTTCTCACTGGGTGGCGCCATCTTTGGCATGGGTGAAGAGACTATCCCCTTCGTGTTGTTGCTGCTGCCGATATTCGCGCGCTTAGGTTTAGACGCGATCAGCGTGGTGCTGGTCACCTACGTCGCCACGCAGATCGGCTTTGCCACCAGTTGGATGAATCCATTCAGTGTGATCGTCGCGCAAGGCGTGGCCGGACTGCCGCCGGTGTCCGGCGCCGGTTTACGGGTGGCCATGTGGTGCGTATTTACCACGCTCGGCGCGCTACTGACCCTGCGCTATGCGCTGCGCACGCGGCGCTCACCCAGCACTCTGGCCGCGCAAGCGCAATTGACGCTGGAACGCGCTAGCCGCGCCGACATCGGCGTGATGCTGGTGCTGGTGCTTAGCATGGGTTGGGTGATCTGGGGCGTCACCCAGCGCCAGTATTTTTTGCCGGAACTCGCCGCGCAGTTTTTCGCGATGGCGCTGGCCGCAGGTTTCATCGCCTGGCTGGGGCGCCGCCCAGGTTTGGATGCCAACGCACTGGCGGACGCCTTTCGTGACGGCGCCGCGCAAATGCTGCCCGTAGTGCTGGTCGTGGCATTGGCTAAATCGCTGATCCTGCTGCTCGGTGGCACCGATCCGGAGCAACCGGCGGTGCTCAATACGCTGCTCTTCCACTTGGCGCACGCCTTGGAAGGGCTGCCAGCCAGCGTTGCCGCAACATTCATGCTGCTACTACAGTCGGCGATCAACTTTCTGGTGCCTTCAGGCTCCGGTCAAGCAGCGCTGACTATGCCGATCATGGCGCCGCTCGGCGATTTGCTCGGCGTCACTCGCCAAGTCAGCGTGCTGGCTTTCCAACTGGGCGATGGCTTGACCAATATCCTGGTGCCGACCTCCGCGACGCTGATGGGCGTGCTTGGCGCCGCGCGCATCGACTGGCTGCAGTGGGCGCGTTTCATTGCCGTTTGGATGGCCTGGATGCTCGGTCTGTCGGCGGTTTTCGTGGTCGGCGCGGTGTGGGGAGGCTATGCCTAAGGCGCCACGCGGCGCTTCCAGGCGCCGCGCGCTGCCACGATCAACACGCCACCGAGCACCAGCGCGCCACCCAGCAGTAAACGCGGCCCTGGCCGATCGCCCCAGAACAGCACACCGAGCGCCACCGCAAAAACCGGCGTCAACAGCAAAAACGGCGTCACCTGGGCGACCGGGTGGCGCTGCAACAGCACGTACAGCAAACCATGCCCGACCAGCGATGCGGCCACTGCCGAATACAAAACGCCGCCCCAATCTCGCCAGCTCGCGGTGCTGAACAAGCTCACGCTGATCGGCTCGCTGAGGACCGCGACCAGTAACAAAGGCGGCAAGCTGATTGCAGCCGTCCAGGCCTGCAACTGAAAGGTATGCAAGCCGCCGATACTGCGCAATAGCGTGGTGCCGAGCGCTAAAGTCGCTGCCGCAATCAGTGACAAACCAAGCGCCAGCGGCGCATCCAAAACCAGCGGGTCAAAGCCGAGCACAGCTATACCGCCAAAGGCCACCACAATGCCCAGTGCTGTGGATCGCGCTGGCCGCTCACCCAGTAACCACCAAGCAAGTAATGCGGTCATCGGGATATAGCTCTGCAGGCTCAGTGCCACCGAACTGATGTCGCCGGCCTCGGCAATCGCCCAGAAGTTGAATGAAAAATGCAGCGCACCATTGCACAAAGCCACCACGATGAGTCGCCCACGCAGTTCGCGCGGCACCGGCTGTAGATAACGCAGCAGAAAAACCAGCACCACGACTAGCCGCAAAGTGGTGAACACCAGCGGTGGAAAATGGGCCAGCGCCGCAGCCGAAACCAAAAAATTGCCCGCCCACGCGAGGCAAATCACCAACACCAGCAGCAAATCACGAAGAGGCAGCACACGCAGACTCGGAGGTTGTTGAACCTACAAGCATGCGGAGTATTTAGAAGCGGTCAACTGAGGTTTCTAGGATGATTTGCCGTACGCGCCGAAACATCCGAATTAACACTTGTGTACCTGTCAATTTTGCAGGGCCGTGCTAGTTTCAGTCGACCTTCAGGTGGATATCGTCCATGTTTAGAGTTGCGGTTTTGCAAGTGGCACTAATGGCAACATTGTCGTTTTCCGCATCAGCCGCGACTGATTCATCCAACACCTGGTCGATGATCGAAGCGGCGCGCTCCGCCGAAGGCGGTTGGATTCGGCATTCCGGTTTTAATGTTCCGGGTTTGGGCGATCCGTTTGCCGCTACTCAGCCGTTTTCACTTGCCTGGCAGAAGCCTGGCGCGCGGTCCGCGCG
>CAZLSB010000192.1:0-8024 GCA_964561825.1 uncultured Xanthomonas sp.
AAAGTCCCACTCAGTTTGATGCGCGAATAAGCGCGCCGGGGCGACCGGGACTCTCCATGAACCCATCACCTAACTCACTGATTCGTCGTTGCGAAGTCTTCGACGCGACAGCGGCGACGGCCGCGGCAAGCTAGGGACGTTGGCGGCTGGGGGTGAAAGCCGGCAAGCTTGCGCGGCATGCCGCGCGCCGGCTGGAACGGCAGGCGGCTACGGCGCCAGACCGGGCGAATGGTTGTTCCATTCCAACGCGTTGCAACGCAGCCATGCGTGGCCAGAACCGCGCAATTTGCCCCGTAGCGCACGCACCCAAATGGTGAACCAGTCAATCTGCTGAAATGTCACAAGAATCATCGAGCTACGCCACTCGAAAGCGATCAACTGAGGTTCAATGACGTACGATATCGGCTCATGGAGAAGAGCAGCCTGTCGGAGCCCTGACCCACGTTTGGATCACTACATCACTTTGACTCGCACCCGTATGGGTGAGCCATCATTAATGCCATTCACGCCGCGCGGGAGGGGAGAGTATGAAAAGCTGGTCCAAGTATCCGGTGATCTACGAAATCAACACCTGGGTTTGGCTGGGTGATTTGAGCCGCAAATACCAACGGCAGCTCGATCTGAGTAGCGTGCCTGAACAAGAGTGGGTGGCGATTGCTGAACAGGGATTTGATGCGATCTGGTTCATGGGCGTGTGGGAGCGCAGCCCGGCTGGAATCGCCATTTCGATGCGTAATCCCGGCTTGTTGAAGGACTTTCAGCGCGCACTGGCGGATTTTTCCGCGGCCGACAATGTCGGTTCGCCGTATTGCGTGCGGCGTTATCGCGTCGCTGAACAACTCGGTGGGCCGCAAGGTTTAGCCGTGGCGCGTGCGCAACTGGCGGCCAGCGGCATTCGTCTCATTTTGGATTTTGTGCCCAATCATGTGGCGCCGGACCATCCGTGGGTGACAGAGCATCCGGAGTACATGGTGACTGGCCATGCCGATGAAGCACAGCGCGATCCTGCTGCCTTTATTGAGGCCGACGGCCAGATATTTGCGTGTGGTCGTGATCCGTATTTTCCGGCGTGGCCGGATGTTTTGCAGGTCAACGCATTCAGTGCGGGCTTGCGCCAAGCCGCGATAGAAACGGTAGCCGACATCGCCGACCAATGTGATGGGATTCGCTGTGATATGGCGATGTTGATGCTGAATGAGGTTTTCGAGCGCACCTGGGGTGCGCGGGTTGGAGCTAAGCCCAGCGAAGATTATTGGCGGATCCTGATTCCGGCGATTAAATCGCAACGACCAGAGTTTAAGTTCATCGCTGAAGCCTATTGGGATTTGGAATGGCAATTGCAGCAGCAAGGCTTTGATTTCTGTTACGACAAAAAACTCTATGACCGCATGGAACATGGTGCTGCCGAAACCGTGCGCCAACATTTGCTGGCCGATACGGCCTATCAGCAGCGCATGGTCCGATTTATCGAAAACCATGATGAGCCGCGCGCCACGCAAGCCTTTCCGTCTTTGCAAGGCCGCGCCGCCGCGCTGGCGGTGCTGACGCTGCCCGGCGCACGTTTGCTGCATGAAGGTCAATTTCAGGGCATGCGAGTGCGCTTGCCGGTATTTTTGAGTCGGCGACCGGTAGAGCCGGTCAATTTGGATTTGCTCGCATTTTATTCGCGTTTGCTGAAACAAACCCACCGGGAGGTTTTCCGCAGCGGCGAATGGCGTTTATGCGAAAGGCGCGGCTGGCCAGATAACCAAAGTTGCCAGCAGATTCTGACGTGGAGCTGGAGTAAAGGCGATGAACGCTATCTGGTGGTGATTAATTACGCCGATCGCGCCGCACAAGCGGGCATCCACGGGCCTTGGTACGAGTTACACGGCGATCATTGTCGTTTGGACGATGTATTATCCGGGGAAAGCTATGAGCGCAATGCCGATGAATTATTTCAGCAAGGGCTGTATGTGGACTTAAAACCGTGGCAATTCCACCTTTTTCATCTGCAATGTAAATAAATAGTCATAGCAATCTATCAGACTTGGAAAATCGAGGGTGGACTTGCGCGACCACTGGGCGAGATGCGTTGTGAGGCTTAAGCGGATGGCTGCAAGGCGCGGCGCGCAGGCAATGGCTCTTCCATTGCTTAAGCGTCGCAACTCAGCAGATGCCATCCAGACGCGCAACCCGAAGGGCCAGACGGCCTTTTGGCATAGCGCAGACTCGAAAGTAGAGCGCAAGCCTTCAAAATCAATCCGAGAATGGTTAGAGAACGATCGCCAAAAAGGACTTCCGGCGCACTCGCGAGGAAAGCCCGACAGGCTGCTAAGTTGCACTAGCACCGGGCAGTCCTCGTGTGCCTGCGGTTTACGGAGGCTTCGCAGGCTCGGGATACGGTTCAGCACATCGCCGCCGAAACGGCAGTTCAAGTCACGCCACATCAATTTGATTCGCACCCGATGACTGGCGCTGTCGTAGCGACAGCCGTCGCAATAGATTTAGACCGTTTCTTGGCCACTTTGTTGAACGAACACTGATATTTGGCGGCTTGCCTCTGTCATTCAGGTCGTTGCCAGCGGTAGCATTCGCGACCCGCAGAAAAGCGGGTGTTGCCCATCACCGTATCCGCTGAACTTGCAAACCTCAGGCTTCGTGGATAATGGTCGGCTGCCAGTGACGCAAACCCGTCCAGGTTTGGTCCGCTGCGATCGGCATTGTTGGCAACGCGCCTGTCTAGCAATCACAGGCGGGTCGCGCAAGTTGGGATCGTGACCTTTGCCGGTTGCGCAGTATTTTCCGAAGAGACGGCGCCATCTGGGTGCGGCTTTTTCGGGCCGAAAGAACTTTAAATCAAGAGACTAGAACATGGCCAGGCAGAAAGAGCTCAAGCTCTACCGCAACATCGGGATCATTGCGCACATCGACGCGGGAAAAACCACGACCACTGAGCGCGTGCTTTATTACACGGGTCGTAAGCATCAGATCATCGACGTCCACGACACCAAGGACGGCAAGAGCAGCACCACGACGGATTACCTGGAGCAGGAAAAGAAGCGCGGCATCACGATTCAGAGCGCCGCCGTCTCGACCGAGTGGAAGGGTTATCACATCAATCTGATCGATACGCCGGGACATGTCGATTTCACCATCGAGGTGAATCGTTCCTTGCGCGTGCTTGACGGCGCGGTCGTGGTGTTTGACGGGGTGGCGGGCGTCGAGCCGCAGACCGAGACCAATTGGCGTCTGGCTGATCAGTACAACGTGCCGCGTATGTGTTACGTCAACAAGATGGACCGCATCGGTGCGAACTTCGCGCATTGCGTGAAGGGCATCAGAGAGCGTCTTGGCGCTAACGCATTGCTCTGCCAGATTCCGCTGGGCAGTCAGGATGAGTTTGTTGGCATGGTCGATTTGGTCGCAGGCGCCGCGTACGTGTGGCAGTCCAGCGACAAAGACAGCGAATGGGAAGTCGTGCCGCTTGATCAAGTTCGCGCGCGCTTCAAATTCACCGTCACCCGCGATGACGAATGGATGGACAAGTTGCCGCAATTGCGCAAGGAGTTGATCGAATCGGCGCTGGCCATGGACGATGATGCCTTCATGCATTACGTTGAAACCGGTGAGTTCGACCAGATGAAGCTGAAAGAGTGCATTCGCATTGGCGCGGTGTCTGGCAAACTGATTCCGGTGCTGTGTGGCAGTTCGTTTAAGAATAAAGGCGTGCAACAGTTGCTCGACGCCGTGGTCGACTACCTGCCGTACCCCGGTGAAAACGGCGGTATTTCGATGGTCGATCTGGACGGCAACATCATCGGCAAGCAGGAAGTGCGCGACGACGCACCGGTGCGCGCGCTGGCGTTCAAAGTGATCAACGATCAGTTTGGCACGCTGACTTTCACGCGCATTTATTCCGGCGTGATCAAGAAGGGCGACACGATGATGAACGTCACGCGTGGCAAAAAAGAGCGCGTCGGTCGTATCGTCGAAGTGCAAGCGAATACCACCAAGGACATCGACGAAGTTCGCGCGGGTGACATTTGCGCGTTCGTGTCGATGAAGGACACCGAGACGGGTGATTCGCTGACCGACCTGCAGCACCCGGTGTTGTTGGAGCGTATGCGCTTTCCTGATCCGGTGATCAGCGTGTCGGTGGAAGCCAAGACCCGCGACGATATCGACAAGATGTCGGCCGCGCTCTACAAGATGGCGAAGGCCGATCCTTCCTTGCGTCTGAACGTGGACCCGGAAACCGGCGAAACGGTATTGCGCGGCATGGGTGAGTTGCATCTGGAAATCACCATTGACCGGATGCGCTCGGAACTGGGCGTTGAGGCCAATATGGGCAAGCCCAAGGTCAGCTTCCGCGAAGCCTTTGGCAACCGGGTTGACCACATCTACACCCACAAGAAGCAGACGGGTGGTTCCGGCCAGTACGCCGAAGTGAAGATGGTGTTTGAGCCGGGTGAGCCGGGTACCGGTGTGGTGTTCGTCGATGAAGTGGTCGGTGGCCGCATCCCCCGCGAGTTCATTCCTTCCGTGGAGTTCGCCGTCAAAACGGAGTCGCGCGCCGGTCAGATTGCCGGATATGAAGTGTTGGATTTCAAGGCACGCTTGATCGACGGCAAATACCATGACGTCGACTCGTCCGCGCTGGCCTTCGAAATCGCCGGTCGCCATTGTTTCCGTGAAGCACACAGGATGAGCAAGCCCCGGCTGCTCGAACCGATGATGCGCATCGAAGTGGTGACCGAATCTGAGTTCCTAGGCGACGTGATTGGCGATATGAATCGTCGTCGTGGTCAGGTCACCGATCAGGGCACCAAGGGCATGCAGGCCTTCGTTCACGGCTTCGTGCCGCTGGCGGAAATGTTTGGCTACATCAACTATCTGCGTTCCGCCACACGCGGTCGCGGCACCTTCACGATGGAGTTCAACAACTACTCCGAAGTGCCGGCCGGTTTGGTTGACAAGCTGATGGAAAAAGAAGCGAAGTAGGGCTTTTCGCCGCTACGACGTGGACCCAAAAACGGCCGGGGAAACCCGGCCGTTTTTTGTTGGGGGAATGGCGCCTTGAGGTCTTGACAAGCGTCAAATCAGGTCGGTTGAAATTGCATTGTGCACAGCTTGGTGTTGTTTTTCTGTGGTGTTTCAGGCGTGTGAAACCGGGCCCATCGGATTTTTTTAAGACATTGATATATAAAGATTTATTAAAATCGTGCAGAGTTTGTCCAGTGCGGTCGCGGGCGCGTCAGGACGGGCTTTTTTGAGCCTGTCCACTGGCCCATCCACAGAGTTATCCACAGCTTGTGTGGACAAGCCCAAGAGTGCTTTGCTGGCAGGCACTTAGCCACTCTTGTTGAGCCGCGGAACAACAATGGCGGCTAACTGGCCAGCGCCATGCGCCAAAACATTTGCGTCCTATTGCCCGCGATCACGCGGCGATTTCGACCACCGGTTTTGGCCGCATAAAGTGCTTGATCAGCACGGCGCAGCAAATCATTAAACCTAGAAACCTCAGTTGACCGCTTCCTATCACCCGTAACGCGATGATTCTTTTGACTTTTCAGAACTTTGATCAGTTCACCAAATAGGTGAACTGGAAATTCCGTGCCGGCGCAGCACGCCCGGTTCTGGGGGGTGAGAACCGGCGGCTTGCGGCGCGCCGGTTCGAACGCACGCAAGCACAGCTTGCGAGCCGGGACACGGCTGCGTTGCAACTCGTTGGAATGACAACCATTTACCCCGGCCTGCAAGCACAGCTTGCAGTCGTTCAAGCCTGCGCGCCGCAAGCTTGCCGGCTTTCACCCTCATTGCGCCTTGCCCTGCACCACCTTTACCGCACACTCTACCCCGTCCAACTGAGGTTTCTAGGTTAATTGGCGCTGCCTGCTTTTTCCAGGAGCCGGCGTTCGAGTTCTTGCAGCTCGCGGCGCAGGTTGCGTACCTGAATCTGCGACAGGATAAGCACGCCAACTCCAAAGCTCATCATGAGCCACCCGTGGGCGCTGAAGCCAGCCATCCGCGCAATTGCGGTTGCTGAGACAGCCATCATCAGAACGCCGACGAAGACGGACACTGCATTGTTATTTTTGGGTCCACTGGAAATCTTCCTAGGTTTCGCGTCGCGCCGCACGCGCTATGCAACAGTGATCAAACATCGCTCGGCCGGTACAGTAGGCCAACAACGATCAGGATGCAGCCGGCGCCGACCTGTAGTGCAATGTGCCGCCAAAAGAGGTCTGGTTCGAGCTCGCGAAGCACTGCGCTGCCGCGGCCCAAACTGACTTCGCCGGTGATGATCCTAGAAACCTTAGTTGACCGCTTCTCAATACACATAGCACTATGTTTCTGTTGGCTTTTCAGCCCCGCCAAACGGCAGGATCGAACTCCGCGGTGGGGCCGGCTTTGCCCAGTCCGGCGTTGCAAACCAAGTGTCCAAGCGCCCACCCGCGCGATCGGACCAGATCGATAACGGCGGCGGCTGTCGCCGGGTCGGCAACATCGCCAATGCAAGGCAGTGCCTGACCGCCCGCACGGTGGCCGTCGGCGCAAACGGCATCCAGATCAGCGGCACTGCGGCCGACGACAACGACCGCTGAGTCGCGCAGCAAGCGCAGCGTGATCGCGCGACCGCCGCCGGTCACGATTGCAGCGCGTGGCCGGGTGCCGTCATCTGCACCGGTCGTCGCCATACGCTGTGCTTCCATCGCCGCCGCGCTTCAGCGGCTTCCGCTGACCGATTCAGTTTGCAAGCATCCGCGAGAGCAACGCCAACATGACCGCGTGGTCGGCGTTGCTCTCGACGGACTTTTATGTGCGCCAGCGGACAGAGACTGCCGCCACCGAATCGCGATGCTCTGCTGAATGGCATAACGGCTTATAGCGGGGTCAATTTATGAGCAGCGATACCGATACGAAAGCAGCTTACAGTTTTCACTGCGTATTGAAGGGTGTTGATTTTCTCCAGGCTTTGGAAAAGGTGGCGAATGCGCTGCACGCCGAGGGCTTTGGCATTCTCACTGATATTGACATTCAAGCGACGATGAAGGCCAAGTTGGGTGTGGATGGCCAGCCCTATCGGATTCTTGGCGCTTGCAATCCTGGGCTCGCGCATCGGGCCTTGCGCGCGGATGCCGATATCGGTTTGTTGCTGCCGTGCAACATCGTGGTGCGCGAAGAAGCGGACGGGCGCATGGTTGTCGCTTTCTTGGACCCCGTTGCGGTGATGCAAATCACCAGCGAACCGGAAGTGCATCGTGTCGCTGCCGAAGTGCTGGCGCGCCTGCAGCGCGTGTGCGCAGCGCTGATGGACGCTTGATCTAGCCCCAGGCAATCCAGAAAAAGCGTCAGCGCACAGCGCCGACCGACCAGAGCCGGCGTTTGGGGGGGTTCGGTCTGCGATCGCAGTTTTTCCCTCGACCATCGATCATCGTAGGGTAATTCGTTATTGCGGCGCGCACTGCGGAGGGCAGTAACAATACTCGAACGTCATGCGCGCTTGGCAGTCCAGTCACGGCGTTGGTTCGCCGCGGCCTGCCCATGACCCTAGAAACCTCAGTTGACCGCTTCTAAATACCCATAGCACCATGATTCTGCTGGCTTACTAGTTCAGTCTTGACAAGTCATGCGAAGACTTTTGTGTGTTTGGTTCCGGCTCGTCCGGCTTAGGATGATGGGATACCTAACCAGCGCCCGCTCGATTCTCTGTATTTCAGCGCCAAAGGCGCGCCTCCGTAACGGCCTGGGGCAACGGCCCAGGTTGCCAACGCCAAACTGATCAAGGGCGGGCTTTCAGCCCTTGGCTTTTGTTGTCCTGAAACCTGGGGCGTTGCCCCAAGCTGGTATGGCTCCGGGGCTCTCCAGGGCTTCGCCCCTAGTATTCCGAGAGAGCTCAGTTGGACGGGGTAGAGTGTAAGGTTATGGGTGGTGAGAACTGTGCAGCGGTCAACTGAGGTTTCTAGTCACTAGGCAATTCAGTCTTGACAAATCATGCGAAGACTTTTGTGTGTTTGGTTCCGGCTGGTCCGGCTTAGGTT
>CAZLSB010000193.1:0-8011 GCA_964561825.1 uncultured Xanthomonas sp.
AGACAAACCAGAGTATCGATTCGGCGGTCGCCGAAACGCTACCGGCCCAACTTCCTTCGCTGCGTTGTTGCCCGCCCAGATAGGTTTCAGCGGCAGCCACTCGCGGATCGGCGGCGATTCCGGCTTCTTGCATGCGGTTGAGCACCAGTGCGGTCTCAAATGCCGATGCTTGGTCATCTGCACCAAAACCCGCAGCCGCACGCTGCCAACGGAATAGCCCTCGCGCGAACATGGCGGCGTCGCCGGCGCTCACCACTGCGGCCAACGCGTGCACCCTGGTCAGCAAATCGCAGGGTCCAGACTCTAGGTTCATGTTACTTGCATCTAGCTCGCGCTGATTTGATGCTCATCAAGGGTGCGAGTCAAACCGATGGGTCACCCTTGATTTAGGTCGAGAGCAAGGCTTGGAGCCAGCAAGAAACCCACCTGCTGGCAGATCAGCCGAGCTCAGCTTGTGTTGGGACGCGTGATACTCGCCTCGACGCGGATGCCTCGGAAAGCACCGTCCGCATTTTCTCCACCGATCTCGATGCGGCCACAGAGAGAGACCAGAGACCTTAAGATCCCGTCGGAAACTGCGCACCTGAACCCACCAGACTCGTCATTGCGAAGGAGCCTTAGCGACCGCGGCAATAAAGGGACGTTCCCTCCAGCCACCGCCAACGTCTCTGAATTGCCACGGCCGCTGCCGCTGTCGCGTCGAAGGCCTCGCAATGACGAATCATTGAGTTGCACGAGGGGTTCACTGCGAGGCATGCGCCGCCGTTAAAGCCAGTCAGACGACAATCTTCAGCGCATGCCGCAAGGAATTTTCCTCAGTCGGCTGTATAGCCCGATATCGCACTCCCTCGGGAAATCCTTTGTACAACCAATATGCTGCGCGATCATCGCGCGAATTCATGAAACTTGCGGGCTAGGCCTTCTGCTAGCCTTCGCGTCCCTAGCTTGGCGACCCGTCTCCCATGCTCCTGCAAATTCTTCTCCTCGTCGTTGGCGTAGCGATCCTGGTGGTGGGCGCCGATTTTTTTGTCAAAGGCGCATCGTCGGTTGCAGAACGGTTTGGTATCAGCCAGTTCGTCATTGGCCTTGTGGTCGTCGGTTTCGGAACATCCACGCCCGAGTTGGCGGTCAACATCGGCGCTGCGGTCAATGGCAATACGGACATCGCGATCGGCAACGTGGTCGGGTCGAACATCGCGAATGTGGGCGTCATTTTGGGACTCGCGGCGCTTGTCGCGCCGCTGGCCGTGCAACTGCGCATGGTTCGTGTCGAACTGCCGATCGTAATCGGCGTGAGCTTTCTGCTCTGGGGCCTTGCAAGTATGGGCCAATTGGTGCGTTGGGAAGGCTTCATTCTGCTTGGCGCATTCGCCGCGTTCATGCTCTACCTGTTGAAGTCCTCGAAGAACGAGCCGGCAGTCGTCCAGGAGGAGTTCGCGCAGGAGAATCCCAGAACCAACCGCAAGCTTGGATGGACGATCGGCCTGATCGTCGCCGGCTTGATCGGATTGATGGCAGGCGCCCACATTTGCGTAGGCGCGGCGGTGACGCTGGCAAAAATGTGGGGCATGAGCGAACTGGTGATCGGGCTCACCATTGTTGCCATCGGCACCTCGCTGCCTGAGTTGGCTTCCAGCGTCATGGCGGCGTACCGCGGCCACGCCGACATTGCCATCGGCAACGTCTTGGGATCGAACATTTACAACGTGCTTTGCGTACTCGGTATCACCTCGATCATCACGCCGCTGCCGACCGCCGCGCCAACGTTAATGTGGCTCGACATCCCGGTGATGATCGCGTTTGCCTTGGTGCTGGTGCCCATGATGCTGATGGGTCTCAAGATCACGCGCTGGAACGGTGCATTTTTGCTAGGCGCGTATGTGCTCTACGTGGGGTACTTGTTGCAAGTCGCGAGCTGAGGCCGTCGCAGGCTGTCGGTTCTCGCCTGAGCACTCTCGGCCGCTCACGCCGGGCTGGCGCAACAAAGGCGCAGATGGCAATGCTCGAAGCCGCTAGGCTGCCCACGTCGGCGAGCCGCTACGACGCGCGGGAGATCGACAGTCTGCCCGCGCCGGTGCGGCGTTATTTCCGTGCGGTGCTGCAGGACGGCAAGCCGTGATCGCCGCTGCGAGCTTCGAGCTTGCCGGCACCATCAACTTATCGGCCCTGTCCTCCGGTAGCGAGGAGTGGAAACCCTTCACCTCCACACAGCGCGCAGTCACTCACCGCCCGGGTTTTCTGTGGCACGGCCGGGTGGCTATGCTGCCGGGTCTGGCCGCGCTGTCGTACGCATAGGTGCGGGACAGCTGGCGTAGGCACGTTGTATGCCGCCATGCTCGGCCTCTTCACGATGGCCAAGCTGCATGGCGGCCGCGAGGCCGCGCGTGGCGAACTGCTGCGTTACTTCGCCGAAATGGCGGGCTACTCCAGCGCGTTTTTACCCAGTCAGGGCGTGCGCTGGGAGGCGCTGGACGAGCATTCAGCCAACGCCACGCTGGTAGACGGTCCGGTCACCATGCTGTGGTCGGGCTGATCACCCCCGTTCATGCCGATGCGCGCGGTGCCAGCGTGGGTAAGGGGGTCATACTCATGTTGCCTTGGGAGTGCCGTGTTTCCCTCTACGAGTCGCGCGACGGCATGCTGGTGCCAACCAGGGGCGAGGCCGGCCGGAAGGTCGCAAGCCGTACTTCATCGGCCAGCTCACGTCGATGGTCTACGAGTTCGCGACCTGCACCGAAGGTGCGCTGCCGCGCAGACGCGCTGCCGTCACACGCACAGCCTTCCCGAGCCGAATCTCGGCTCGTCGGAGAAGAAAAATGACAACCATTGTCACTGGGCGGTTCAGTAGTCCGGATGGCGCGGCACACGCCTTGTCACGCCTTCTCGACTCGGGCTTCTTAATTGCGGACATTAGTTCCTTTCCCGTTGACACAAAGGAATTCAAACCGCCGCTGGCTGCAGTGAATCACTCCACCGAGGCACGCGGCAACCCGACCATCGGCGCAGACGCGATCTTAGGAACAATTGGCGGTGCCAGCGTCGGTTTGGCAGCTGGCGCCGTCAGCAGCGGGATCCTTGGGCCCCAAGGGTTTGTGGTCGGGGCCGCAGTGGGCGCCTACATCGTCCCGGCGACGGATGCGGCAAGATGATTTCTTCGCAGCTTTTGTCAAAACTCAACTGGTTAGAGACTAAAGAAGTCTCGTCTCATAGGGACCTAATGTCGGGAGAAAAAGGAACCCCCAAATAACCCCTTCCCGCAGGGACCTAATGTCGGTAGCAGGTGTGCGCAGCAGAGCGCCGCCCCAAAACCGGCGGCTTAGCGCTCGCCAAGCAAGCCGAGCATAAACGCGTAGTCCTCAGCGGTTTCTTCCAGGCGATTGAAACGCCCAGAGCGTCCGCCGTGACCGGCTTCCATGTTGACCTTAAACAACAGCGGATTGTGGTCGGTCTTCAGTTCGCGCAGACGTGCAACCCACTTGGCGGGCTCGAAATATTGCACTTGGCTGTCGTGCAGGCCGGTGGTTACCAGTAGCGCCGGGTAGGCCTGCGCGCGCACTTGATCGTACGGCGAATAGGACAGCATGTAGTCGTAGTAGACCGCATCCTTGGGGTTGCCCCATTCGTCAAACTCGCCAGTGGTTAGCGGAATGGATTCGTCGAGCATGGTGCTGATCACGTCGACAAAAGGCACATGGGCGATGACTCCGCGATAACGATCCGGCGCCTGGTTAATCACCGCGCCCATCAGCAAGCCGCCGGCGCTGCCGCCAGCGGCGAAGACCTTGTCCTTGGCGGCGTAGCGCTGCTGCACCAGAAAATCGGTGACGTCGACGAAGTCATTGAAGGTGTTCTTCTTTTTCAGCAGCTTGCCGTCTTCGTACCAGTGCCGACCCATCTCCTGGCCGCCGCGGATGGCGGCGATCGCATACACGAAGCCGCGATCAACCAGCGACAGTACGCTGGACCTAAACGCCGGGTCCATGCTTGATCCATAGGATCCATAGGCGTATTGGTAAAGCGGCGCGCTGCCATCGAGCGCCGTGCCTTTGCGATAGAGCAGCCAGACCGGCACTTTGGCGCCGTCGCGCGCTGGCGCGAAGCGGAATTCGGTCACGTAATTGGCGGAGTCGAAATCGCCGAGCACCGCTTCGCGCTTGAGCAGGCGACGATCGCCGCTGGCGAAGTCCAGCTCAAAGACACTGGTGGGTGTGGTCATCGAGGTATAGCTGTAGCGCAGTTTGCCGCTCGTCAAACTTGGTGTCTGTTCCAGATCCATCACATAGGCGGGCTCCTCAGCGCTCAACAAGCTGCCCTCGCCACCGCTTAGCGGCACGATGCGTAGCTTGCTCAGACCGCCAGAGCGCTCGTTGATCACGACGCGATCGGCAAACATCTCAATACCTTGAATCAGCGCGTCGGCACGATGCGGCAATAAGGCTTTGAAGCTCGCTGGATCGGCGGGAATCACCGCGGGCGCCGTCAGTAACTGGAAGTTCGCCGCACCCTTGTTGCTGCGAATCACGAACAGCGAACCGGCGTCGTCCACCTGATACTCATGACCGCGTTCGCGCGGCAGATAGATCTGAAAATCAGCGGTCGGATCAGCGGCTGGCAACAAGCGCGTCTCACTGGTCAGCGTGCTGCCCAGGTAAATGCCCAGATAGCGGTCCGATTTGCTGCGGAAGATGCCGGTGTAGAAGGCGTTGTCCTTCTCTTCATACACGGTGACGGCCTTAGCGTACGGCGTGCCGAGCACATGGCGCTTAACCCGAAACGGCAACAAGGTAGTCGGTTCTTTTTCGACCACGAAAACCGTTCGATTATCGTCAGCAAACACCGATTCGCCGGATACGCCGCTGATCTCGTCGGGTAGCCAAGTGCCCGTATCCAGGTTTTTGAAGCGGATGGTGTACTCGCGTCGGCCGACAAAGTCCTCGGCAACCGCCATGATTTTGCCGTCTTCGCTGACCGTGGTATCCGCGGCTTGGTAGAAGTTGTGGCCTTCAGCGCGCTGGTTGCCGTCCAACATGATCTGTTCGGGGGCGTCCAAGCTACCCTGGCGGCGGGCAAAAATCGGGTACTGCTTGCCCGTCTCAAAGCGGGTGTAGTACCAAAAACCATCCTCAAGTACCGGAACGCTGGCATCGTCTTCCTTGATGCGTGCGCGCATTTCTTTAAACAGGCGCTGCTGCAGCGGCCGCAGCGCTGCAAACCCGGCCGTGAAATAAGCGTGTTCAGCCTGCAGATGCTGCAACACATCCGGTTTGCTACGACTGTCATCGCGCAACCAGAAGTACGGATCAGCGCGCCCACCACGCGGACCTTCAACCGAATGATCCACTTTAGCCGCTACCGGCGGCAGCTGCGCCGGCAACGTCAACACCTGACTGGTATCCGGCGGCGTTGCGATGATGGCAGCAGGTGCAGACCGTTCCGGCGCTTGCGCACAAGCGCCCAGCAACAAGGTCAACAACAAGGCATGCGTGAAAGGACGGCGCAATAGAGCAAAGAAGGTCATGGTTGGGCTCCAGAAATCGTCGTCGACGATAGCGCGCGGAACGTCCAGATTGCGATGTGTGGGATAGCACGAGTGAATTGTTATTCGGCAAGCGCGGTAACGACGCCCTACACTTGGGAAGCTCCGAGCAAATTGTCATTGCGAGGGCTCTTTTTCAGCCCGACAATGCACGCGGTTGAGCCTCACGACATGCATCGAGCCGTGCTGGGGGAAACTCAAGCAGAACAAAGTTGATGTCACGCTGCGGACGCCAGAGCGTGAGCCACCGAGATCGCTTCGGATGGCTGCCTAAAAAACGTCTAGGACAGCCAAATTTATGGCACAAAAAAAGCCCAAGTAATCAATCACTTGGGCTTCAGTATTGGCGGAGAGGGTGGGATTCGAACCCACGGTGCGCTTACACGCACGCCTGATTTCGAGTCAGGTACATTCGACCACTCTGCCACCTCTCCATAATCGTGGGTTGTGCACGCCGGGGTCGACTCGGCGAGGGCGGGAGCATACGGGTGCGATGGCTTGTCGACAAGCACCCGGGCGATTTGCTGCAGGATGGGTTTGCTCAAATGAGGTGCGCGAAGTCGAGTTTTTATCGCAATGTGATGGCCTGTATTTGCGCCTTGTCCCGTTTGCCGTTTAACGAGTGCAAACCGTGTGTTGCAAGCCGAGCGAGTGCACGGCATCCTATCGCTGAGGGAGGCCCAACTTGCATACTCGAAATTATAGGTTTGAGCTTTCCACGCCGACCGACGCTAGGCTATTTGCCTACAGCGTCGGCGCCGATCGACCGTCGTTATTGCGCGACCGAGCACCATGATCGAATTCGGACACGGGACGCATACTGGACTTAGGCGCGAGCATAACGAGGACACCTATTGCGCGGACGCCGACATGGGTCTGTGGCTGGTGGCCGACGGAATGGGCGGTCATGAGCACGGTGAAGTGGCAAGTGCATTGGCGCGGGATGTTGTCATCCGCGAAGTGCAAAAAGGGCAGGCTTTGGCGAGTGCCATACAGTCAGCTGATGAAGAAATCATTCGACATTCGAATGAAAAGCGCAGTGAGCGGCCGATGGGTACAACGGTCGCTGCGGTTCACGTGCGCCACCATGATTATGAGGTGGCATGGGTGGGCGACAGCCGGGTGTATATCTGGAACGGGGCGCTACGCCAGATATCGCAAGATCACTCCTATGTCCAAGAGCTGATCGACCAAGGTGCGATTAGCGCCGCCCAAGCGCGCACTCATCCGCATCGGAATGTGGTGACCCAAGCATTGGGCGTCACCCTGCCCGACCAGCTGAAGATTGAAACGCTGCGCGGCACTTTGCAGCCCGGTCAGTGCCTGTTGTTGTGCAGCGACGGCCTTACCGAAGAGGTCGAAGACACGATGATCAGCGACATTATTGCGCGCGGCCTCAGCGTGCAGGAAACGGTGGAAACCTTGATCTTGGCCGCCTTAGATCATGGCGGCTCGGACAACATCACCGTGTTATTGGTGCGCTGCGTTTAACCGGGCAGCGCGCCCACGCGCCGGCGGCTTTGTAGAGCCACTGTCCGTTTAGCGGTTTCTTTTGCGTCAGCAGATTCCCGGTCGATCCATCTTGCGGCAGAACCGCCGGCTTCCACCCCCGCCCGTGCGCTTAGTCGCTGATCAAACGGGTGAATTTCGCTCTTTCACCCATCGGGTGAGTGCGCTACGGGGCAGATTGCACGGTTCTGGCTGCGTTGCAACTCGTTGGAATAGAAGAGCTATTCACCCCGGCCTGCAAGCACAGCTTGCAGTCGTTCAAACCGGCGCGCCGCATGCGGCGCAAGCTTGCCGGCTTTCACCCTCATTGCGTGTTGCCCTGTTCCGGCCTGCAAGCACAGCTTGCAGGCGTTCACGCTCCATAGCCGAACACTCTACCCCGTCCAACTGAGGTTTCCAGGTTCAAGCCGGAACGCCGCGCAAGCCGAAAGCTTTCACCCCCTTTCAGTGCGCTTATTTGTGCACAAACTGAATGGGTTCTTTCGCTGCAGCATGAAAGCAAAGAGCGGCAAGGCCGCTTTTCGTGGGTTTGGACTTGTCCAAACGCTTCGGCTTTTTCGCGTTTTCTACAAGCATGACGAAACCACGGCGAACAGCAACCGCAACAGCGCTCGGACAGGCCTCTCAGGAACGGGTGAGCTTGCCCAAGTCTGCGTTACCCGGATATTTTTGCGTTGCTTGCTTAAGCAGCGCATCGGCTGCCGCGGGATCGCCCTTTGCTCGTAACGCGGTGACCTCGGTCATGACTGCCTGAATGAGCTTAGTGCTCAATTGTTTTGCTCTCGACTCGGACGCTGACATTTGGATCGCACTCGCCAACAAATCAAAGGCGTTGTCACCGGCTGGCGCAAACCACTTTTTCTCGTTGATCAGTCGCTCAGCGGTAGCCAAATCACCACTCGCCATGCTCACCGTGGCTCCCAGCTGCGAGGATGTAGTTTCCGCACTGGGTGCAACGGTGCTTGC
>CAZLSB010000194.1:0-7964 GCA_964561825.1 uncultured Xanthomonas sp.
CTAGGTTGAACTGCGCGGCGGCAGGCAAAGCCTTTCCTCACTCTTCGCTCGCCACGATCAGCTGTGCCTGCGTCTGCTTCCATCTACCCGCTTCCAAGTCGTACCCCTGGTCCTTTTCTGTGAGGCTCCAGGCGCTGTAGAGGTCGGCGAGGGTCTGGGCGCAGCCACGTGCATCCTTGAACGGCGGGCCGTAGGATCTGGTCAATTCCCACGCTTCCAGCAGGTTGGTTCTGGCGGCAGGATATCGACCCAAGGCCATGCGCGCCTTGCCCAGGTTCATCAAGAACCTGGGAACTCGCCAGGCGTTGGTATCCTTCAGGAAGCGGCGGGTTCCCGCTTCGATGGCGAGCATCAATTCGACCGCCTCAGCATGCTTGCCCTCGGCCATCAGCCGACTCGCTTCCGCGTTCTTGGCGATCATGTTGTCGATGCGTTCCTTGCCCGAAAACAGACTGCTGGGATCGTCCGGCTGCCAATTGGCCGGTGGCTCTCCCGGCATTCCGAAAAACTCGACGCGACGCTGAAACGCAACCATTTCGCCAACACCGGTGATGTCTGCCAGATAGCGCGCTGTCTCGTAGCTCATGCGCTGACCCGGGCTCAGTTTTTCGTCGGTAGAGACCAGGTATGTATAGAGTCGCCGTATCTGCTTCGCCTCTTCCGCAAGCGGCGTACCTTTGGCGAGATTCCTGACCAGGGCCACGCCAATCATGCGTGACAGCAGACCTCCGCTGGAGCGCATCAGGCGCTCGCCAACGGCCAGACAATCCGCACGGAGCTCCTGATCTTCATTGGGCGCCGACTCGGCAGCGGCGCCGCAATAACGCAACAGCTTGCTCCAGTTCAGCATCGGGACCTGATCGGCCTCAAGCGTGGCAATGCTGGCTTCCGGACGCTCCAGCGGCGCAAGGATTTGGGCGGGTCGGGCAATCAATGTCGGCGCGGGCACCGCGGCCACCTCAATCGCCCTGCTAAAGGCGAGTAGGTTGGCGCCGCCGTAGTCATCGAAATGCGCGCTTCGCGCCGCTTCGTGCAGGGCCTCGCGCGCACGTGGCCCCTCGGTGATCAACAACAGCAGCCAATGGTACATATTGTCTGGCGCCATCCGCACCAGGGTCTCGGCGGCTTGCGGATACAGACAACGTGGCGCCTGATCGGTCTCCACACAATAAACGGCAGCTACCTGCCAGACGAAAGGATCATTGGCATGTGCCTTGATTGCCGACTGCAGCGAGGCCGCAAAGATCTCGGCGGCATCCGCATTTTTTGAGTCTCTCCACGCCAACATGGCCGCGTAGACGTCGCGATAAGCGTCAGTGCCGGCCTGCAAAGCCTGGATCATTTGGCGCCGGTAGTCGGCTCCGAGCACATCCATGACTTTGACCAACAGTTCCTCGGCACCGTCGTGCTTTTCGCTTCCGACGGCGCTGGCGAATGCCGCGAGTGCATCGGCCTGGCGCTCCTCGTCGTTTGGCAGGCGCGTGCGCAGCCATTCGATCAGATCGCGGGCACGTTCCGTACCTTCATAGGAGAACAGAAAAGCACCGGTTTCACTGGCGAGGGTGGTGCGGTCGCGTTCGGCCTTGGCGACATCGCGCTGCGCCGATGCCTCCTGCCACTGCCAGGTGGTGGTGGCGGCGCCAATCAACAGCGTGAATGCGGTCGCGGTAACTGCCATCGCGAACTTCGGCTCGCGCTGAAACCAGCGTCGCATCCGCTCAAACGCGCCGATGGGTCGCACTTTGACCGGCAAGCCATCGCGCACGCGGCGCAATTCATCGGCAAGCTCTGCGGCACTGGCGTAGCGGTCCTTGGGCTGCAGTTCCAGGCACCTCATGCATATCGCCGCCAGATCGCGTGAAATCGTCGGATCAAGTTCTCGTGGGGCCCGGATGCGTCCAGCGGCGGCACTTCGAATCAGCTCGTCGGGACTGCCTACCCCGTGCGGCGAAACCCCGGTGAGGCAGCGATACAAGAGCGCGCCGAGGGCGTAGATGTCGGTCGCCGGGGTTAATCGATACTGTTTGATCAGGATCTGCTCCGGCGCCATGAAGGATGGCGTGCCCGAAACTTCCTGCGCATCCACGCCGCCGTTGCCGTCCATATGCCGCGCCAAGCCAAAATCAGCGATCAACGGTTCGTCGCGGCTGTCGAGCAGCACATTCGCCGGTTTCAAATCGAGGTGCAGCAGCCCCAATCGATGCGCATAGTCGATGGCCTCGCACAGTTTCAGCATGAGCACGATGACCGCTGCAACCGGCATCCGCTGCTCGTCCAACAGCAGCGCCAGCGAGCGGCCCTTAATCAGCGGCATGGAAAAATAGTGTACCGAATCGATCGAGCCAACCTCGTGCACCGGCACGATATTCGGGTGCATCAGCCGCGCCGCGGCGCGCGCTTCGCCCAGAAAGCGCGCGACATTGATGCTGTCGGCGAAGCCGGCCGCGATAAACTTGATGGCGACATCGCGGTCCAGGCTGCACTGACGTGCGCGATAAACCACGCCCATGCCACCGCGGCCAATTTCCTCCAGCAACTCGTAGTCGCCAAACTCGCGTTGCTGCGGATCTTCCAGATCCAATGCTGGCCAACTCAGATCGGCAGCGCTGTTATCGGCGATGGCAGCGCGCGCCAAGGACATCAGGATCGAATCAGATGGATCGGCATTACGGGTGGCGTCGTTGTTTGATTTACTCATGGCACTGCCCTCGTTTAAATGACAGCACTACGCGCCGGGCGCTAAAAGTGACAGGATTGAGCATGATCGTTTGCGCGACTTGCTGACAGCCACCGCGTTGTTCAGCCGGTCAATGACGTCACCTTACACCCTGCTCTTACGCGTCAGTCTGGAAGCCATGGCCAAATTTCCGAGTACGCAGTGGAGTTTGATCCGGCGCAGTGGCGATTCGCCATCGGCGCGACGATTGGCCTTCGGCGAGTTGGCACTGTCCTACCGCGGCGCGATTCGTTCGTTTTTTAGCGCGCGCCTGCCTGCCGCCGACGCTGACGATGCCACCCAGGGATTCATGTCGGCGAGCTTTGAGCATGCCTGGTGGTCACGCGCCGACGCCGAATGCGGCAGTTTTCGCGGCTTTCTGCTGTTGTTGTTGCGCCGCTATCTCGGGCACCTTTTACAAGCGCGCCAGGATCGGCCGGAGGCAAGCGCGGCGAGCGCCGAAGTCGCCGATCCGGCGCCTACAGCAGAACAGCTATTCGATACCCGTTTCGCGCTGCTGCTGTCAGCACGGGCGATCGACAACTTGCGTCTACGCTATAGAGAGCGTGGCCGCGGCGCCTTGTTCGAACAGCTATTACCGCTATTAGCCGCGCCGCCCGAACACGGCCGATTCAAGCACATCGCCGAATCGCTGGGATTACCGGCCAATACACTGACGGTCGAATGCAAACGCCTGCGCACCCGATTGCGCGAACGCATGCGCGCCGAGTTGCTGGAACTGTGCGCGGACCAGCAGGCATTCGACGATGAGTGGGCGGCCCTAGAACGAGTGCTCAACGGGCACGATTGAGGTGTTGGTAGCCATTGGAGCATCATGATGCGGACGCATCATCCAGGTTGAAAAACGACATGCGTACGACGATCGACATTCCCGATATTGCCCATCAGCGTCTCAAAGTGCTCGCGCAAGCCTGGGGAAGTTATTAATTGAATTGAGCGATCAGGCGCGCGGGCTGGCAATTGATACGGAGACGGCGGTCATATCCAGCTTGGCAACCAGCTTTCTAAAACTGAAGCTTGGCCGTCCAGTCACCGCCGAGGAGCTGAAGGCGCTGGATGAGTGACGCGCGGACATCTGCTCGACACCAGCATGTTGTTGGCTTTGGGGCTGGACGATCACCTACAGAACAGAAAGGCGCTAGGCAAGCAGGATGTGGTGCGTGCAGCGAACCGCATTGATGGAGTAATAATGTAAATCAAGCACAATCGATGTGGTTCGCTATGCTCACCCCATCCTACTTGTGCTGATTTAATTAATTTCGGCGGATGGCAAAGCGAGATGGCCTCGCGATCAGAACCTGACGGCAGCACTTGGCAGGTCACCATTGAGCCGGGAATGAACGGCTACGAATTCCTGCCGAGAAAACATGCAGAGCGCCGCGCATTGATCTTGTTTGATGCGCAGCATGAATAGATGTTCGATGCCGGCTAATTTGTTGTTTGCAGCACAATCTGGGCGCAGCCCAGATTGTGCCAGGACCTAAAACCCGGACGTTTCATAAACTTCACGCGTCCTCGCGTGAGTTCACGAAACATCCGGGTGAAACAACAGCCTGCAAAAGTGACCGACCTGCCCTCATCTTGTCGCTAAATGACAAACAGGCGCACGCGCATCTGAGTTTTACGGCCGCAACCACATGCGGGCGCCGCGGGCGGGCAGGCTGAAGTTATAACTGCCGCTACTAATACGAACAACATTGCCACTGCCTAGCGTGTCGGTGTAGTTGGTATTCCACCACAATACGCTGCCGTTCATATTGATATTGCTGTTGACCACCGTTGCGCACTTATTGATTCCGACAATGCCACGATTACCGCGCCGAAATAAGATATGGCAATCGCTGAACGACAGCACTTGCATATCGTTGCCCTGCGCCGAATTGTGGAAGCGCAGCATGCCTTTCAGGTCGGTACGATTCCAAGCATTCACCCAACGGTTATCGCCACTCTCGTTATTATCGCTATACAAAAGTGGCACACCGCCGTTACGCCCCAATACGTAGGCATAGGCCAGAGTTTCATCGGTCGGATCCATAATCAAATACCGAAACCCGGCGTTATTGGGAATGTCATGCGTGGTGGTGAACGTAATGGCCCGTGCCGACTGCAGAGCCTGACCGGTCGCCAGCGGATCAACTAGTCGATTCATGCTGCCACCCAAGCGGAAAGCACCCCGCAATGAGTTGAGCAATGGGAAATCGTAAGCGCCATGATCGGTATCTTGCAGATATGGCCGCAAGAAATTCTCGTATTCGCTTTCACCCGCACCGCCGCCGGTGATCACTTCGCCAAAAACCTGCACGCCTGCTTTGATGTCTGCACTGAAAACCCGATTCATATGGGTGGCCGTCATATGTTTTGCGGCATCCACCCGAAACCCACGCACTCCGATGGTTTTTAGCGCACGCAAATACTGCTGTTGTTGGCTAACCACCCAATCGTTTACCAAGAGATCGGGTAAACCAACATCCCCACCACCACCGCACAGTCGAAATGTTTGAACTTGGTAAACGTTATTGTAGTTAGTGATACAAGTGGCCGGACCAAAATCCAATGGGCTTAAATAGTTGAAGCTGATATTTCCAAACAGAACCTGACGGTCGTAATAGGTCCGATTGCTAGCATAGGTATTCAATACCAGGGAACCGGGGTAATTGAGATCGGGGCGGATGCCCGCCTCATTGGCCATATGGTTGAAGACAATATCGGCATAAGTGGCGATGCCGCGCGTATTAAGCGCCTGCACCATCGCCCGAAAAGTCTCCGTATTACCCAGTGGGTTGTCGATCAAACGCAAATCCTGCGGCTGGTAACGCGCCCACCAAGCGCTACCTTGCGATTTGTACGCGGGTGCGACCAACACCATTTTGTAACCCGCAGTGCGAATAGCGTCGGCACGTGCGGTGACATCGGCGTAACGCCAATTGAACGCATGCAAAATGACATCAGCAAAAGCCGGCAACGGTAAGCCGGCCAGCAGCGTTAGAACGATTAGTCCCATTTTGAGCTGCGTGGTAAAGAAAGTGCGCGCAGCGGTGACCCGCGCCGATAAGGCGAGCTTTTTCATCATCATCCCCTTCGATGAGTCGCCGGCTGGCCAGGTGGCTGCCGACGTATGGCGGTTTGCCTGCGGCGCGGTGCCCTCCCTTGGGCGCTGCGACAAGCCCGCCCGACTCCCCGCCGGACGGTGAACACGAATGCGCTGGACCCCTCCTGGCGCATTCGTTGTGCTACAGGTCTGTGATGTTATGTCACTGCGGCCTTCGGCGACTCACTCTGCAATCGTATTCAGCAGATGCGTCCAAACATGCGCAACCCGCGCTGTTGGTGCCGAGTTTGCGTGAATTCATCCGAGATCGTTGTTCAGCCAATTTTCTCATTCAATACAGTTGAATCCTCAGCATGATTGAATGTGAGAACCAAATGCAGATCAAAGACTCGGCACTGCTCGACCCCGCCAAGTTGCGGCTGCTCAGCGATCCGTTGCGCAGTTTCGTGGTGTATTCGGTGATTCCACAAGCGAAGACCGTCAAGCAGCTGGCCGAAGAACTTGGCTGTCCGCCGACGCGGCTGTATTACCACATGCAACAGCTGGAGAAGCATGCTCTGGTGTTCGTTGAGGACACCCAACTGGTGTCTGGCATCGTCGAAAAACACTACCGCGCGGTGGCACGTGAGCTGCGTCTGGATCGCTCTGCCTTCAGCGCCGGTGGGACGACGGACCGCTCGCGCCTGGACGCGCTGCTCGGTTTTGTATTCGACCAAAGCCGCGTGGAGATCCAGCGGCAGGTCGAAAGTGGGGCGCTTGACCTGCGCCGCGCAGCGCCGCAACTGGGCGCGCTGATGGCGGGCGGCGGCGCTGGCGTAGGTTTTTTGTTCGCCACTTTGGGCTTGAGCTGCCCTTTGTGCACACCCGCCTGAGCAGCCGTGTCTGAAGGCAGCCTCAATCGCGGCATGGATCGCGGCCTGGCCGTCTTCACCGCGGAGCAGATCCGCACACTGCGCGGCAAACTGGCCGAGCGCGCAGCTCAGCTGCACCTAGTCCCCGGGATTGGGCCATGATCGTTGCGTTTAATACCCTACCCCGCCCGACCGATTTCTGGCCGATTTTGCCTACCCTAACGCGTTGATTTGTAGGTCACGTTGGCCGCAGGCCGACGTGACATCGGCGCACTGCCCACCATCAATGAATCAAAGCCGATCACAGTTTGATGCGCGAATAAGCGCACCGCTAGGCGATTGGGACTCTCCATGAACCGCTATCGTAAGTCATTGATTCGTCGTTGCGAGGTCTCGGCGCGACGACGGCCGTGGCAACCCAGGGACGTTGTCGCGGCTTAAGCGAACGTCCCTTTATTGCCGCGGTCGCTTTAGGCTCCCTCGCAAAGACCAGCCTGGTGGGTTCATCCGCGTGCACTTTCGGGCTGAAAAAGAGATCTTGCAATGAGAACGCGGCAACTCAGTTCGGCGAATAGGGCAAAGAGGAGTGGTGCAACACGATACGGAGCTTGCCGTCGTCGGTCTTCTTGAAGGTCCAGGTCTTGTCGACCGCAGTCTTGCTGCCGTCTTTGCCAGTGAAGATGACATTGCCCATCGTGTTTGCGACGTCGCCGTTGATGTGGATCGCGACATTCTTGATCTCGACCGCCTGCCAAGCTTTCAGCGCGAACCCAGTGTCTTTCGGATAGTCGCTGTCGCCACCGACAAAATAAGACAATGCACCGTCTTTGGTGGTGCGAAATGTGTGCGGCGCTTCGGCCAGAGTGGGCTTGAACAGCACTGGACCCAGGTTGTATCCGTAGGCGCCGTCAAGCACTGCGCTGGCAAGCTCCTTGGCCTTTGCGTGACCTTCGGTCTCGTTGACTTTACCGATTTGCAGCAGTGCGGCGCCCCAGGCGTTTTGTGCGGCGAGCACTTCAGCTTCGGTGATATTGGCATTGTAGGTTGGCGTTGCATCGGCGAAAGCAGCATGGGCGGAAAGCATGCTGGCGACGACCAACAAAGATCGAGCGATGGGGCGGGTCGACATGAGTGCTCCTGGAGTTTGCGGGTGGGTAGGCGACTAGAAGCCGGGATGTTACTTCCAGACCAGAGCCGGATTTTTTTGAACGCTAGCAGCACCCCGGTATAAGAATTGCGAACGGAAACGCCAGCGCTTTTAACCTAGAAACCTCAGTTGGACGGGGTAGAGTGTGCGGTTATGGGTGTGCAGGGCAAGGCGCAATGA
>CAZLSB010000195.1:0-7916 GCA_964561825.1 uncultured Xanthomonas sp.
GTCGCCTGCCGCAGAACGCTCGCTGCCAGCAGAACCGAGCACCAGCACCGCGTTGGTGCCACCAAAGGCGAAGGAACTGGACAGCATGCGATCGACGGTGACGCCTGCGCGAGCATGGTTAGCGACGTAATCCAGATCGCAGTCTGGATCGCGGTTGGTTAGGTGCATGGTGGGTAATGCGATCTGCTCTTGCATCGCCAGCAGCGATAGCGCGCATTCGAGCGCGCCTGCCGCGCCGAGCAGATGCCCGTGCATGGACTTGGTCGCGCTGATCAGCAATTGGCTGGCGTGCGTCGCGAACACCTCTTTAATGGCGGCGGTCTCGACGGCGTCATTGGCCGGCGTGCCGGTGCCATGCGCATTGATCGCATCAATGGCGGTCCCGGCCAGCGACGCCGACTGCAACGCAGCGCGCATGGCGCGGGCTTGGCCGGCGACGGTTGGTCGGGTGATATGCGCCGCGTCGGTGACTAAGCCGTAGCCGAGTATCTCGCCGTGGATGCGTGCGCCGCGCGCCCGCGCCTGGTCCCAGGGTTCCAAGATCAGCAGCGCCGCACCTTCGCCGAGCACCATGCCGCTGCGATCGCGAGAAAACGGTTTGCACGAGGCCGCAGGATTGATCGCATCCATGCTGGCCAAGGTGCGCAATGCCTCCCAGGCCTTCAGCGATCCAAACGCCAGCGGCGCTTCGGCGCCACCGGCAATAGCGATATCAAGCTCGCCGCGGGCGATGCGTAGCCAGGCTTCGCCGATCGCCACCGCCGACGACGAGCACGCCGTGCTGTAGGTGAGGGTCGGCCCGCAGATGGCATGTTCGAGGGCGATCCAGGCTGCCGGCGCGTTGTACATTCCCAGCAATACGCTGAACGGTTTGATGCGATCAGCGCCCTCGCCGTAGAGCGTCTGATAACCCTCGTCGGTGGACTGCGTGCCGCCCATGCCGGTGCCAACGAATACACCGACCCGGCTGCGATCGCAGTCTGGCAGCGCACAGCTGGCATCGTTCAGCGCCTGGGCGGTCGCCACCAGCGCCATCTGGCTGACACGATCAAGCATGCGCAATTGCGGGCCGGCAAAATATTCGGCGCCATCGAAGTGCGCGCTGGCCACCAGCGGCGCCTGCAGGCGCGTCGACCATGGCGTGTCGAGTCGATGGATGGCAGAGCGACCGGCGCGGGCGTTGGCCATGTTTTGCGCCGCCCCGCAACCGAGTGGCGAGATCACACCGATGCCAGTGACAGCAACACGACGCATGGACACCCTACTCCGCTGGACCAATGCGCTGGCGGCCGGTCGGACTTTCATCGCGAGTCCGGCAGGCTGCTAGCCCTGCTATTTCATTAATTCGCGCCAGCCAGCTGCATTCCCACTTCGGCCACTTGCGCGTCCAGCAACTGATCGATGTAACGCACCACGTCGCCGACGCTTTGCATCGGCACTGGCTCGGAGGGCAGCTGCAGCTTGAATTCCTCTTCGACGGTAAACAGCAGTTCGACCACGCCTAGCGAGTCGATGCCCAGACCTTCGAGTGTCGAGTCCATGCTTAGCTGCTCGGCGGTGACCGCATAGTCCTTGCGCAGGATCGCGCCTAAACGCTCATAGGTGTTGCTCATGGGGAAACTCCAGTAGTGAGTGGGATTTCAGGGATTTGCGCGGCGCTACTCAGCTTGCCGCCGCGGCGGGCGCCGAGGGTGAGCAGCCCCGGCCACAGCCCGGCCAGCGCCATCAGGCATGCCGATGTGATTGGATGCATTGCCAAGTGCGCGAACCCGGCCGCGAGGCGCATGCGCGCGGTGAATTGGCGGCGCCATTGGCGGTCGTATTCGCGTGCGATGCGGGATTGCCAATGCGTTTGACGATCCGCCGCCAGCAGCAGCGTGCACAGCATCCAGGCCGATTGCAGGGCCATGCTCATGCCCTCGCCGATGATCGGATGCGCCTCGCCGGCCGCATTGCCGATGCGAAAGATCGTATCGTTACCGCTTAGACGGATGCCCGGCGCCAACGGACCGACACTTAGCCATGGGCCTTCGCGGGTCGCCGTCGCCAGCGCCGCTGCCACACCGGCGTTTTCCTGTTTCAGCCAGGACTCGACGACCGCGCCGGCCTTCTGACCGGGTGCCGCAGCGCGCAGCCGGTCCAGGCGATCGCGGCGGATGCAGCAGGCGAGCGTGGTATTGCCCTTATCGGCGACGACGATGCCGCCATAACCGCCATCCAATGCCAGCACCGGCAGCACGCCCGGCTCCAGTGTGCCGCCGCTGAAATGGGCCTTGAACGCAAACAGATCGGCGCCGCTGCGCGCCTTCCGGGCTTGCCCTTGTTCGACATGCAGCGCCTCCCAGGAACCATGCGCGTCGATCACGACACTCGCCGACAGAATCTGCAACTCACTCTGGTTTGACCCCTGCACGTGGCACTGCCAAGCGCCGGCCTCGCCCTCAATGCGATGCACCCGACAGGGCTGCAGCACCCGCGCACCCGCTTTGCGCGCTTGATCGCGCAGCAGCGTATCGAGCGTCTCGCGACCGAGCGCCCGTCCCCACAAATGGCGTTGCCCAGTCGCCGGCGGCAGTTGCGCGCGCACGCAGCGGTCTTTGCGCAGCAATTCAACTAGACGCAGATCGGGGCCGGCAGCGGCCGCGAATGCAGCGCCGATGCCGAGTTCATCCAGCAAGGGCAGATTGCTCGCGGCGATGCACTCTCCGCAGACCTTGCGGCGCGGAAACGCCTGCTTTTCGATCAGCGCGACCGTCCAGCCCGCCCGCGCCAGCAGAATCGCCGCAGTGGAGCCCGCTAGGCCGGCACCGATGATCAACGCGTCAAAGTGGTGGACACCGCTCATCGGCTCATCCTGGCCGCGACAAAACACTGGCTGAAGCGACCCGCCGCGTATTCGCGCGACACCCAGTCCTGTTTCGGCGCCGGCCAGACAGCGCTGATGTCGGTGCCGACAAAACCGGCGCGCACGCTCAACACGGCATCTTGGCGGGTGACGGCATTCACACCCAAGGCGCCGATCAGCTGACTGGCCAGCAGCGCCAGTCGTGAACGACGCGGTTCGCAGGCAATAAAGCGTTCGCCGACCAGCGTAATAGCCGCCAACAAAGTCGCCAACTGCTCGCCGTCGAAATGATGCAGAAACAGGTTGGCGACAATCAGATCCCAGCGTGCCAGCGGCTGGGCGCAATAATCGGGCCGCGTGATCGCCGTGGACCAGTCGAGCACATCCGCCACCTCTGGAGTCGCGGTCCAGCCGAGCTTTGCATAGGCGGCTGTGGTTGCCGGTTCCAGTAGCGCTTGGCGATCAAGCAGGGTGATCTCGACCGGCGCCCAGGAAGGCTGCAGTGCGCTCGCCACGCCCAACATCAGGCTGCCATCACCGGCGCCTAGTTCGAGCACCCGAAACGGCGCGCTCTGCCTGCGGATGTTGAAGTCGCCGAGCGCACGCAGCAGAATCGAACGCGTACTCATGGCCTTGTGCACGCGCTTGAGATCCCGGCGGGAGCGCATCGCCACAGGGTCATTCGCGCTCAGGTTGTCGAGCAATTCGGGCACCACGGTGCGTGTCAGGGTCATGCGCTCAATGCACCTTCAGCAAGGCGCCGTGACAGGCAAACCCGGCGCCAAACGACGATAGCCACCACCAGCCGGCCGGTGCCGGGTCCGCCAGTGCCGCCTCCATGACGAAGTAAACAAATGCGCTCGACAGATTGCCGTATTCGCGCAGCATCGCCGCGCTGTAGCGCAGCGCCTGCGGTTCGAGCTGCAGGCGGCGTTCAATGGCAAGCAGCACATCGCGCCCGCCGGCGTGCAGGATCCACGCACTGATGTCGTCCCGGCCCAGCCGATTGCGTTCGAGCACGGTGTCCAGAACCTGCTGCGCGTAATCCGCTGCCAGCGCCGGTACTTCCCGCGTCAGCACATTGCGTAGCAATCCATCGCGCTGCTCGAACATCAGCGCCGCGCGCTGTCGAGGTTCGATCAGCGAGGCATTGTCGAACCATTGCACGCTGCGTTGCTCGCCATGGCGATCGCGCGACAGCACCGCCGCGCCGGCGCCGTCGCCAAACAGGCAGGCACTGATCAACACGCCAGGGTCATTGTCCAGGTACATGGCCGCGCTGCTGATCTCGACACAGATCGACAGCACCTGGTCGCAAGCATGCGATGCCAACAAAGCGCGCGCCAGTTGCAAGTTCGGCAACGCCGCCGCGCAGCCCTGGCCGACCAGATCAAAAGCCTGCACGTTGGCGCGCAAGCCGAGGCGCTCGACGACGTAACCGGAGAGTCCGGGACAGACATAACCGGTGCAGGTACTGATCACGATGGCGTCAATATCAGCCGCCTGCAGCCCGGCCTGCGCCAGTGCGCGTTCGGCAGCGGCGGCGGCGAGTTGCGGCGCATGCGCGAGGAAACGCTGCGCCAAGGTATTGGGATCAATGCTGAAGACTTCATCCAGCGAGTCCACGGCGAGGCGCCGCGACTCAATGCCATTGTCGCGCTGCAAAACCGTACGCGTGACCCAGTGGGCCCGCGTATCCAGCCGTGCGTACCAGTCCGATTGCTCGAATGCAGTGAGACATTGCGCCTTGCTGTAGCGCGTTGCCGGGGTGGCGGTACCGATTCCACGAAAGTGCATTGGACCTGAAAGCCTATTTTGGGTGGGATAGCAGGCTCACCCAACGGGTGAACCGGTCAAGCGGCATCAGGAAGTGGTCAACTGGGGTTGCCAACTTGCACTTACCGCTCGAAGTGAATGCCCTCAAATCCGGCGCGAAATTCCTGGTCGAAGCGCCTGACGGCGAGCCAGCCCCAGCCGACTAACCCGGCAACTGGCAGGGCAATCGCGGTGCAGATCATTAGCGCAGTGACGGTCATGGGTGTGCCTCAAATTAGGGGGTGGTTATGCTGGCGACGGCGGCTCAATGTCGCAGCTGAAGTTCGCATTTACGCACCAACGCTAGGGTCGACGAGCTGCCCGGTCTGTACGTTGGCGAACCATCACCTCAACCGCGCGCCCCCGTGAGCCGCCGTTGCGGCATGCAGGATTTCCGCCCAGTCGCCGCCGTGTGCTGCCGCACAGACCCTGCAGAGCCATCCGTCCAGCCTCCGACAGCCCAGCGCCCTACAGCTGCGCGCCCGCAATTACACCTCACAGTAAACGGAGATACCCATGAATTACGTAGAACGCGACTCGCACGGCATGTACAAATCCACCAGCAGCAACGCAGCGGACAAAGATGGAAATCATGGCCCTGGCCCGGAACTGATGGGCGCCAACACGCTGGTCGGCAACGATGTCTACAACACCAAGCAAGAGGACCTCGGTGACATCAAGGACATCATGCTCGACATGCGCACTGGCCGCGTCAGTTACGCGGTCATTTCATTCGGTGGCTTTCTGGGCATGGGCGAAAAGTTGTTCGCCGTGCCATGGCAAGCGCTCAAACTCGACACCATCAACAAGCGCTTCACGCTGGACGCCGACCGCGCGCGCCTCGAAAACGCACCAGGCTTTGACAAGGACAACTGGCCGAACATGGCCGATGCCACTTGGCAAAAGGGTATCCACGCCCATTACGGCACCAAGCCCTACAGCGACTCCTATCTCAACTAAGTTGAGCGGCTGATCGAGCTTGCCCGGCCCTGTCTGCCTCATTGAGGCGGATAGGTTCCGGGCAATCTATTGGCGCAACACTGCTGACATGCAAGATGCCCTTGTTACAGTCCGACCACCGCCACTGGTCAGCGCTTTTCAAAGCGCAAGGAATTGCCGCTGCGTGTCAGCTGCAAATGCTCCGTATCGGCGATCAGTTGCAGCACGGAATCGACGGGAATTGCATCGAATCGCACTTGCAGTGGTGAATCGCTGAGCAGTTGGAGATTTTCTAGCTGCAAACCGCTGCGATCGGCAATGTCGATGGCCAGCGCGCGCTCGGTCGACGCGGTCTTTGGCAGGTTGACCATCTCGCTCCACGGCAGGATCCTTGCGTCCAAGCGGATGCCCTGGTAGCCCTGCGGCCGTTGTTCGCCCATTTCAATGCGACCGGAAGCACCTAGCATAAACGCTATTGCCGGTCGGCCAAGTTCGGTGCGCGCGCGTTTGATCACCATGCTGAGCAGTACTTGATCGGCGATTTTGGTTGGGCTGACAACCACGCTGAGCTCGATATCACCATCTTCGCCGTTGATGCTTGCGCTGCCCGCTTCACCTGATCGTACGCCGAGCGCAAAGGTTTGCGCGGGCAACTCGTCTATCTGAACCGTCAGACCCACGTGGTAATCGGGGGTCCTGGCAGTGGTGCTGCCGTCTTTGGCGCTGCCGGCCCAGGCGATGGCCGCGCCGCAAACGAGCGACAGAAGGGTAATCATCGTGGCCAAACGGCGGCGCATTGCGGTACTCGGTTGACGCTTGAGCATGGTAAGTCTCCTGACTAATGGATGGGTCCGGTGCAGTGAACAGAGCAGCGCGGCGGACGCCGAATGCGCGCTGCTGCTGGCCAGCAAAGCTTGTGCGTAGTCGCGGGTTGCGCCCGTCCGATTGGCCAATACCCGCGCATCGCAAGCGCATTCTTGATCTTCGATCAGGCGTTGTAATGCGAGCCACGCCAATGGGTTGAACCATTGCGCAACGGTCAACAGCAACGCAAAACTGCGCACCCACAAATCACCCGCGGCGAGGTGCGCAAGTTCGTGCTGCAATACCAAACTCTGCTGCGCCGTTGTGTAGCGCTGTTCAAAATCGCTAGGCAGGATCAATCGCGGTCGCCAAAGGCCGATCAATGCCGGTCCAAAATCGGCGCGGATAAGCGGCACACGACCACAACGCGGGTCAAATCGGAGCATTCGTCCGTGCAAGGCGCGCTCTAAACGCCAACGCGCAAGCCCAAAGTAGCCCAGCGTCAACAACGCGCCAACCGCCCACAACCACAATGGCCAGACCTGCTGTTCGGGAATGCTGATCGGTACCCACGCGGTCAGGGCCGGCGCTGTTTCGCTCCACACGCGGATCATAGGCTGCCAAGTAATCTTCCCGCTGGGCAGCAGTGTGGCCAACGCGGCCATTGGCGCCAATAACCACAGCGCATAACTGGCGCCCGCGCCGCAATAACGCCGCCACACCGCACGCAAAAGTAACGTAGCGAGTAAACCCAAATTAAACACAACGGCAAAAGACCAGAGTTCAGCGCTCATAGATGTTTGGCCTCAATTTGCTTCAGTAACTCGACTAAGGCTTTTTGGTCGGACTCGCTCAAGCTGCGATGCGCCGACAAATGGGCGACCAACGGTGTTAATCGGCCACCAAATAAGGTGTCGAGAAAGCTCTTCGACGCAATCGCCACATAGGCATCGCGTTCCCATGCGGGTGAATAAAGAAAGCGCCGACCATCGCGCTCAAAACGCAGCGCGCCTTTTTTGACCAATCGCGCCAATAAGGTCTTCACCGTCGACGCTTGCCAACCCCGCGTAGTAGACAATTGGGCGATCAGCTCTTCAGCACTTTGCGGCGCGTTGGCCCACAACACTTCGATAACGGCAAGTTCGGAATCTGGCAATGGCATGTTTGCGACTACGCTTGTAGATGAGTAAAGACTACACCTGTAAACGTTGATCGACAAGGGGAATTTGAGCAGGCTTCGGCGGGAATGCGAATCCTGTTTTGGGAGCTGACTGAGATCGCTCCCGCGTGAATTAGCAAACGTAGCGCGGCTCCGTGCGCGCGCGGGCTTGCATTGTGCGAAAAGGCCGTTCGCGCCGCCGGCCGCGGCTCCTTGCGCGAGCCCCAGCAGAGCGCCAGGCGCCTCTCTCACCAAACATACCGCAAGCAAATGATTTTAATGCATTTTGTTCAGCGTTCATGCGTAGGTCACGTTGGCCGCAGGGCTACGTGACATCGGAGCACTGTCACGTAG
>CAZLSB010000196.1:0-7879 GCA_964561825.1 uncultured Xanthomonas sp.
CTAGCCGCCCAGCGTGACCTGGGCCGCTGAGTAGGCGATCATCGGGGGCTTCGATTTTGGACTTGGCTTCCTTCGATGAGTTATCTCGTATTGGCGCGTAAATGGCGCCCGAAGCGTTTTTCCGAACTGGTGGGGCAAAAGCATGTGGTGCGGGCCTTGGTCAATGGCATTGAAACCGGTCGTTTGCATCATGCGTTTTTGTTCACCGGCACCCGTGGTGTGGGTAAAACGACCATCGCGCGCATTTTGGCTAAAGCACTGAACTGTGTGGCTGGCATCAGTTCTGATCCATGCGGGGTTTGTTCGGCTTGCGTGGATATTGATGCGGGACGCTATGTGGATCTGCTGGAGATTGATGCGGCTTCGCGCACCGGTGTGGATGACACGCGGGATTTGCTCGATAACGTCATCTATGCGCCAAGTCGCGGTCGATACAAGGTTTATCTGATCGACGAAGTGCACATGCTGTCAAAAGCCAGCTTCAACGCGCTGCTCAAAACCTTGGAAGAGCCGCCGCCGCATGTCAAATTTTTGCTGGCGACCACCGATCCGCAGAAATTGCCCGCCACGGTGCTGTCGCGCTGTTTGCAGTTCAGTCTGAAGCGGCTGGAACGCAGCGAAATTGATACGCAAATGCGGCATATCTTGGATGCGGAAGGGCTCAGTTATGAACTGCCCGCCATTGCGGCGTTGGCACGCGCGGCAGACGGCAGTTTGCGCGATGGTCTGAGCTTGTTGGATCAAGCGCTGGCTTACGGCAATGGCAATGTGCGCACCGACGAAGTGCTAAGCATGTTGGGCACGATTGATCGCAGCGCCTTGGCGACGCTTGCCGAGGGCCTGATGAATGGCGATCGCGCCGCGATCAAGCGCGATTTGCTGCACATTGCGGCACTCTCGGTCGATTATTCCGGGCTGCTGTCGGAGCTTTTGGTGCTGTGGCATGACGTCGCCGCGCGGCAAGTGCTCGGTGATGATGTGGAATCCGAATTGGTGGAAGATGCGGTGTTGGTGCGCCTCGCGGAGGGCCTTACACCAGAAGATGTGCAGCTCTATTACCAGCTGAGTTTGTTGGCGCGCCGTGATATTGACCTTGCGCCGGACCATCGCACCGGTTTTGAAATGGCGATGTTGCGGCTATTGGCGTTTCGAACGGCCCCGCTGGAACCTATGCAACCCATGCCGGAGGGATCTGGCGCGCGCAAACCGGCCGAAACAGCCGTCAGCCGCACACACTCGGCTGCACCCGCGCCGCAGCCTAGCGCTGCACCCGCGCCGCGGCCTAGTGCTGCTGCGCCGCCAGCGCAAGCGCGTGTCAACGCGCCCAAGCTGACGGTGGTCAGCGCGCCTGCGACCGCCAGTGGCGCTGCAGTCGATCAGCCGTCAGGAGGCGAGTGGTTTGAGCTGATCGGCCGCGCGCAGTTGCGCGGACCCTCGCGCGAATTGGCCGCGCAGTTGAAACCTATTTCTGGCCAGGGCGCCCGTTGGAAATTGGCCTTGGCACCCAATCTTGACAGTTTGAACTCACCATTTGCACGCAAGGGCCTGGAAGATGCGCTTCGAGCACTGCTGGGTGATGCGGTCTCATTGGAGATTGTTGCAAAAGTGCAAGACGGCGAAACCATGGCTGAGCGCGGCGCCCGCGCGCGCGAGCAGCTGGTCACGCAAGCCGAACAGGATTTACTTGCCGATCCTGGTCTGCAGGCGCTCACCCGTGAGTTTGCTGCGCGGGTAGTGCCGGGCTCCTTGCAGGTGGACTGAGCTGCATTGATCGATTCGAATGGTTTGATTGAACTGGAGAAAAGAAGATGCGTGGTGGATTGGGAAACATCTTGCAACAGGCGCAGCGCATGCAAGAAGAGCTGCAGCAACAAATGGCGCAGGCACAGAAAGAGCTGGAGATGGCGCAGGTGATCGGCGCGGCCGGCGGTGGCATGGTCAGTGTCACGATGAGCGGTCGCCATGAAGCGCGCCGCGTTCGTATTGATCCGCAGTTACTGAAGGACGATCCGGAAATGCTGGAAGACTTGATTGCCGCCGCGATCAACGATGCGGTCAACAAGGTGGCCGAACTGTCGCAATCGCGCATGGCGAAGGTGACCAACGGCATGCAATTGCCACCCGGAATGAAGCTGCCGTTTTGATGAGCATGGCATGAGCCCACTGCTGGATGAACTGGTGCAGGCGCTGCGTTGCCTGCCCGGCGTGGGAGCTAAGTCCGCGCAACGCATGGCTTTTCATCTGCTGGAGCGGGACCGCATTGGCGCCCGGCGTTTGGCGGAAAAGCTCGTTACCGCAGTTGATCGCATCGGCTTTTGCAATCGTTGCCGCACCTTTAGCGAAGCGGCCTGTTGCGCTTTG
This sequence comes from uncultured Xanthomonas sp., assembly GCA_964561825.1. Classification (GTDB taxonomy): domain Bacteria; phylum Pseudomonadota; class Gammaproteobacteria; order Xanthomonadales; family SZUA-5; genus JADKFD01. The sequence continues at coordinate 2,362 of CAZLSB010000196.1, forward strand.
TGCAGTGCATCCAGCCGTGACGATGAGCTGCTGTGCGTGGTGGAGACGGCGGCCGACTTGTACGCAGTCGAACAAGCGACCGGCTATCGGGGACGCTATTTTGTGTTGCACGGTCGATTGTCGCCGTTGGATGGTCGCGGTCCGAAGGAGCTCGGCTTGCACCAACTGGCTGATCGCCTGGCGGAAGGCCTGGTGCGCGAACTCATCGTGGCCACCAATCCCACGGTTGAGGGCGAGGCCACCGCGCACTATCTGGCCGAGATCGCGCGCGCTGCGGGTGTCGCTCCTAGCCGGATTGCGCACGGCGTGCCGGTCGGCGGCGAACTGGAGTACATTGATCGCAGTACCTTGTCACATGCATTTAGCGGGCGGCTGCGGGTTTAACTGGTCGCAAATGGTTAAATCTGACATCTTCGACTTTCAAAAAAAAGACTCGGCAATCCTATGTCTACCTTATTTAGCAAGATTATTCGCCGCGAGATCCCCGCCCAGATTGTTTATGAAGACGATGAGTTATTGGCCTTCAACGACATTCACCCGCAGGCGCCGGTGCATGTGCTGTTTATCCCCAAAGAGCCGATCGCCAGTGCGGACGATCTGCAAGATCACCACGCGCTGTTGATTGGGAAATTGGTGCTAGCGGCGCGTCGCTATGCGCGCGAGGTGGGCATTGCGGATTCCGGGTATCGATTGGTGATGAATACCCACGCGGATGGCGGTCAAACTGTTTTTCATTTACACCTGCACTTGCTGGGCGGCCGTGCGATGGCCTGGCCTCCAGGCTAAGCCGCCGTTCTCGGATATTTACATCCTGGGCCAATCAGGACAGGCGAATTTCTACACTGTTTGACCTAACCCACTGGTATCGCCACTCGGCGCCCCGCAGACTAGGACGATGAAACCGAGTCTCCAGCTACGTATAGGACAACAGCTCACGCTGACCCCCCAGCTCAAGCTGGCGATCCGCTTGTTGACCTTGTCCACCCTCGAACTGCAGAGCGAACTGGCGCAGGCCGTTGAAACCAATCCGATGTTGGAATGGGACGACGCGCCAGCGGCCGACGATTACAGCAGCGCCGAATCGAGCAGCCTGGAGCAGCCCAAAGAAGAGCAGGGCAGCGAACGCGAGGAATCCGAAGCAGGAAAAGACGAGGACTACCGCGAGGCCAGCGAGTTTGAGTTGCCCGAGTACAGCGCCAGCCGCCGAAACGACGACAACGACGATGACCATGGCGACGGTCGATACGCGGAAGTTGAAGATCTCGCGCAGCATTTGCTGTGGCAGTTGCACTTGACCAACTTGAGTCCACGCGATCGCGCGATCGCGCATGCCATTGTTGAAGCGCTCAACGAAGACGGATATTTGCTGGAATCGGACGATTCGCTGATCGCTGCGGTGGCGCCGGAGCATCGGGTGGGCGCCGACGAAGTCGCAGCGGTTCGCCACTATGTGCAACAGCTTGATCCGGTGGGCGTCGCCAGTCGCGATCTGCGTGAATGCCTGACCGTGCAGTTGCAGCAGTTGCATGCCGATGACGCGCAAGCACTGGCGTTGCGCATCGTCGCGACGCATCTGGAGTTTCTGGCGCGCCACGATCGGGCGCGTTTGGCACGCGATCTTGCGGTGACCGAGGCCGAACTCGATAGCGCAACCGCGCTGATTCGCGGTTTGTCACCCAAACCGGGTGCGCAATTTTCGTCGGTCGCAACCGAGCACGTCGTACCTGATGTCTATGTCTACAAACGCCACGGCAAATGGGACGTCGGATTAAATCCGGGTGCGGCACCTAAGCTGCGGGTCAATGATCATTACGCCAGTTTGCTGCGCCGCTGCGGTCGCGACGAGGGCACCGCGCTGAAAGGACAATTGCAGGAAGCGCGTTGGTTATTGAAGAGTTTGCAGCAGCGAGATCAAACTGTACTGAAGGTCGCAAAGGTTATTGTAGAGCGACAGGCAGGCTTCTTTGAACGCGGGCCGGAGGCGATGAAACCGATGGTGCTGCGTGAAGTGGCCGAGGAAATTGGCATGCATGAATCGACGGTCAGCCGAGTCACCACGCGTAAATACCTGCACTCGCTGCGCGGTACGCTGGAGTTCAAGTATTTCTTTTCCAGCCACGTGGCGACCCGTGATGGCGGCGAAGCCTCCAGCACCGCTATTCAGGCGATGATCAAAAAGCTGATCGAAGAAGAACCACCACAAAAGCCCCTATCGGACAGCAGCTTGGCTGATCTGCTCAAGCGCCGTGGCATCCTGGTCGCGCGACGCACGGTCGCCAAGTATCGTGAAGCCATGCGCATTCCCTCATCGAACGAACGTGTGCGGTCCGGCTGATATGCAAAGTCAGTCGAATCGGGTCCAGCAATCGTGCTGGCCCTGTGCGCACGAGCCCGCGGCCCGGTTGTCGGTGCCGCTCATCCGCAGAGGAGTCTCTAAATGAACCTCACCATCTCCGGTCATCAACTCGACGTCACCGAAGCTCTGAGAAACTATGCGCAAACCAAAATGTTACGTTTGGTTGGCTCGTCAGAAAAAGTGATTGACGTCCACGTCATCTTAAGTGTTGAAAAACATGAGCAATTCGCCGAAGCGTCGATCCATTTGCGCGGTAAAACGCTGTTCGCCAAAGCGGGGGGCTTGGACGTGTACGCGGCCATTGATGGCCTAGTGGATAAGCTTGATCGACAGTTGGTTCGCCACAAAGAACGCAGCACCGAACATCGCAGCGCGATGGTCGACGACTTTAACGACTAAACGCCATGCAACTCATTGATATCCTGGCACGTGATCGGGTCGTCGCCGACGTTCGCGTTAGCAGTAAAAAACGGCTACTTGAGCATCTCGCGAAGATCTTAGCGGGTGATTTGGGCGAGCGCATTGAACGCGCGATTTTTGAGGCACTGATAGCGCGCGAGCATTTGGGCTCAACTGGATTAGGTCGGGGTGTCGCCATTCCGCACGGTCGGGTCGGCGGTGACATACCGCCGACCGCGGCTTTTGTTCGCTTGAAAAGTCCCATCGATCTGGACGCGCCGGACGGTGAGCCCGCGGATTTGGTTTTGGCGCTGGTGGTGCCGGAGCATTTTACTGATCAGCATCTGAGTTTGCTGGCCCAGGTGGCTGAATTGTTCAGCCATCCGGACGTATGCGCTGAGCTGCGCGCGGCCGCTGACTCAGTGCAACTCTACGAGCGGCTCAGTGAGCGTACCTTTCAATTCCACGAAGTCTGATCCATGCAAACGGTCACCCGTTCGATAACCGCCCATCAGCTGTTCGACGAAGTGCGTTCGCGCTTAGAACTCACCTGGGTGATTGCGCATGAGGGCGGCGATCGCAAGATTGAGATCGGCGAAGGCCGTCAACGTCGTCCCTCTTTGGTTGGCTATCTCAACCTGATCCATCCCAACAGAATTCAAATTCTCGGCGCTGAAGAGCTGGCGTTTCTGGACGGTCTGCCGGCCACCGCGCGGCGCACCACGGTGCAGCGCATGTTCAAATTGCAGCCGGCTGTGCTGATTTTCGCGCGTGGTATGGAACCGCCAGAGGACATTCTGGTGGCGGCCAAACGCGGCAGTTCGCCGGTTTGGCGGGCCACCAAACGAGGTCACGATCTGCTGACCTATCTGCAATATCATTTGGCCCGCGCACTGGCGCCGCAGACCACCTTGCACGGGGTTTTTTTGGAGGTGTATTCGATCGGCGTGCTGGTCACCGGTGAAGCCGGCGCTGGTAAGAGCGAGTTAGCACTCGAATTGATCACCCGTGGTCATCGACTAGTCGCCGACGACGCACCCGAGTTCACGCTGGTCGCCCCGGATGTGATCGACGGCGTATGCCCGGAAGTCCTGCAGGACTGTTTGGAGGTGCGCGGCCTAGGGGTGCTCAATGTACGCGAGATGTTTGGCGATACCGCGGTCAAACGAAACAAATACTTACGCTTGGTCGTGCACCTAGGGCCAACGGTCGGTGATGGGCAGCACGATGGCATGAAGCGGCTTTATGGCGACATCAGCACCATCAAGGTGTTGGACGTGGAAATCCCTCGATTGGTCATTCCGGTTGCGCCAGGTCGCAATCTTGCGGTGTTGGTGGAGGCGGCAGTGCGTAATCATGTACTGAAGAGCAAGGGTATTGATGCGGCACAAACCTTCATTGATCGGCAGGCGCATTCGATGAAGCGGCAGCGCACATGGTAAACGAGACTGCAAATGCCACGCGGGGCAAGATTCGCCTAGCGGTGGTCAGCGGAACGTCTGGTTCGGGCAAAAGTGTCGCGTTGCGGACGCTCGAAGACCTGGGTTTTTACTGCATCGATAATCTGCCGGCAAATCTGCTGCTGGCGCTGGCTGAGCAAGCCTTGGGCGCTGGCGAAGCCCGCTATCCGCGCTTGGCCGTGGGCATAGATGCGCGCACGGCAGGCAGTGATGCGTCGGAATTGCCACGCGCGTTTTCGCATTTGGCTGAGCTGGGTCTACCGCCGTTTTTGCTGTTTTTGGATGCCCGGGACGACGTGTTATTGAAACGTTTTTCCGAGACGCGCCGCCGTCATCCTTTGGGTTGCGAAGGCTTGTCTTTGAGCGACGCCATTGTCCGTGAGCGCGCCATTCTGAAGCCTTTGCGGCAAATCGCCGACATTCAGATCGACACCAGCGAGCTCAATGTCTATCAGTTGCGGCGGCGAATTCTGGATGCCTTGGGCATTAGCGCTGCCGGCGTGTCTTTGTTGTTCGAGTCCTTCGCGTTCAAACGCGGGGTACCCAATGAAGCTGACTTTGTGTTTGACGCCAGAGCTTTGCCCAATCCGCATTGGGAACCGCGCTTGCGGCCACTCTCCGGGCGTGATGCGGGTGTGCGCGAGTTTTTTGAGCAACGTCCGGAGGTCGGCGAGTTCATTGATGATGTCGAGCGTTTTCTGAAGCGCTGGCTACCGCGTTTTGATCCGTCTGAGCGCAGTTATTTGACGGTTGCGATCGGCTGCACGGGTGGCCGGCACCGTTCGGTGTACATTACTGAGCGCTTGCAGGAGCGCTTTCGCCAGCTCGGCGGCGAAGTTCTTTGTTTCCACCGTGAGTTAGACTGATGAGCGTGGGCATATTGTTGATCACTCACGTCGGCATCGGGTCCAGCATGTTGGGCGCCGCGCGGCGCGTGATGCGCTTGCTGACCCTCAAAGTGGGGGTTTTCGAAGTGCCGTGGGAGGTTGGCGACGCACAGATTTGCACGCGCACCTTACGTAATGAGCTGCGCGAACTAGACGAGGGGCAAGGCGTTTTGGCTTTAGCAGATATTTATGGTGCGACGCCGTTTAATCTGGCTGCCGAGCACGAGCCGGGCCGCACCTTATTGCGCGTGGCAGGATTAAACCTGCCGATGTTGCTGCGGGTGCTCAATTACCCTGAAAAAAATCTGCGCGAGTTAGCCGAGATTGCCCGTGACGGTGGCCGATCTGGAGTAATCCTGGATGCTTGAGCGCGAAATCATCGTCAGCAATCGCTTGGGGCTGCACGCGCGTGCAGC
>CAZLSB010000197.1:0-7866 GCA_964561825.1 uncultured Xanthomonas sp.
ATCGCCAAAAGGACTTCCGGCGCACTCGCGAGGAAAGCCCGACAGGCTGCTAGGCACGGCACCACGGGTTAGCCAATCCATTAAGTGCAATGACGTACAGACGCAGCACAGACACATTGGCACCCTGAGCGCCTTGTTGCTTCGGGAGTAACCCATGTTGACGCGCATGCTGCTGTTGGTAGTTACGGCGCTGTTCGGCGGCTTTGCGCATGCGTCGGAAATCAATCGGTGTCAGTCAGCGGAGGGCATCCTGGTGTACACCGATCAATCTTGTGCAGCGTTAGGCATTAGCGAGCGCCGTACGCCGTTTGCACGTCGGCGGGTAGGTCAACTTCCCATCGTAGCCAGACGCGACTTCAGTTGTAGCGCTGACACTCCCGCCGGTCTGCGCGCAGCGGTCGTAACTGCCTTGGATCAAGGTGACTTTAACGCATTGGCCGGTTTGTACAACTTCGATGGCCGCTCGCGCTGGACGGCCGCGCCGGTGGTGCGACGCTTGGAGCGCATGGCCAAACGATCGGCCTTGGAAGTGGAGATCGTGGAACGTCAGCCGGAATCATGGAGCGAAACTATCGCCATGGTCGACTCCGGTGAGTTGCCCACTTTGCGCGTGGTTCAGTACGGCACAAGCAACGCGCAATCGCTGAACATTGAGCAATTCCGAATGGCTAGAAGCGCCGGCTGTTTGTGGCTGGCCGACTAGGGGAGGCTCTGCGCTGAGCCGCGGCCTCCAGACCTTTGCAAGAGTCGTCGAATCCTAGCCACACCAGCTAACATGCTGGCATGAACGAACATCACGATCTTGCTGCTTTGATTCGCGCCGATACGCCGTTGTTGGCGATCGATACGCATGAAGAAATGGAAGTCATTGCGTCTTTCCAGCGTGCGCTGGGGACCAGTTTACGGCCTTTGTATACGTGGAGTATCACCACCGGTCTGAAGCGCTTGGACATGGACGCTGACGCCAAGCCGATGAGTTCTGGCGAAGTGCTGGATGCTATTCGCAACACGCGGCAGAAAAGCGTGTTTCTGCTACTCGATTATTCGCCGTTTCTGCGTTATGTGGTCACCTTGCGGCAGCTCCGTGAAATCGCCATTCGCCAAGGCATTGCCGCTCACACAATTGCCTTGGTCGGCGCGAATCTGGACTTGCCCAAAGAACTCGATGCACTGGCGGTGCGTTTTAGTTTGTCATTGCCCAATGAGGCGGAGTTAGACAAGATCGTTCGCGAAGAGGCGCTTAATTACTCGCGAGAAAATGCCGGCAAGCGCGTGCAGATTCACGCCAACGCGCTCAAAGCGGTAGTGCGTAACCTGAAAGGCTTAGCGGGGACCGATGCGCGGCGCATTGCCCGACGTATCATTGCGACGGACGGCATGATTAGCGACGTCGATCTGCCGGCGGTTGCGAAAGCGAAGTTCGAGTTATTGAACAAAGCCGGAGTCCTGTCTTTTGAGTACGAACCGATCGCCTTTCAGGATGTCGCCGGCTTACGTCGATTAAAACGCTGGATCGAACAACGTCGGCCGGTATTTATGGGTGAAACGACCAGCGTTCACTTGGATCCACCCAAAGGTTTGTTGCTGTTAGGAGTACAGGGCACCGGGAAAAGTTTGGCTGCCAAAGCGGTTGCCGGTGGTTTTCAGGTACCGTTATTGCGCTTGGATATGGCCAGTGTTTACAACAAGTATCATGGCGAAACCGAGAAAAACCTGCGCGAGTCGCTGAACAACGCCGCGGTAATGGCGCCGTGTGTGTTATGGATCGACGAAATCGAAAAAGCCTTTGCCAGTTCAGATAGTGACGGCGGCACCAGCCAGCGCATCCTTGGTTATTTTCTAACCTGGATGGCCGAACGTAAGGGAAAGATTTTTTTGGTGGCCACCGCCAATGCCATCGACAATTTGCCGCCAGAACTGCTACGCAAGGGTCGTTTTGACGAGATTTTCTTCGTCGATCTGCCGGTCGCAGACATTCGCATCGAGTTGTTTCGCCTGCACATGACCAAACGCGGCCTCAAACCAGAGGGTTTTGATCTAGAGGAACTGGCGGCGGTGAGCGCGGGCTTCTCCGGCGCGGAGATCGAACAAGGCGTGGTCTCGGCCTTGTACGCCGCGCATGGCGAAGGTGCAAAGCTAGATCAACGCCATTTGGTCGAGGAACTGCAGCAGACGCGGCCGTTATCGGTGCTGATGGCAGAAAAGGTTGGACGTTTGCGCGCCTGGGCGGCGGAACGAACGGTGCCGGCGGATTGAATTTCAATTCACCCGGTAAATCATTGGTTTGTCATTGCGAGGCAAGCGCCGCCGCTAAATCCAGTCAGGCGACAACCTTCATCGCATGGCGTGGCTGGGGCGGTCTGCAGCTTTTCTGTATGCCCTTGATTGTAGGAACGAAGAAGGCCCGCCCAGCATTATGAGGGTGCGGGCTTTTCTCTATTTTGGCGGCTATTGTTGTCATTGGTTAGCGGCTAGGTTTCACCACTAAACCGCACGTCTTTACGCTTTCCCGGAGCCAAGGCTTGAAGCTCGAATCCATCTCACGCGGCGCAATCCTCACCGGCGTCGACCCGGCCGGGCCCGTGACTGTCATGGCGGTCGATGGGATGGGTACGGATGCGGTGACCGTGATCTTCAAAGGTGCTGACGGCAGGCCTGCGGAGCGCATGTTGTTCCGCTCGGATGAGCCCAGCATCGAACCGGCGACGATCACGCGGCCCTGGTCTTTCGGCGCATCGGCCAAGGATTTCAAGCTGGCGGCGGAGGCGCAGCGCATCAAGCTGGCGCACTTGTTTGACCCGATGATGGCGGTGCACACGTCATCGACAACACACTGTACACGCGAAGCTCAAGGCCATCTTCGAACGCAACGCGCTAGTCGAGAACACCATGTCGCTGGAGTCGCTGTATGCGATCAAAGACGAAATGGACTAGGCGGAGGCGCGCAAGCTGCAGCCGCACTTCATCCGTGCTTTCTTCATCGAAGCATTCGGGCGCTTGGGCGGACAGCTGCGCGCCAAGGAATCGGGTCGGTTCGAAGTGCCGCATGTTCCAGCGGCGATCCGCGAGCGCGATCGCCTGATCGGGGCCACGCGTACACCGGTGTTGCGCGACTATCACCGGATCTGTTTCGAGAAGACCGATGTGCGGCCGGACGGCCGATCATTTCTACTCATTCTCGAATTGATTTTGAAGGCTTGGGCTCTACTTGCGAGTTTGCGCTATGCCAAAAGGCCGTCCGGCCCTTCGGGTTGCGCGTCGCAACGGTGTCTGCGCTGCGACCCTTGCCAATGGAAGAGCCATTGGCAGCGCGTCGCGCATTGCATCCATTCGCTTAAGCCACACAACGCATCTCGCGCTGAAAGTCCGACAGGCTGCTAGCGCGCCCAACAGCGCCGCCACAAGCAAAAATAGCCGCTGCCCGTGTTGGGTTGAAGGTGCCATGGTCAGCTCTGAACTTGCTGTTTGGCCATTGTGCGCTTTGCGCGTTGCCGGTTTTGATCCGTGTTTAGGAGTCGTGAATCTACTTCTGAGCGGCGACCTGGTCCAAATTGCCCGATTTCTGACTTTCGACTACCCCGTGTGTTCGCCGCTGCTGGTTATACTCGCGCTCCTTTCCGGCCTGTTGCGCCGCACCATTCCCTGTCCTGGACTGCCGATACCGCCGTGTCCGCTGATCTGAACCAGCAATACCTGTCCTCGCAACTCTCTGGCGCCAATGCCGCCTTCATTGAAGAGTTGTATGAGGCGTACCTCGCCAATCCCGAAGCCGTTGCACCGCGTTGGCGCAGTTACTTCGATAGCTTGCAAACGGAAGGCGCGCGCGATGTGCCGCACAGCCCGGTATTGCAACGCATCGGCGAACTGTCGCGCGCGCGAAAATTCGCGCCGCTTGCCGCTGAGGCCGAGCACTCAGTCGAACAGCACAATCAGGGAGCGATGCTCCGGCTGATCAACGCCTATCGCACACGTGGGCACTTGGCCGCCAAATTGGATCCTCTGGGCCTGACTCCGCCCAATGTCGTTCCCGATTTATCGCTGGAGTTTCACAGTATTGGCAATGCCCATCTCGACACCGAGTTTGACGCGGGATCGTTGATTGGCGCGCCTCGGCGTAAATTGCGCGACGCCATTGCTCAATTGCAAGGTGCCTATTGCGGTTCCATAGGCGTGGAATACATGCATATCAGCGACTATCCGCAGCGTCGCTGGATGCAAGAGCGCTTCGAGGGGACAGCGGGCAATTTCGGTTTTAGCGCCGCGCAAAAGCAGCGCGTGCTTGAGCGCTTGACCGCGGCCGAAGGCCTAGAGCGCTATCTGCATACCAAATATGTGGGCCAGAAGCGTTTTTCGCTGGAAGGTGGTGACAGCCTGATTCCGCTGCTCGATGAGCTGATCCAACGTGCCGGCACTGCTGGCGCAAAAGATGTGGTCATTGGGATGGCGCACCGTGGCCGGATCAATGTACTGATCAATACCCTTGGCAAGCGACCACGCTCGCTGTTCGATGCGTTTGAGGGTAAATACGAAGAAAATCCGGATCCAGCGCATTCGGGTGACGTTAAATACCATCTGGGTTTTTCATCGGATGTCACCACGCCCGGTGGCACCGTGCATTTGGCGCTGGGCTTTAATCCTTCGCATTTGGAGATTATCGATCCGGTTGTAGTTGGTTCGGTGCGCGCGCGACAGACGCGTCGGCAGAATACCGACCGCAAACAAGTGGTACCGATTTTGGTGCATGGCGATGCGGCATTCGCTGCCCAAGGCGTGGTCATGGAACTGTTTCAGATGTCGCAGGCGCGCCATTATGAGGTGGGCGGCACCATCCACGTGGTGGTGAATAATCAGGTTGGATTTACCACCAGTAATCCGGCTGACTCGCGCTCCACGCACTACTGCACGGATGTGGCCAAAATCGTTTCCGCGCCGGTATTGCACGTGAATGGCGACGATCCAGACGCCGTGTTGTACTGCGCGCAAATTGCGCTGGATTATCGTCAGACATTTAAGCGTGATGTAGTCATTGATTTGGTTTGTTACCGCCGTCACGGTCATAACGAAGCGGATGAACCGGCCGCTACGCAGCCCTTGATGTATCAGATTATTCGCGCCCGCCCCAGTACGCGTGAGTTGTACGCCCGCCAGTTAGCCGCCGAAGGTCTGATCGGTGCCGAAATGGCTAAAACCATGAGCGATCGCTATCGCGCGGCTTTGGAAGCGGGTGATCCGGTGGTCGCGGAATTGACCAGCGTCGATCCATCGGCAGCGGGCGTCGCGGTTGATTGGTCGCCGTATTTGCGTGGCAAACTGGGCGATCGTGTCGCTAGCGCCGTGCCTACTGCGCGCATCCAAGCACTGGCGGCGCGCATCAATACGTTGCCGCCGCAACTCAAATTGCATTCGCGCGTGGCCAAGGTGTATGAAGATCGTTTGAAGATGGCCAGCGGCGAGTTACGCATGGACTGGGGTTTCGCGGAAACCATGGCTTATGCAACGCTGATCGACGAAGGCTACAACCTGCGGCTTTCCGGCCAGGATTGTGGTCGCGGTACGTTTTTCCATCGCCACGCGGTATTACACGATCAAAATACCGGCGAAACCCATACTCCGCTGCGCCAGCTGGGCGATACCGCAGAATCGGTCAGCATTATCGATTCTTTGTTGTCGGAAGAAGCGGTGATGGGCTTTGAATATGGTTATGCCACCGCCGATCCACGCACGCTGACCATTTGGGAAGGCCAGTTTGGCGACTTCTGCAATAGCGCCCAAGTGGTCATCGACCAGTTCATCAGTTCCGGCGAAGCAAAATGGGGCCGTTTGTGCGGTTTGGCTTTGTTTCTGCCGCATGGTTATGAAGGCCAAGGGCCGGAACATTCGTCCGCCCGTCTTGAACGTTTCTTGCAGCTTTGCGCACTCGATAATATGCAAGTTTGCGTGCCGACCACGCCGGCGCAGATGTTCCATATGCTGCGCCGACAAATGCTGCGTGGCACGCGCAAACCACTGGTGGTGATGACGCCAAAAAGCATGCTGCGCAATAAATTATCGACATCCACGTTGAGCGATCTGGATCAGGGCGAGTTTCAACGTCTGATTCCGGATAGTTTGGCGAAGGATCCATTGGTGGTCACCCGCGTCGTGTTCTGCAGTGGCAAGGTTTATTACGATTTGGTCGACGAGCACGAAAAACGCCAGATCAAAGACGTGGCGTTGGTGCGCGTGGAGCAGCTGTACCCGTTCCCACGTGTCGAAATGTACGCCGAGTTGGTGCGTTTCCCGAATTCGCGTACCGTCGTATGGTGCCAAGAGGAGCCGATGAACCAGGGCGCCTGGTTCCAAATACGGCATCATTTGGTGGCCTCAATGTCGGACCGCCACGAACTGCATTACGCAGGGCGGACGCGCTCGCCGGCGCCCGCCACTGGCAATTCAAATACTCACAACCGGGAACAGGCCGCGCTGGTCAATGAAGCGCTATCGGTTGCCAATCTCGGTAATCTGCCCAAACCCGAGTAACAGAGCCCTCAAGGATTTTCCATGACCGTCGAAGTCAAAGTTCCCATCCTGCCCGAGTCGGTCGCCGACGCGATCATTGCGACTTGGCACAAAAAGCCCGGTGATGTCGTCAAGCGCGAAGAAAACTTAGTCGATCTGGAAACCGACAAAGTGGTGCTCGAAGTGCCATCCCCGGTTGATGGAGTATTGGTCTCAATCGTCAAACAGACCGGCGATACGGTGACCAGTCAGGAACTGATTGCGACGATTGCCGAAGGCGCCAGCGCCGCTGCAGAGCCGGCGGCGGCCGCGCCGATTGCAGCCGCAGGTGATACCGGGCACCCGGATCAGGCGCCGTCGGTGCGCCGTATCGCGGCCGAAACGGGTATTGATCCGGCGACGGTCACCGGCACGGGCCGCTTTGATCGCGTGACCAAAGAAGATATGTTGAAAGCGCAAAGTGCGCCTGCTGCGGCGCCTGTCGCTGCGCCAGCGCCGGCACCGAGCAAATCGGTGACGGCCGCTGCCGCGCCGAGCACCGCGATCAGTGTGCCGGCGGGTTCGCGCACCGAGCAACGCGTGCCGATGACGCGTCTGCGTGCACGTATCGCTGAACGCATGATGCAGAGCAAAAATTCGATTGCGATGTTGACCTCGTTTAACGAGATCAACATGAAACCGGTGATGGATATCCGCAAGAAGTACGCGGAGACCTTTGAAAAAGTGCACGGCATCAAGCTGGGTTTTATGAGCTTTTTCGTCAAAGCCTGCACCGAAGCGCTCAAGCTGCACCCGATTGTCAACGCCAGCGTGGATGGCAATGACGTGGTCTATCACGCCTTCCAAGACATAGGCGTGGCGGTGGCAACCGAGAAGGGTCTGGTGGTGCCGGTGCTGCGCAATACCGACACGATGAGTTTGGCCGATGTTGAAAAAGGTGTCAGCGGCTTCGCCAAACGGGCGCGCGAAGGTGGCATGCAACTCGAGGATTTGCAGGGCGGCACCTTTACGATCACTAACGGCGGGACCTTCGGGTCTTTGTTCTCAACGCCGATCGTCAATCCGCCGCAAAGCGCCATTTTGGGCATGCACGCGATCAAAGAGCGCGCGGTGGTCGAAGATGGTCTGGTGGTCGCCAGACCGATGATGTACGTGGCGATCAGCTACGACCATCGCATCATTGATGGCAAAGACGCCGTGTTATTCCTGGTTGCCGTGAAGAATTTCCTGGAAGACCCGGTGCGCTTGATGTTGCATCTTTAATCCAGATGTGTCACGAATTCGCGCGATGATCGCGCAGGGCATTGATCGACCAGTGGTTTTTTTGAAGGAGCGGTGTCGTGATTCATACACCCGACTGAGGAAAAA
>CAZLSB010000198.1:0-7808 GCA_964561825.1 uncultured Xanthomonas sp.
AGTAAATCAGAGGTCTTCCTCCAAATTTCATAATATTTTTACCGGGCAAGCGCTTCGAACCTCCTCTGGCAGGTATGAATGCTAATGAATTCACCTAAGCATTAATTCGTATAATAACCATTACCACTTATTCTCTTTCCTCCATATCCGTTCCCATACCCACGATGGTGTGCATACTGCTGACCGTAGCCCAGTCCCGATTTACAAATATGTGCTTTCCGAACCTAAGGAACTCGTTAATACTTTTAATAAACGCCTTAGGCGAACAGTTTTGACGCGAAACAAACACAATACGGTCTACAAATTTAGAAATCACAAACGCATCGGTAACCAATGTTAGAGATGAAACCCGCATTCTATATTATTTGATACAGACAATAAATATTTCAGCGCAGTTCTCCTGAAAGTGTTTTCCTGCTTTATAAAAACCTTCTATCATCTCCGGTGTCCAATGTTGCTCTATCTGACCGTTTGACACGGGCTTTAAAAATATACCTCCCGTTTCTTTAATATTAAAACCTGCCTCTCTCACATGAGACTTTAAAGTGTTCATGTCATAGACCCGGTAATGTCCTAACTCATGATCTCGCGTGTTCAATTCGTAGACTGATTTCAAAAGTCCCATTTCCACCGCAACAATTCTGTGAATGGATTTTGCATTTGGAACTGAGATCAAGAAAATACCATCTGCATCAAGCCAGTTGTAAATTTTACGCAATACCAAAACTGGATCTTTGATATGCTCTAATACATGACTCATCACAATGGTGTCATATTGTTCGGTGGTTTCATACTCTTCAAAGTATGAACAAAATTTTCGAATATTCGGATAGTCTGGTATTTGCCGAAGAAGACTTTCTGATCCTTCAACAAGGTCGATCGTATCAAACTCCTTAACAAGCAATTTCGTCATATATCCTGATGCAGGGCCGAGCTCAAGCGCTTTTCTACCTTTGAAAAAAGCTCTCAATGTTTGAAAATTAAAATCTGCTAATTGATAATCGAAATTCAAAAATGATTTCTCATAAAAACTAGAAGACTGAATGACTTTATCCTTTAATGGATCCATGATGTCTATTTTTTTTTGAAGGTTAAGTCTACGACACTATTCACAATGATATCTGGATTATACTCTAGCAATTTTTCCCGATTCAAAAATCCCGTGAGTACGGCAGCCGACAGTAAGCCTATTTTCTTTCCGGCCTCAATGTCTTTGCCAGTATCCCCCACTAGCCAATCTTTAGATATCTCAACATTTTTATTTTTCATCATTTCCGATTTCTCCTGACGATGTTTGGTTACCAGCACATCATCAAAAAAAGTAGCCCATCCATAAGTCCGAAGTTGATTCGTGGCTGTCTCCTCAGATTGTCTGGCCGTAATGACGAATAAAGAGTGATGCTTCTTTATTTCAGATAGATATTCGGTCACTTTTATGAATGGTCTATCTAATGCTATCCACTCCGGCAATTCAATCATTTCTAGCCAGGCTTGCTCAAATGTTTTAATACGTTCACCAGCATAACTAAATTGAGTTTTTAGAATTTGTTGATGGCTGATTTTATTACGTTTTAGTTCCCAATATGAATTCTTGGTGAGTTTGGAATCTGGAACCAAAAATTGGAAGAGCTGATACAATCGATCGCTTGCGTCCACGAGTGTTCCATCAAGATCAAAGAAAATTTTCATCGTTTCAACTTCTTCATATACTCCCATTCCTCAGTAAGACCTTGACGTATGGGAATTTCAAATTGGCCGAGTTCTCTCTGCATTTTTGAATTATCAAAAATCAGACTTCTGCATTCAACTGTAGTGGCCACCGTTTCAATTAAAGCATTTACCCCACTAATTTCTCTTAATAGTTCAGTCAATTCTCTAACGGTTATTTTTTCACTGCCAACAAGGTTAACAATTCCAATATCAGAATCAATTATAACTGATTTCAAAATCGCACCGATCAGGTTATCAATAAATAGAAAAGACCTAATCTCATTCCCTGTCCCCCACATTTGTAATGATTGATTCGCTAAAAGCTTTTGGATGGTCGCTGGGATTAGCTTCTGATACGCCTCTTCACCTGGTCCGTAGATATGTCCAACCCGAAGTAAATGAAGTAGTTTGTGATGATTCTTGGCCCATGAAGAAATCATTTTTTCGCAATACAACTTTGAATTCCCGTATAAGGATGCAGGCTCAGTTGGTGAATTTTCTGCAATCATTTCGGCCTTCCCATACACATCCACTGTGCTGAGAAAAATAAATTTATTAAGTTGTGGCAACTCCAGTTGCAGTAATTTTTGTGTATTGGTGATGTTGCTTGAGCAGCGAATCCAATCATTAACTTCAGAAGCACTCTTCGGAGTAAAAGCACCCACGTGGAGTATCGTATGAATGGATTCGTACCCTGATTTTATCAGATAGTCCTTCTCAAAAGTGTAATCGTGGTGCAAGAGATACGGACACTCAGAAGTGGGTTTTGAAGTAAGAGCAAGGATGTGTTGAGCACCATGCTCTTTCACTAAAGCAGTGAGTAACTTTTTTCCAATAAAACCTGAAACTCCTGTAACTAAAATCACAACAGGTTTTTTATCTCTTTTTCAATTTTCCCTGATTCCATAAGACGGGGTTCGGTGTCCATACCTCGCAACCAAAGAAGTCCATCAGGCAACGGGTTGATTTTCTTTTCGAGCTTTGGGAATTCATTGTAAAGGATAATGTTTTTAAAGATTTCCGGCATATTCAGTCCTGCTTTCGTAAAAAACAAAACCGTAGTAAAGAATCTGGAGATGTTAATTTCAGTTGGGTTTGGAATTCCATTATTATCGTATGTCATGTCCACACCGAATATGCCATGTGGCTTTTCAGAAATTGCTTTTATTGTTTTAATCGCGATATCGTCCACAGATGGATCTGAATATGTTTGCCCGACTTTCGTAACACCCGTAACACCTGAAAGCGTACGATTGCCATGGACCCAACCCTTTCGAATTCTGGTTTGAGCTACTATAAGTTCTCCTTCAAACCAAATGGAAAGCCAGGTTATTGTATTCTGAGATAGCATTTGTGCCGCACAGAAATCTCCCCAACCGTTGAAATGACTTATCCAATGTTTAGCGAATTCAAAATCATTGGTCGGCAGAGCGCCTTTACCACCAGCACCGATAGAGGAAGCACGTAGCCAGATTTTGCCTTCTTTATCTCCGAGCTCTTTAAACGCCCGAATCAAATCCTGCTCATTATGAAGCATCACATTCTTGGGTACTTTCACGCCAGCACGTTCGAGTTTCTGATAGGTCTTAAACTTGTGGACGCAGGTGTCGATAACGCCATGGTCGGGCATAAATGTTTTTACCCCCTCAGCATGAATCTCATCCCGAAAGATAGACGCATAAAATATTTCAAGATCGTTTTGAAAGTGAATTAAGTCAGGCCTTTCCGTTCTCAGTATTTTCAACAACTCACTTTTATACTCCGGTGCGCTAGCATAAGGAACATAGTACTTGCGAATGGCATTTGATAAAACCAAATCGGTTGGCTCACTTCCCATACCAATGACTTCTTCATTTTTACTAGACTTAAGAAGAGAATTAATTACACCTTCAGATGGAGCGCCACCCGCTCCTGCTATCAATATTTTTTTCATAACTTCTTGTAAGCGGTAAAATCATTATAGTCCCTGATGTAGTCACTTTCATCGTACGGTTCAGATGCCATGCACAACAATACGGCATTGTGGGAAAATTGAATCGTTCTCCAATGCAACTTTGGAATATATAAGCCTACCTCTGGTGAATCCAGAACAAAGTTTAATTTCTCTCCGGAAACATTTTCAAGTTCAAATTTTATAATGCCACTAACGGCAAAAATTAACTGGCGCAACGCTTTATGCGCATGATGACCTCGTATTACCTCATGCGGTGCATAATAAGTCCAGTAAACGCGCTTAATTTCAAACGGTAAATTGTCCTTCTCAGCAACCGAAATGTATCCCAAATCAATTGCTCCTTTCTTTGGAAATTGCACTAAATGAGGCTTATCCATGTATTATTCTTTTGTATAAACTCACAATCTCAACAATATTCAATTCGAAATCACTTGAGTAATGTTCATCGTGCAGCATATTGCTTGTATAGAAATGATAGTACAAATCAATATCGAAAATGTTAGCCAAATTCGAAAAGCAAGAAACATCTTCCAAACCTTTTTGCATTAAACATATAAACTTGGTACCCGGATTGGCGAAAATTAAATTGGTGAATGCAGCTCCTGTGATGCCCATAACAACTTTTGCAGATTGCATATAGTGAATTTGTTCCTGAACAGTGAGCCCGTCAAAATTAACGCTTTTAAATCCCTCTTTTTGCATTTCGTGAAGAAGATGATCCTGGTTTTTTGAAGTACGATGCGTGGCTCTGTATAAGAATATCTTCTCTATCTTTTCCAACGGTTCTTCCTGCGCAAACTGAAGTACCAATGTATTTCTAAGCTTAATTAAAATATTGCTACGTATAAAACTATCCTTAAGTTGGAACGCAGTGTTATTCGGAAGATTAAACGGCATATAAGATATGCCATTGACGTAGTATAATTTTTTTACAAGATAGTTTTTTTTACTTGACATAAACACCAGATGAAATGAATCACCCACTACTGCTTTCAATGTATTCAACATACTTGAATATTTTAGCAAATCATCGCTTACAAGGAGGGTTTTGGTTTTAATATGATTAAGCAACAACGTTCGCGGCAATATCTCAATAATCCAGTGGTACCAATTCCAAGAGCCATTACCACCCAAAAAGAGACCTTCACTTATTCTTACAACCTCATATCGCTTTATCAATGCCGTTGAATCTGTATGCGTTTTTATAAAGCCTACGTTAAATCTTTCGCTAAGATTGAAGTATTCTTTTACTAGCTGATTCTTATATACAATACAAGATGATCGGCTATTGACGATACTATTTTCAAATAAATATAAGTTTAATGGCGGTAAAGCGACCTCTACTTGTCGCTTCGTTTCAGAAAAAATAGCAGGGCCAACAGAAATGAATATGTCCGCCTTTTCAATATTCAATAGAATGTTGCTCTTAAAGTGATACAAGGATTCTGTCTTTAAAAGAAAATCATTCCTTTTTACCAACGACACTATTTTTTTCCTTATTCGGTAATAGATTGCATTTAATCTGTTAGGGGCTATTGACAACATTGTGTGTTCCGAGAGTTTATCCGAGAGTACTGGTCTCCAATTTAATAATGGGGTGAACAACGCCTGGGAATGGAACAAAATTATTGCCTCTACCTTCAATTGCATCCTCTATATCCATCGCTAAAATATCCTCATAACGATACAATATCTCTCTTTGATTGAGCCCGAAAGTAACGTGGAAAATATATCGTCTGGCATTCAACAAGTTTCCAGGTATTACTCCACGTGTGCGGTGCAATCCTTTGGGAAGACCTTGTTTGCTAAAAACCATCCCAAACCGAGCTACATGTGCACTTTCACTATCAAAAACATCAATGGTAATGTCCGCATTAATTTTGTCAATGAGATTGAAAAAATCGAATTCCATTACGACACTATCAGTTGTCATAATTGGCAATAAACTCGCTTTACTCTCAGCAAAAACCGCGGCTCGTTTTATTTTAATCTTATCGTTTCCAGGTGCATCGATTCCAATTTCCCAATTCTGTTCCGTTAAATAACTTACCCCGCCTTCTTGGTACAATCGAACAATCTCATTGATTTTATCTTGAGCAAAGAGCTCTCCATTTTTCAATAAAATTCCATTTGTACAAAGTGCTTTTACACTAACCATATTGTGGCTTACAAACAACACTGTACGGCCATCACCTTTCGAAACTTCTTTCATTCGACCAATCGCTTTCTTCTGAAACTCCGCATCGCCAACTGCCAGTACTTCATCTACAATTAATATTTCCGGCTCTAAAAATGCTGCTACGGCAAAACCCAGCCTCACCTGCATACCCGATGAATACCGCTTCACTGGTGTATCAATATACATGGCCACTCCGGCAAAGTCGACAATTTCATCAAACTTGTTTTGTATCTCTTTACGTGTCATGCCCATGAGCGTGCCGTTCATGAAAATATTTTCGCGACCGGTCATCTCCGGATGAAAACCTGTTCCTACCTCCAACAGTGAAGCAATTCGTCCTTTCACCTTCACTGCCCCTTTAGTGGGTGTGGTAATGCGCGAAATAATTTTCAGCAACGTGCTTTTGCCTGCACCGTTGCGGCCGATTATACCCAGTATTTCTCCCTGGTTTACTGAGAAATTAATATCGCGGAGCGCCCACACACTTTCATCCTTCGCTGGCTTTTGAGTTCGGTCATTGATCATTCCGATTTTCGTATACGGATCTTCCTTGCCTCGCGTCTTTGCCCACCATCTGTTCAGATCGCGAGTCACCGTGCCGGTGCCAACCTGCCCGAGATCATAGAGCTTGCTCAGGTTTTCTACACGTATTACTTCGTGGGACATTATGTATTCGTTGGTCGTTGTTTCTGTGAATTTTGAGAAGATGTAGTTGCTGGCAAACGGCAGTTACACAGTGTCCATAAAATCCTTTTCCGTGTAGTTGAATACCACCAGCCCAACCAGGAATATCGCTAACGTTACTGCGCAACTGATGGCTAGGTGAACAAGTTCGAATGTTCCCGTTCCTAGAAACGCCATTCGGAATCCTTCGAGCACGGGAGTCATGGGGTTTAATAAGATGATCATTCGGTATTTTTCGGGAACGGAGGATAACGGATAAATTACCGGTGTTGCATACATTAAGAGCTGCACACCAAAGGTGATTAGAAAACCAAGGTCGCGATACTTCGTGGTTAGGGACGTAAAAAAGATTCCCAAACCCAACCCCAACATTCCCATTAGCAGGATCATGATGGGTAAAAAGAAGATGGCAGACGTTATTTGAATATTCAATCCGGTAGCTATGTAATAAATGTAAACACTTAGGAAGAGCCCAAACTGAATGAAAAATTTGAGCATGCCAGAAATCACTTTCGCCAATGGCACCACGATGCGCGGAAAATATACTTTACCAAACAAATTGGCATTGGTGACAAATGTATTGGAGGTATTGTTAAGACAATCCGCAAAATAGTTCCAGATTATGGTTCCGCTCAGGTAAAACAAAATCGGTGGCATGCCATCGGTAGAGACTTTGGCAATTCGACTAAAGACAATGATGTACATCAATGCTGTCAGAATGGGTTGAATGAAAAACCAGAGCGGTCCAAGGATGGTTTGTTTATAGAACACCACAAAGTCGCGCTTCACCAGCATGTAAAGTAAATCGCGGAAACGCCAGATGTCGGCCAGCTGAAAAGATATAAGATTTTTCTTTCCGCTGATGATGATATCCCAGTCTTTGCCTTCCGCTTCGTTATTGTGTGTCATTGAAAGTTTGTTCATCGAGGTGGAAGTTGCCGGTTGCGGGTTTCCAGTTGGTGCGCGGCTCGCATTTGTTGGGTGTTTATCCACTAGATCTATGTGCCTTTTAATCTGCGCTATCTGAGAGAGAAGGTATCCTATTCTCTCACCAACAATCCCCCCTAATTTCTCAGACAGATTTGTATTTCAATTTGTGTTGGCAAAAGAGAATAAAAAATGCAATCATATACCTGGCAACTTGTAACTGAAACCTACACTACGATTCATAATAGCCATTTCCATCGTCCTTCTTTTTCGTGCCATATCCATATCCATACTGGTAAGCATACTCCTGACCGTACCCATACCCAAGCCCCGATTTATAAATATCGTTGAGTA
>CAZLSB010000199.1:0-7761 GCA_964561825.1 uncultured Xanthomonas sp.
TTGGGTGTCCAAGGGATGCGTTGGATCATGGACTACAAAAAACATCCAATTGACTCGGCCTCGGCCGCTAGGCAGTGCTCTTGTGCTCTTGGCCGCCGCTGTCCCGTCATCAGTCTGAATCGGTCCGGAGTGCCGCCCGCAAAGCGCGCACCTCGTCGTCGAGGTCATCAGGGTTGGCTACCAACTGGCCTAGCTCAGCACGGATCAGCAGCGCCAGGCGGTCGCGCAGACGCTTCAGGCTGACCGCTAGCGTGTTCGGTCGCATGCCGTGCGCCTGAGCGATCACCAGCAGTGCACCCTGATCGCGCGGCTCGAACAGTACCGGCGCGAGGGCATCGAACAGCTCCAGGCTGGCCTTCGTGATCTGTCGTTCTCGGAGTCGCTGCAACGCGCGGTCGATCACGCTAAGCGCAAAGCTGCGATCGAAACTGCGCTCGGGTGGCAGCGCGGGATCGGCAGCCTGCTCGAAATTGGGTGCGTTGACCAGCAGTCCGGCCCCGCGCTTGATGGCTTGGCCGGCCGCGTAGCTGTCGCACAAAAAATGCCGCAGTTGCAGCCGCAGCAACTGGCGGAAGCGCCCGCGTTGTGGATCCGCGGCATGATCGGCGCGACGTTCCAGAAAGCGCACGAAAAAGGCCTGAGTCAGGTCTTCGGCGTCGGACTGGCTGTGCCCGGCCCGGCGGATGTAGTCGAGCACCGGCGCCCGGTACTGGGCGCAGATTCCCGACAGTGCCGCAGCCGCATTCACATCGTCCGCCCGCGCTGCGAGCAGCAGGCTCCATTGCGTGGTTGCGAATCCGCTCATGGCCCGCGCGCCTGCCAGCGTAGTGCGCTGTCGGGCAACTGCAGCCGATCAAGCAGTCCGAGCAAGCGCGGCTCGCCAGCCAGTTGCTCAATCCCGAAGTGCGGCTGCGTGATCCACGCCACCAGTTGCGGATCGCGCGCCGCGTACATCGACTCCAACGTGTCGAGCGCCGCAGCCTTTTCGCCCAGCGCCAGTTGGGTCGCCGCCACGCCCATCGCATTCACCGGATCGCCCATCGCCAGCAGACGATCCTGCGCCCGTCGTAGTTCGAGCAAGCCCTCGCGTTGTCCCGCGCAGGCCAAAGCAGAGGCGGCGCTGGCATCGTTTCCGCCGTCATCGGACGCCAGCCGTTGCGCCTGCGCCAGTGCTGCGCGGGCATCGTCACAGCGACGAAGTTGGACCGCCGCTAAGATGCGCAGTTGCCACAACGCCAGCGAATCCGGGAATCGCTCGGCGACGCTGAGCGCCATGTCGAGCGCCTGTTCTGGGTGCCCGGCGTGGATCATGGCGCGCACCAGCGTCTGCCACGCCAATGGCGAATCCGGCTCACTGCGCACCCAGCGGCGTGACAGCTCAATGGCGCGTTCGTGCGGACCGATGCTCAGATAAAACTGCGCCGCCAGCGCTAACACGTCGGCGGAGCCCGGAGCCAGCGACAGTGCCAGTTCGATGTCGCTGCGGCAGGCTTGCCAATCGAAATCGGCGCACGCCAGGGTGGCGCGCAGTGCGTGCGCCGACGCCGAATCGGCATCCAGTGCCAGAGCATGCTCGGCCAGCGGCGTCGCCTGCCGTCGCCACCAGTTGCCATCGCGTCCCTGCAATCGACCTTCAACCGCGAGCACTTGCGCCAATGCGACGGTGGCCGCGGCAAAGCCCGGATCCAGCCGAATGGCGGTCTCCACCGCGCTGCGCGCCTGCGCGATGGTTGCGCTGGTGCCCAGCGCGATCAGCACGCGCGCCTTTTCCACCTCTGCTACGGCCTCCAGGCTGGTGGCCCGATTGCGCATCAGGCGCGCACGCTCAGGCCCCGCTAACTGGTCGATGAGACGTTCGCTGATTCCCACTGCCAGCTCGTCGACGATGCTCAGCAGATCCTCGCTGCTGCGCTCGAAATCGGCACTCCAACGCACCGTGCCGCGCACGGTCTCGACCAACTCAGCACCGATGCGCACGCCCTCGGGAGAGCGCCGGATGCTGCACGAGAGGACATGGCTGGCGCCGGAGCGCTCGCCCAGTTGCTGCGGATCGCGCGTCGATTGCTGCAAGGCCAGCGTGGTCGAACGCGCGATCACGGTCAAATCGCGCAGGCGGCTGAGGCGATGGATCAGCACCTCGGCCAGAGTATCGCCGAGCTCCTGGTGTTCGATCACGTTGGCGAAACTCTCGCAGGGCAGCACCAGCACGGTGGCCAGCGTCGGATTGCCACCCAGCAACGCCGCCAATGCTCTGTCGTGCGTGCTTGCCCACCAGCCGAGGCCGATCACTGCCGCGGCGACGGCGATCAGTCCGCCCGCAGTTGCAAACCGGCGCCGCTTTTTTGGTGTCGCGGGCACTGCAACCGCAGCGCCTGGCAACTCTTCGTGCAACTGCGCAACCGTAGCCGGCAGTCGCGCACTGGCGTCTTCCGCCTCGCGCTCGCCAGTAAGGAACAGCGCAGCTGCCGGCTGCCGGATCTCGGCAAATTGGGTCGACGCCAAATCGATCGACCGCAATTGTGGCAGATGATCGATTGCGCGCAGCAGCGCGTCGGCATCCGGATAGCGCTGCTGCGACAGCTTACCGAGCAGGCGATCCAGTATCGGCTGCCAGGCGCTGCATGGAGCCGGCAGCAACGGCAGCGGCGCCTGCATGTGCTGCATGCCGACCGACCAGCCATCGGTGCCGCTATACGGCACGCGGCCAGTGAGGCACTGGTAGAACACGATGCCGAGACTGTAAAGGTCGGCACGGCCGTCGATCTCGCCGCCGCGCCATTGCTCCGGCGCCATGTAGGCCGGCGTGCCGACGGTGCTGCCCTCGGCGGTCAGCGCCTGACTGCTGTTGGCCAGTTGCGCTATACCGAAGTCGGCCAGAACATAGGCATCGTCCTCGTCGATCAGGATATTTTCGGGTTTGACGTCGCGGTGCACGACGCCGGCACGGTGTGCATGGCCTAGCGCCATGGCCATCTCGCGCAGCATCCGCAGTGCGTCCGCTGCAGGTAGCGGCAGCGCCTGGCTGCCGAGCGATCCGCGCGGCAGCCAGGCCAGCGCCATATAAGCGTGCTCATCGTGCACGCCGACGTCGAAAATCGGAACGATATGGCGGTGGCGCAGGCCGGCGGCGATGCGCCCTTCGCGCAGAAAGCGCTGGACGAAGGCGCTGTCGCGCATCAAATGTGGCGCCAGCACCTTGAGCGCCACCGCGCGCGACAGCGACTCCTGCACGGCGAGGAACACATTGGCCATACCGCCGCGACCGACTTCACGCTCAATCACGTAGCCAGGCAGAATGATCATGACAGAGGCCTCGGGTCAGACCGAATGCAGCACGTTCATTGCGGCTGGTTTGCTGCTGCCGGCAGCGTCGCCACCGGCACTTCCCAGAATTCACCGCGACCCTTTTCCAGGTTGCGCATGCGCAACACGCTGCGCTGCGTATCCCAGGTGAATTCGTGGCGCGGGCTGTCCATCTCGGTCGGGCGCGTAGCGAAATCCTGGTTGCCGAGCAGTCCCGGACGATCGCCGTTGGCGGTCGGCTGCTTGCGCAACCAGATCGCCGCACCCAGCAAGCGCAAGCGCGCATCAAGGTCCAGCACGCGCACGTGGTAGCTGTGGTAACTCGGTGTCGCATCGGTGAGAACACAACCAGCTGGATCGACCGCCCATTGCGCCCAACTACAACGGGTGTCGACAGCGGGAGGCGTCGGGTCGCGTGCCGCGTCGCGCTGGCGCTGCTCGGCTTGGCAGTAGGGGGCAATGGCCAGGGCGAGGCCTCGGACCATGTGCTGATGGTTGGCGAAGCGGTCAAACACCGTGGCAAGCGGGCCTTCGACGAGCTTGAACTCAATCCCGGCAGCAAGCGAGTTTCGGGTTGACAGAAACTCGAAGCGCATCGTCGCACATTGGTCCAGTTCGGCATCAGCCAGCGGCGCGAATAGCTCCGGACACGGCACCGCAAAACCAGCCGGTTGCTCGGCGAGCATCTTTGCGTAGAGTTGCGCCGCGCTCGACATCTGCGCAACGCCGACCATGTCGTGGATCAAAATGTCGGAGCGCGACCGGAAGCGGCGCCACGCTGCGGTATCCCTGCACAGGGTTGCAAACGCTTGGTCGACCTGCCCATCCACGTAGTGCAAAACCGCCTCGCTCAGCTGCAGGTTGGACAGCCCACCGAGGCTTCCTGCGATCGGCGAATCGAAACGCGGCGTGAACGGATAGTGGAAGTGGTCATAGCGACCCAGCCAGCGCGAGCGTTCGAGCCTTTTGGAGAAATCGGCAAGACGCTGACGCGTCGCTTCTGGGGCCGCGCGCACGCGCTCCAGACAGTCGTCGTTCCACAGCTCGCACAATGCCGGATCCTTGCCAGTGGGCGACGCCACCGTCGCAAACTGGCCCTCGGCGGTCGAGCGGAAATCGACCACGCTGCCAGTCTCCGCCAGCTTCTTATCATAGGCGGCAATGTCCGCATTGAGCAGTTCTACCAGCCGGTCTTCGGGCACCTCAAAGCCCATCAACCAGGTGGCGGCGAATCCATCCCGTTCACCCTTCGCCGAATCCGGCTCTACTGCCAACGCGGCAAGCGCAGCCTGCTCTTCGGCGGTCGGCCGCGGCAGCCATTCGGTCAACACCAGCGCCATCCAAACGCCGACGACCAGTGCAAATGTCAGTACCCATCGAATCAGCGTACGCATGGCAACGTCCGTCCTCTTGTGAACCTACTGATCGATACTTGGGTTTGCCGACGGAGATTACAGCAGGTAGGCTGGGGCCGACGCGTCGGCTGAGCACGATTCGGCGACGAGCCGCGTACGCGCGGCGCCCGGCGTTTTTTCGTCACGCGGCGGACCAGCAACAGCGCCGGGCGCCGCGCGTATCGAGGTGCGCCTGCGAACCGCATCAATCGAAGTAACGGACCATAGATGACGATGTGACTGCAGTCGGTTTCGCGATCCATGCGGTTCGCAGGCGCACCTCCTGCTACTCGGGCTGACCTGCAAGACCAAGGTCTGGACAGCCAAAGGTCTGGACCGGACCAAAAGTCTGGACAGTCACTTTTTGGCTGGCGGAGCCCACTTCTGTCGTTGATCAGATTCCCGTCAGTGCGCGCTTGATGGCACTGGCGGATGTTTACGACGCGCTGATCAGTCGTCGCGTCTACAAGGCGCCGATGTCGCATGAGCAGGCGGTCGCCATCATCGTGCCCGGCAAAGCGAGCCATTTCGATCCGGATATCGTCGATGCCTTTGTCGCCATCCAGGACGAGTTTGCGCGTATCGCCGAGCGTTATGGCGATCCTGAACCGGTCGAGCTTGAGCCGCTGGCCGCGGCTTGAAACTGCATCGGCGCACGAGGGCTTTTTGCCGCTGCTGGAGCGCTGCCGGACCTCGGACTCACTCCCAGTCAATCTCCTTGCCCATATCTGAGCAGGGCAAGGCATCTCGGAAGCTCCATGTTTGGGGTCGCGCGGGGGCACCAAGTCCGCTGACGTGCGCACGGAGGTCTTCTAAGTGCTCTGCAAGGGAAGCCGGCACAAGCAGGGCTTTCAAGCGGGGAACAAGGGCGGTCGTCTGCCGTACCCTGGCCGACGTGACACCAGGAAAGCGCAGGATGTGCGCTTCTACTGCGTCGAGGTCGACGCGCTCACCAGCAATCTTGACGATACGGTCGACTCGCCCAATGACTCGAAAATGCCTCTCATCCAACCATTCGACCTGATCGGGAACGTCAACTTGACGCAAGTCGCTATAGCCATCTACCAGCGTTCCATCCGCGTGCTTGGACCAACGTTTGAGCAACTGGAAGGCATCCGGCTGCTGGCGCCAAGCAACACCTGCTGTTTCACTAGATCCATACATCTCGACGATGCGCCCACCTCGCCTTGCAATCTGTCGCATCCATTCGTCAGGAAGCCGTTGAGTGGAACTAATGAGGGTGGCGCCGGCAGGAATAGCCAGCCCGCATTGCAGAAACGACTGCAGCCAGAACGGATGGGTGATCCACAGATCGCCGGCGCGCCCGTGCTGCGCCAGAGCGGGAGCAGGCAGCGCACGCGCGTCGATGCGCGGCACGCCGAGCAGTGCCGGAAGAATCACCGTGAACAGGAATCCATAGATGTGATGAGCGGGCACCATGGTTACGATACGTTCGATCTGCCCAAAGTGCTCAGCGATGTCCTGCATCTCGCGCACTAGCCAAGCGAATAGGTGTCGATGCGGATGCTGCGCGCCGACTGAACCGGAACTCATGAATTGCATCTCGCGCGGCGGTGCAGCCATTGCAGCCGTCGAAAAGTGCAGCCAGCTTTGCCAATCACGGTCGGGCCAGACCCGGTTCAACACACCACTAGCCTCGCAGTCGAGCGCCAGATACAGGGAGCTGGCAAGCGATGTTGAGAGCAGCGAATCGATACCCCAGTCGGCAAGCTTTCCCGACAAATCGCGCGAGTACAGGTCGATGTGGCGCTGACCTTGGCGGATCAATTCCGCGTTCAAGAAGTCCTTAAGCCACGCTGCCACCAGCTCGGGCCGATCTTGAATCTGCAAAGGCTGTACTGAAAGCATCCGTGCTCCGTAATGAGGCTGACAACGATGAAAGCGGATACACCCTAAGTTGTCGATGAATGGTGTCCTCGCAAGAAAGTAGACTTTCGTGAAGCGCAATCGCTAATCACATCCACCATGCGCACCTTGGCCGACACTGGCCGGCTAAGCAATGTCAACCGCCTCTGTCGAGTCACCGTGCAACGCTCGGTGTATTAGATAGCGCAGGAACAATCAGGAGAAGGGTTTTGGAGCTACTCAGTTTCGATGGGATCGATTTGGCCGACGTGGTCTCGCGGATTCCGCGCAAGGGCCGCGATCGCATGCCATTCGGCATCATCGAGCTTGATTACGATGGCCGCATCATCGCCTACAACATGGGCGAAGCGAAGCTCAGCAAGCGCAATCCTAAAGAGATGATTGGATTGAACTTCTTTGAAGATGTTGCGCCGTGCACCAAGACTCCGGTGTTCTATGGGCGATTCAAGGCCGGTGTGAAAGCCGGCAATCTGAACGCGCGTTTTGACTACCTCTTCGATCATGAGATGGAACCGCTGGCGGTTCGCGTCACCATGATCACCAGCACCATCGAAAAAGAACCGCGGGTGCTGGTGCTGATACGGATTTTGAAGGCCGAGGAACGTGATCGCGCGCAGATCGACCACGGGCGTATGACCGCCATCGACAAAGCGCGCGCGGATAGGGCAGAGAAGGAAGAACGCGACAGGGTAGAGGCGTTTGCTGCTCGACCGGTCAGCACGGTAGTGCCTAGCCCTGCGAGCCCTGCGAGGCCGGCAGCACTTCCGCCGGCGGCGACTTTTAACCGACACAGCCTATCAATTCAAGACATTGATGCCCTCGCTCGTACCGAAGAGCGGGCCGTGGTCGACCCGGAAATGCGGGAACGCTGCAAACTCTCGCGCGAACACTTCTCCCGGATCGCCGCCAGTGGCAGGCCGATCTACGGCTTAACCAGCGGGTTTGGTCCGCTTCTAGATCAAGCGGCTGGCGATCCAGAACAGCACCAGATGGGCCTTCTGCACCATTTGGCCTGTGGGATCGGCAAGCCCTTCAGCGTACTCCAGACACGGGCGGCCATGGCGGCTCGCCTGCATACCCTGGGATTGGGTCACTCCGCAGCGAGCGACGCGACGCTCGATTCATTGGCGCTGTTCCTGAATGAGAACATCACACCCATCGTCCCCAGCATTGGCAG
>CAZLSB010000200.1:0-7694 GCA_964561825.1 uncultured Xanthomonas sp.
CGGTCAAGGGATCGGTGATCGCGCCCTTCATCTACACGCTGTTCTGAGCATGGCCGATTTCGTCAACCACGGCGAACACAGCTACCGTGGCGGTTGCCATTGCGGGGCGGTGCGCTTTTGCTTCCTCGGGCCAGAAAAACTCGATGTGCTTGAGTGCAACTGCTCGATCTGCAGCATGAGCGGTTATCTGCACCTGACCGTGCCACATGCGGCCTTTGAATTGCTCACGCCGGCGCCGGCTTTGTCCGACTATCGCTTCGGCACAGGTGCCGCCGCGCACCTGTTCTGCAAGGTCTGCGGCATCAAGAGCTTTTATCAACCGCGCTCGCATCCGCGTTGCTGGAGCGTCAATCTGCGTTGCATCGACGGTGGCGCCGAACACGTCGGGCAGATTGAGCGCTTTGATGGACGTCATTGGGAGCAAGCGGCGGCCGGGCTGGTGTAGGAGCTTGGCAGCGCCCCTACGAGGTCTGTTTTGGTGTTTTTTCTTCTACCGACATTTTGCCTCTACGGCGCAAGGGTTTGCTCGCAGCCGGAGTAGGATGCGTTGAGGTACGAAACGCATCGATTGTGCATGGCCGCAGACGCGGCAACATCGCTGTCTTGGTGTCTTTGCGATCGATGCGTTTCGCTGCGCTGACCGGCATCTTACTAACCTACGACGCATCTGACGCATAACCGGTCAACTCTAGGTACCCCTCGGCGCTGACCGGCTTGCCGTCGCG
The DNA here is from genome assembly GCA_964561825.1 of uncultured Xanthomonas sp. Lineage (GTDB taxonomy): Bacteria > Pseudomonadota > Gammaproteobacteria > Xanthomonadales > SZUA-5 > JADKFD01. The sequence goes on from CAZLSB010000200.1 coordinate 726, forward strand.
CTGGCCGCTGGCGTCGATGGCGCCTTCCCAATAGCGTACCGCGCCGTCGAATTCCTGGTCGTTGCGGACCGCTGTAATGTCGAGGTTCAGCCCGAGCGATTTTGACGAGAGTGTCCAACGCAGCGGCCAGCGTACGCCGCTGCGTGGGCTGGTCCATGCGCCGATTGCGCGCACGTCGAGATCGCGCTCCTCGAGTGTCCGTGCCGCGCCATTGGCGGCAATCCAGGTGCCGCGCCGCGCGGCAATGCTGCCGTCCTGGCGGCGGATATTGAACAGCATCAGTGCGCTGCCATCGCTCAAACGCAGCGAGAACCAGTCCCAGCCGACCTGATCGGCGGCCAGCACGCCGGAGGTCCATTCGTGGTCGTACCAGGCCTTGCCGCTCACTGCGAAGCGCTCAGCGCCGATCCATAGTTCGCCGCTCGCCGACAATTGTGGGTAGCTGTAGTAGGCCGACGCGCTGCCAGAATCGGACTTCTGGCTGTAGCCCTTGTCGCCATGCAGCAGCGGGATGTCGGCGCCGCTCAGTTCCAACTGGTAGCCGAAATCGGCGCCGCCACAGCGCAGTTGCAGCGGCAGCGTGGCCGCAGCGCTGTTTGCGGCAATCGCGCAGTCGCCGAGCCACGCGCGCAGCGGCGCGTCTTCGACACCGGCCAATCCGGCCGCACCGCGCGCCCATTGCTCGTCGAACTTAAAACGGTCGCCGTCAATGTCGGTAATCGCGGCGTGCGCGAGGTAAATCTGCGCGCTGCGCCAATCGCTGCGCATCGCCTCATCCTCAGGCCGCAGCGCGTAGCGGAACAACGCAAATTGCGTGCCAAAGCGGCGACCGTCGCTGGCCTGCATGCGCGCCGTCACGTACCACCATTCGATGCGATGGCGCGGATGCGCGCCGTGATCGCGCGGGAATTCCAGCTGCAGCGGCGCCGCAATCGCCTCGAAGCCGGCGGCGGCGCCGAGCGTGCGCGACAGCAGGGGGCGCTCCGGCGGGGCGGGTGGCGGTGCACCACAGCCATACAGCAGCGCGATCAGCAGAGCCATCGCCATCGACTTGAATGGGTGGGCTTGCTGTGGCAGTGGCCTCGGGCCGCGCTGGCAGTTCCCGGCGATGCGCGGTTCTCGATAGCGCGCGAACGCGCTGCCACCAGAGCCCGGTTGCGCAGCGCTCACAACGGCGCCTCGCGCATCTGCACGGCCAGGCTGCCATTGCGCTGTTGTCGCGCTGGCCAGGTGCCGGCGAGCGTTGCGCTGAGCACGGCAATGGCGATGGCGGTGAGCAATTGGTCCCAGGGCAGTTGCAGTTGCATGCTCCAGCCGAAGGAACGCCGGTTGATCACCTCAATCAGCAACACCGCGAGACCAATGCCGAGCGGCAGTGCGAGCAGACCGGCGATCAATCCCAGCAGGCTGGCTTGCAGGCATTGCAGACGCAGCAGCCGCCCACTCGCCAGTCCCAGGCAACGCAGCAGCGCGAACTCCCTGCGGCGTTCGATCGCCAGCGCCGACAGCGCACCAATCACCGCCACCACAGCGATCAAACCGGCCAGCAATCGCAGCAAATCGGTGACGGCAAAGGTGCGCGCGAAGATCGCCAGCGTGCGTTCGCGGATATCGGCTGCCGACACCCACTGCACGCCGGGTAGATCGGCCACGCGTACTTGCAGCGCCGCGATGATGCTCGCCACCTGCTCGGGCTGCGCGTAGATGCCAATCGCGCCGATATGTGGGTCGGCGAACAGGCGCTGGTAGTGCGCCAAGGCCAGCGTCAGCGTGCCTTGCGAACTGGCGTAGTCGCGATAGACCGCGGCAATGCGTACGCGGGTCGGGCCGCCGGCCGCCGGCAGGATCAGGCTGTCGCCGGGCGCCAATTTCAATCGCGTGGCGAGCGGCTCGCTGATCACCGCCTCGCCAGCGTCAAGCGCGGCCCAGACGCGCGCCTCGTCGCCGGCTAGCCAGTCCAGGCTGCCGCGCCCGGCGGGCGGCAGGTCAAGTCCAATGACGCTGATCGGACCGCTGTCCAGCATCCGCTGGCTGCGCCGCGTCTGGCTGATCGCGTTGACACCGGGCAGCGCGCGTGCGGCGTTGATCAGTTCCGGCGCCAGCGCGTTGCGTCCGGACGACGACAGGTAGATATCGGCCTGCAAACTCTGTTCGATCCATGCAGAAACCGCGCTGCGGAAGCTGTGGATCATGCTGCTCATGCCGATTACCGTGGCGATCGCTAGGCACAGTGCGGCCAACGCGATGCCGGTGCGCCCCAGGCCGCGGCGCGTGCCGGCCAGCAGCCACAAGGGCAACACGGTGCCATCGCGCAAGCGCCACTCCAGGCCACGCAGCAGCAACCAAGCCAGCCAGGGCACCAGACCCAGGCAGGCCAACAGGCACACGAATAGCGCGCTGAACGCGGTGATCAGATGGTCGGGGCCAAACTTCAGTGCCAGCGCGCCGATCCCAAACAGCAGCAGCGACGGCTGCGCGAGGCCACGGATCCGACGCACCCCAGAATCATCGGCTGCAAGGCTAGAGCGCGTGCGTCCGAGCGCCTGCATGGCGGTCTGCGTCAGCACCTCGTAGAGCGGCAGCAGCACGGCCAGCAGCGAGCCGCCGATCGACAGCAGCAGGGCTTTGACCAGCAGCAGCGGGGCGACGCTCAGCGTGCCGGCGGCGCCGCGCCCATACAGATCGGCGTAGGTAACGCCGATGCCAACCAGCAAAACCCGCCCGAGCAGGATGCCAAGACCAATACCCAGCAGCCCGGCGAGCAAGCCAACCAGCGCCGCCTCGCCCAGCAGCAGCGTCGCCAGCGTGCGCCGATCGACACCGATGGCGCGCCACAGGCCGATCACGGCGCCGCGGCGCAGCGTCAGAAAACTCAAGGTCTGGAACACCACGAACAAGCCCACCAGCAGCGCGAGCAGGCTGAGCGCCTTCAGATTGATCTCGAAGGCGCGGCTCATCAGCGCTAGGTCGCGATCCTGTTCGGCCGTAGCCAGCAAGCGCAAACCCAGCGGCAGCGTGCCGGCCAAGCGCGCTGCCGTGGCGCTGTCGAGTACCAAGTCGATGCGACTGTAGCCATCGGCGTTCAACGCGCGCTGCGCTGCGGCGATGTCGAGCACGATCCAGTTGGCGCTGGCAGCGGGCAGCGCGTCGTCCGCCAGCAGGGCGCGCACTACGTACTCGAGCGGGCGCCCGTCGATCGACAGTCGCAGTCGATCGCCGACGCTCAGCTGCAGTTTCTGCGCCAGCCCTCGCGGCAGCAGTGCGCCATCAGCATCGCCGATCAGCGTGGCGTAGTCGGAGCCGCCCGCCTCGCCCATGCTGCCGCTGGACAGCCACGGCCGCAGTTGCGCCTCACTCAACGGGTCGATGCCGAACAGGCGCAGACGTAGCTTGCCGGCGATGTGCATGGCTTCGATATCGATCACCGGCGCGCTCTTTCGCACGCCCTGGCGACGCAGTTCCGCCAGCAGGCTGCCCGGCAGCGGCGTGCCGTCGCTAACGATCTGGTGCGTAGCCGAACCCGACAGCGCGCGGCGGGCATCGGTAAAGGCCGAGCGCGCGCTGTCGATCGCCAAATCAATGGCAACCACCACGGTCACGCTGAGGCTCAGCGCCAACAGCATCAGCAAAGCTTGGCCGGGCGCGCGTCGGTGCGCGTTGACCAGCGCCTGCATGAGTCGCGTCAGGGCGCTCACCTAGGCCGGGTCCTTCGCGTCGACGCTGTCGGATAGTGCGAAAAGCAACATACGCTAGGCGCCCGGCGCTGTGCCGCGCGCGTCGCCGGCGTGCTGTCTCGATCTGGACAAGGATTGCTCATGCGTCGACCAAGCGCCCGGCCTCGATGCGCAGCAGTCGATCGGCTTGCCCCATCACCTCCTGCGCATGCGTGGCGATGATCAGGCTGGCGCCCCGTTCGCGGCAGGCACCGATCAGCAGACGCATCACGACAGCCGCGTTGTCGGCATCCAGGCTGCCAGTGGGTTCATCGGCCAGCAACACGCTGGGCCTGTGCACCAGCGCGCGTGCCACGGCGACGCGCTGTTGCTGGCCGCCGGACAGTTGCTCGGCATAACGCCCGGACAACTCGGAAAGATCCAGTTGCGCCAGCATCTGCGTGGCGGCCACCCGGGCATCGCGCGCCGACATGCTATTGAGTTCCAGTGGCAGGCGCAGGTTGTCGAGTGCCGACAGCGAGGGCACCAGGTTATAGCTTTGGAATACCAGTCCCAGATGCTGGCGGCGGAAAGCGGTGCGCTGATCTTCGGCTAACGCTGTCAGATCGACCTTGTCATAACACACCTGCCCCGCATCCGGCCGGTCGATGCCGGCCAGCAGATGCAACAAGGTCGACTTTCCTGCGCCGCTGCGGCCGACCAGCGCCACGCATTCACCGGGGGCGATGCTCAGATCGACGCCATCCAGGACGCGGGTGTTGCCGAAGGCGCGCGTTAAACCAGTGATCTGGATGTTCATCTGCGGATTTGGACATCCAGTTTATTGGGCCGACGGGCGCGCGGAAGGCAACGCCATGCAGTTGGACGCGGAACAGTAGCATCCTGATCCGGATTGCCGCGGTCGCTTAAGGCTCCCTCGCAATGACGAGTCTTGTAAGTTCATCGGCGAGCATTTCCGGGCTGAATAAGCACGTTAGTAATGACGAATCAGATACTTACGATGTCCATACCTCGCCGCCAGCCAGTGGGGGCGCGCTTGCTCGCGGTGCGGGCTTAAGTATTTCATCAGCGCCGCGCGCAAGCGCGCTCCCATAAAAGCTTCGCCGCCAGTATAGCGGAGCCCTGACCCGCGTTTGGATCACCACTTCACCTTGACTCGCGTCCGCCGCAACCTTGCATCCACAAGTCCTACTTCGCCATGCGCTATGGTCTGCTTAAGGTTCGAACGCAAAATCCTTATCCGCCTTGACCCGAAACATCTCACCAGGGACCACGCCGCGTCGCTCACAGTCTCGCTGTGGGCGACTTACTTTGGCTGCTGGCATTGCTGTCACTCATTGGCATCTTGCAGCTGCATGCCGCCAAGTTGCCCGAAGCTGCGATTGCTGCGCATTACGCCGACAATATTCGTCATTACGGCAGTGCTGATGGACTGCCGCAAAATAGCGTCAATGCCATTGTGCAGAGTCAGGCTGGTTACCTGTGGCTGGGCACTTATGGCGGTCTGACGCGCTTTGACGGCACGCGCTTCACGCTGTTTCGCAGTTTGGCGCAGCAAGGGCCATCCAGTGACCGCATCCTCAGCTTGCTGGAAGATGCGCAGCAGCACCTGTGGATTGGCACCGAAGATGCAGGCATCAGCGCGCTGCGGGACGGTCGTTTCTTGCGCCTGGAGGCGTGCGATGGGCGCTGCCGGACTGCTGCTTTGTTGCTCACCGAGTCCGGCATTCTGGCGGCAACCAGTGTCGGCTTGTTTGCCATCGCGCGCGCTACGCTGAGCGCCACGCGCTTGGGCCCGGAGCTACCACTGGTATTTGCGCTGAATCATGCGGGCCAGCACTATGTCGCAGGTCCAACTGGATTGTGGCGCGTCGTTGCAGATGGCCTGGAAGCGGTGCTAGGGCCGGCCGCCTGTGGCTGAGCGGCAATCGTGGCATCAGCATGATCACCACCGAAATGCGCGCCAGTGCGGGTCAATCCACCACCTTGACCAGTGTGGGTTTTGCCGCTGAAGACGGTTTTTTGCCGGGTAAGTTGTTCCATTCCAACGAGTTGCAACGCAGCCATGCGCAGCCAGAACCGTGCAATCTGCCCCGTAGCGTACTCACCCAATGGGTGAACTGATCAAAGTGCTGAAAAGTCAAACAAATCATCGCGTTATGGGTGATGGGAAGCGGTCAATTGAGGTTTCTAGGATTATTCGGCGCCCAGTTTGAGCTCGCCGGATAAAACGCGCTTTCGGTTTCGTTGGTCGGGCGATTCGCAGTGGACCGAAACCGGCACACAGTGCTCGCTGTATTACCCGTTGATTCCTTGGGGTGAGTTGCAGCTACAGGTCTCGGCCAGGGTCGGTGGCGGTCCGTGGTCGGCGCAGCCAGCGCTGCTCAACATCATCCATCCCCTGCCCTGGCATCAGCGCCCAAGTGTTTGGATGGCGCTGCTGTTCAGCGCCATTGCGCTGAGCTGGGCTGGTCGACGCGGATTCGGCTGGTATTTGCGGCGCCGCGCCGAACGCGACACGCGCCCGATGCGCGAACACGCCGATCAATTGGCGCGTGATAATCAACGACTAAGCGATCAGGCGCTGCGTGATGGTCTCACCGGGGTGGCCAATCGACGCCATTTCAACGACCGCTTAGAAGAAGTGGCGCGGCAGCGCGAACGCGTGCCGCTGGCAGTGTCGCTGTTAATGATCGATGTCGATGAGTTCAAACGCTACAACGATCATTTTGGTCATGTGGCGGGCGACGATTGTCTGCGCGCGGTTGCCTCTGCGATGCAGGCGGCGGTAGCGGCGCCGCACTTGTTTGCGCGCTACGGCGGTGAAGAATTTGTCGTGTTGATGAGTGGTGCCGATGCCGGCGTCGCGTTTGCGCTGGCGCAACAATTGCGCCAGCGCATTGCCGAACTGAATCATCCCCACGTGCCCAGCGCTCAACATGGGCTGATCACCGTCAGCATCGGCATTGCCACCCAAGCGGCCGCTGCGGTCAACATGTCCGATTTGATTGCCCGCGCAGATGACACGATGTATCGCGCCAATCACGGTGGTCGCGATCGCATTGAGGTTAGCGCGGCGGATTGATCCGCCGCAGCGCCGACCGAGACAGTTCCACCCCTCGCAGGCGATGCTATGCAATAGTCACTTGCCATCGATGCGCGGATCTATCCTGAGCCGCGCCGCGCCTGCTGGCCGTGCTTGCGGTGTTGAACCTAGAAAACCTCAGTTGACCGCTTTCGAGTGGCGTAGCTCGATGATTCTTGTGACATTTCAGCAGATTGACTCGTTCACCAT
>CAZLSB010000201.1:0-5969 GCA_964561825.1 uncultured Xanthomonas sp.
GCGGCGATCGCCGCTGTGCTGCTGGTCAGCGCGTATTTGTGGCGGCAGCTGCGCCATGCGGTTATCCGTCCGCTGCTAACGCTGGTCAACTTGATTGACTCGCTGCGCGCTGGCGACTACAGCCTGCGCAGCACCTCGGCACGCCGTGGCGACGCGCTAGGCGAGGTGTTGTGGGAAGTCAACGCCTTGTCCAACACGCTGCGCGAAGATCGTTTGCGCGTGCAAGAAACCGGCGCCTTGTTATCGAAAGTGCTGGGCAGCGTCGATATCGCCATTTTTGCGTTTGACGATCAACGCAAGCTGATGTTGATCAATCCCGCCGGCGAACGCCTGGTGGCGCTCAGCAGCGCTCAAGCACTGGGCAAAAGTGCCGCCGACCTGGGCCTAGAAGCCTGTTGTGACACCGATACGCCAGCCACACTCAAGCGTACATTCCCCAGTGGCGGCGGCAGTTTTGAGATTCGCAAAGCCACATTTCGAGAAGGCGGCCGGCCGCACGAATTGTTGGCGATTAGCGATTTGTCGCGCGCCTTGCGTGAGGAAGAACGGCAGGCCTGGCAGCGCCTGATTCGCGTGCTTGCTCACGAGTTGAACAACTCATTGGCGCCGATCCGCTCAATGGCCGCGACGCTGACCACGGTGATTGCCCGCGAGCCGCTGCCCAGCGATTGGCGGGAAGATGTGCAATGCGCGCTGGGCGTGATCGGTGAGCGCGCCGAATCGCTGACCCGTTTTATGGCCTCTTACACCCGACTGGCACGCTTGCCACCGCCCAATAAGCGCCGTTTTGCGCTGGCCCCGCTGATCAAACGGGTGGCCCGCTTGGAGCAGCGCTGCAGCATCGTTTTGGGTGAATTGCCGGAGGTGGAAATCTTTGCCGACGCCGATCAATTGGAACAAGCGCTGATCAATTTGAGCAAAAACGCTGCCGAAGCCGCGCTGGAAACCGCCGGCGGCGTGCGCATGCGGCTCAGTTGCAACGCCGATAACGCGCTGATCGAGATCGAAGACGATGGGCCTGGCTTGGCGAAAACCGAGAATCTCTTTGTGCCATTTTTCACCACCAAACCCGGCGGCAGCGGCGTGGGCCTGGTGCTGGCCCTACAAATCGCCGAGAACCACGGTGGCAGTTTGACGCTAGCCAATCGCGCAACGGCGCGTGGCTGTTTGGTGCGGGTCAGTTTGCCGATGTGACTAAGGGCGCGGAGTGGCTAAGCCAACAACTGTCCCAACAAGCCCGCCTGCCGCGGCGCTTGGATGCGCATCGATAAACGTACGGCGCGGATGATGGCGGCAAGATCAGCCAAGGCGATGTCGAAACGATCATTGACGATCAGGTAATCGAATTCGGTGGCGTGTTCAATTTCGCCGCGCGCGTTGGCGATGCGTCTTGCGATCACGTCTGAGCTGTCCTGGCCGCGCTTTTGCAATCGATCAAACAGCGCATTTCGGGATGGCGGCAACACAAAAATGCTGACGCACGCCGGAAAGCGCTCGCGAATCTGCCGCGCGCCTTGCCAATCGATCTCTAAAATGAGGTCACGGCCTAGCTTGAATGCGGTTTCGACCTGATCGCGACCGGTGCCATAAAAATTGCCGTGGACTTGCGCGTGTTCGAGCAAACGGTCTTTGCCAATCAACTCATCAAAATGCTCAACCTGGGTGAAATGGTAATGCTCACCATCAATCTCACCGGGCCGCGGCGCGCGCGTGGTATGCGAAATCGACAGTTGCAGCCGCGTATCGTCACTGACCAGCGCGCGCACCAAACTGGTTTTGCCAGCCCCCGAAGGCGCTGCGATGACGAACAAATTACCGATCGCGGTCATTCCAGTGAAATCTCGTTAGGATGCGGGCAGTCTAACCCGTGGCTGCAAGACTGCGGCGCGGCAGAACTTAGCTGGCGGAGCGCTGGCAGTCGTAGACTGGCGCGCCCGACTGCAGTCGCGATCCGGCCCAGCGGCAGAGCGAACAAACTCCCACCACCGTGCGCAAGCAGATATGAACCTTGAAGGGCCACCATTGGAGCAATTGCTGCGCCGGCTCACCGAAACGCCCAACGCGTTTCTGGCGGAGCCGCGCATGGGTCCACACGGCAGCGTCAGCGTGCCGGCCCTGGTGGCTGATGTGCTGGCCGCGTTTGGTTTGCGCGCAGACAGCGCTGCGCTGGCGCGTTTCCAAGGCACAGACCGCGCCAAACAGCGCAATCCGCGCATGCTGACGCAGATTTTGTGTTGGTTGCTGATGGACCCCAGTTTGCGTGGCAAAATTCCGGCGCCGGAGCTGCTGCGCTTATTGTTCGACGAAGCCAATAGTTTGGCCGAGAAGATTCCGGCCAAGGAGTTTGTCGATAACGACGAACGTCGCGAAGAACTATCGCGTCTGGCCCTGCGCAGTGCCGGTTTGCGGCCCGCAGGAGAGAGCAAAAACGTCGCTGAAGATCGTTGGCTGAATGTCAGTTCTGGCGAACGCGTGCGTCTGGCCGCAGCCAGTCGCGCCGCCGAAGAACGCGCGCGGCTGATTCGTGAGGCGCTGGAACGCAAAGCCGCCGAAGAATCGGCGGATAAATATTCGCGGGAGTGATGATGCGCGACGAAATGGATTCCGAAGACGCGCATCGCTATCCCGGATTGAGCGCCGCCGGTGAACACCTGCTGCGCTATTTGCGTGAGCACCCGCACGCGCCGATCTATCGCAATGCCAGTGGCCATCGTTTGTTGCCCGACGAACTGCCGGCGCTATTGGCCTTTGCCGATCAGGTCCGCGACGCATCCATCGATCCGCGCGCGCAGCCGCTGGCACCCTGGCTGCGCAGCTTCATCGCCCATACGATGGCGCAAACGCCGCACTATCGGGCCTACGGCAGCCCGCCAGAACAGTTACAGGATTTGCCGAGCATCACCCGTGGCGATCTGGCCCGCGATGTGGCGGCATTTGTGCCGGACGATCTGCCGATTGATCGTTTGATCAATTTTCGCACCACCGGTTTGACCGGTCAGCCGCTGTTGATTGCCTCACACCCGACCGTGGCGGCGCGTTATCTGGCATTCCACCAACGCGCCTTACGGCGTTTTGGCGTGGAACTGCGCAGTAGCGCTGGCGATGTGGGCGTTTTGTTGGTCGGCTGGCAGCAGCGCTGTTTCACTTATGTATCGGTGACTCCACAACTGGGCGAATGCGGTTTGGCGAAAATCAATCTGCACGAGGCAGATTGGCGCGATCCATCCGACCGTGGCCAGTACATCGATGACTTGCGGCCCGAGGTGATCACCGGCGATCCTTTGTCGCTGGCCGCGTTGCTGGCGATTTCTTTTGCACACCAACCACGCGCCATCTTGAGCACGTCGATGACGCTGCTCGCCGGCCTGCGCACGCAGCTGGAGCTGCGTTTTGCGTGCCCCGTTTTGGATGTGTATTCACTGAATGAAGCCGGGCCGATCGCCGTTTACGACCCAGCGCTGGATGCGCATGTGCTGCTGCAGCAGCACATGATCATCGAAATCCTTAACGAACAAGGCCAACCACTGGCGCCCGGCCAGCGCGGCGAAATCACCCTAACCGGTGGCTTCAATCATTGTTTCCCCTTGTTGCGCTATCGCACCGGCGATCACGCTGCGTTAGAACTGCGCGCAGGAGAGTGGGTGCTGGCCGGTTTGGCGGGGCGCGCGCCGGTGCGTTTTCGCAGCGCCAGCGGCGCGCCGATCAACAATATCGATGTCACCCACGCGCTAAAGCCATTCGCGCTGCCACAATATGCCTTGCTACAGCGCGCCGATGGCAGTTTCAGTTTAGCTATTCACGGCATCCAAAATGCCGATTTGCGCGCGGTGGAAAGCGCGCTGCGCGCTCTGTTGGGTGAGGTGCAACTGAAAGTCAGCGCCCATCGGCAGCTATGCGACAAGCTGGTGCAGTACCGTAGTGAATTGGGCGAATGACAGGAATTTGAGGTTGCCAAGTTGAACACTGCAACAGACTCGCGGCCTCCCAACAACACCATTGGGCTACGCACGATCGCCGACTGCATACGCTGGGGCGCCGGGCGCTTGCGCAGTGCAGGGGTGCTGATTGGCCACAGCGAGGACAATCCGCTGGACGAAGCGCGCGCGCTGACCTTGCACGCGCTGCATTTGCCGCCCCAAGCGCCCGGCAGTTTCGCGCAGGCGCGTTTGTTGGACGCCGAAGTGATGCAAGTGCGCGCACTCATCGAAAAACGCATTCACGAGCGCATCCCCGCGGCCTATTTAATTGGCCACGCGCAGTTTGCTGGGCTGCGGCTGATTTCCGACCCGCGCGCGCTGGTGCCACGTTCGCCGATCGCCGAGTTGATCGAGACCGGTTTTCAGCCCTGGCTGGGGCAACGACCGGTGCAACGCGTATTGGATTTGTGCACTGGCGGCGGATCAATCGCCATCGCCATGGCGGTGCGGCGACCGGACTGGCAAGTGGATGCGCTCGATTTGTCGGCTGATGCGCTGGCGCTGGCCGCCGAAAACCGCGACTTGCATCGTCTGGCCGGCCGCCTGAACTTGCTGCAATCGGATTTATTCGCCGCATTGACCGATCAGGTTTACGATTTGATCGTGTCCAATCCGCCGTACATCACCGACCACGAATACGCGGCGATGCCGGTCGAATACGGCTATGAGCCCAAATTGGGACTGACTTCCGGCAGCGACGGCTTAGATGCGTGCCTGCGCATCCTGCGCGACGCGCTGCCGCACCTAGCGCAGCACGGATTATTGATCGTGGAAATCGGCGAAGCGCAGCGCGCGCTGCAGCGCCTGATGCCCGCGCTACCGCTCAATTGGATCGAATTCAAAGTTGGGCAAATGGGCGTATTTGCCATCGAAGCCAGCGATTTGCAGGCCCACCAGCCCATGATCCGCGCCGGTTGCGCGGCGCGTGGCGTGTAGCTTTTGACCTTGAGCGCAGCTTGCTGCGCTACAAAAGCTTCTGACCTGTGCCGATCAAGGCCCAACCGGCACCAGGACCATCGGCACCGGCCCAAAACGTGGCTGCGGTAAATAATGGTCGATCAACAAAAACGAAAACAACGCCGCCAGATAGAGGATCGAATAATGAAAGGTTTTTAACGCAAACAACTCGTCCGGCGGATTCATCAGGCGAATCGCGTAATACAAAAACCCCGCGCCCAAGACTAAGGCGCCGCCCAGATAGAAAAAGCTCGACATGCCGGTCAAATACGGCAGCAAAGTAACGATGACCAAAATCACCGTATAAGCCAAAATATGCCAGCGCGTCACGGTGACGCCATGGGTAATCGGCAGCATCGGTATAGCCACTTTTTCATAATCGGCGCGCCGAAAGATTGCCAAGGCCCAAAAATGCGGTGGTGTCCAGATAAAGATAATCAGAAACAATAACAATGCGTAAGGATCAAGCGTGCCGGTGACCGCTGTCCAACCGAGCACCGGTGGCGCGGCGCCAGCGGCACCGCCAATGACAATGTTTTGTGGCGTTGCGCGTTTTAAGTACAACGTGTAAATCACCGCATAACCGATCAGCGACGCAAAAGTCAAAACCGCAGTTAATACGTTGACCCAAACAGCCAAGATCAACATGCTCAAAGCCGCCAAGATCAGCGCAAAGGCGAGCGCCTGTTTTTCCGTTAAGCGCTGACGCGGCAAGGGCCTGTACATGGTGCGCGTCATTTGCGCATCAATGCGCGCATCAAGAATTTGATTAATCGCGGCCGCAGCAGACGCCGCCAACCAAATTCCCAGCGTACCCAATATCAGCGCCCGCCAACCCGGCAAACCGGGCGTGGCCAAAAACATGCCAATCACCGCGGTAAACACGATTAACGCGACCACTTTGGGCTTGGTGAGTGCCCAGAAATCGCTCATTGTTTCGATGATGGCCTTCATGGCGAGCGCTTCGAGTGCAAGGCGCCCGGAGCGCAGGAAGCGCAACGTACGTGTTTGTAGGTGAGCATTCCGAGCACCGCG
>CAZLSB010000201.1:6069-7677 GCA_964561825.1 uncultured Xanthomonas sp.
TTTCCTTCCTTACTTTCATTTGCCTACCTCGCTCCACCGCAATAGATGCGCCAAATCCTTGCGCACATCGGTGGGATCAGCGTTGGGCGCAAAACGCAGCATGGCGTTGCCAAGCGGATCGATGAGCACCACGCCACCTTCCGGCAACGCCAATTTAGCCTGCATTGTGGCGTCTGGTCGCCAGACAATCCACGGCGCTTGTGGTACCTGCGCAGCCGGCCAGGCCAGCATTTGCACGCGGTCCATTTCTTTGCCTTGCGCCTCGCGAATGCGTGCCAACAAGCCAAAGCGGCGCAGGCAGCCGCTATCGCACACGGCTGGGACTCGAAATAGCACACTCCACCGATGACCGTTGCCGAGTAATTGCCTAGAAAGCTCATCCCCACGCAAATCGATTACCGGTTGAATCAACTCGCCGCGATTACGGGTAGTGCTTGGATCCCAATGAAACCAGCGGGTCTGTAATAACAATGCGATGACGGCTGGTAGCAGAAAGGCCGAAATGATTAAAATTAATTGCAGTTTGGTTTTATTCATAATTTTAAGGTCGCGCCGCGCGCCAAGCTCGCCAAGCAAGCAGGCCATAGATGATTAATAGCGTGAGTGATAGACCGAACCATTGCACTGCGTATCCGCGATGCCGCTCGGGCGGCAACATGCCGGCGCGAATACTCATCGCACGTGGTGTGTTTTGATCTTCCAGCACCCAGTCTAACAGCGGCAGAGCCAGACGACGCTGAAGGTCGGTCAGGTCGATGCGCGTCAGCAACAAAGGCCAAGATTGCGCGGGAGCTGAACCCAACGCCAAACCCGCGCCGGGCGGATCTAACAACACGCCCTGTAAAGTCACCACGCCCGCCGGCAGCTCAACGGTGGGCAGACTTTGGCCGCGATCCGGGCGCGCCAGCCAGCCGCGATCCACCAGCAATGCCTTGCCATCCGCGAGGCGCAGCGCCGCGTAAACCCGCAAGCCCGCTTGGCCCTCGCGCAATTGGTTATCGAGCAAAATCTGCTGATCTGCGAGGAATTCGCCGCGCACGCTCACCGCGCGAAAGCGCAAATCCCCGCCGCTGGCCAGCAAATTGGTCAACGGCAGCACTGGCGCGCGCGCCGCACGATCGACGCCATCAAGCAATTCCTGCTTGGCGTTGGCACGCTGCAGCTGCCACGTGCCCAAACTGGCCAAGCCCGCTGCGCAGAGAAAGGCGAGCAGACCGAATGCCAGGAGTTTAATGTGCAGCTTGGGCATCATGATGAGTGAGCGGATTGGGCGGTAGCAATGGAGGAGGTCGCGATTCACGGCGTTTAGCCCGCGACCGCCGTACACTAGCCCATTGCTTGTTAGTTGCCCGTTGAGGGGCGCACTCATGGTCAAACTCGGCATCGTGCTGTTCCTGATTTTTATCGTCTACAACTTGGGCGCCAGCTGTTACTACATGCTGACCGACCATGGGAAGACCGACCGTGTCGTCAAGGCGCTGTCCTGGCGTATCGGTTTGTCGATCCTGCTGTTTGGCCTGATCGCGCTGGGCATGTATTCAGGTGTGATCCAGCCGAACACCGTCATGCGCAGTGTGCCGCAAGTGAGCGGGCAGCTTGCTCCTTAGG
>CAZLSB010000202.1:0-7650 GCA_964561825.1 uncultured Xanthomonas sp.
GTGACCTACGCATCAACGCTGAAAAAAATGCATTAAAATCATTTGCTTGCGGTATATTTGGTGAGAGGGTGCCTTAAGCGACCGTGGTAACCCGGCGATTTTGGCGTCCCGAAAATCGCTAGCACCCGCTCAAATTCCAGACAAAAAAAGAAGGGCCCGTTGCCGGGCCCTTCGAATTGTTACAAATACAGCGTGTTATTAGAACGTTTGGGTGTAGCGGAAGTACGGGGTACGGCCGTATTGGTCATACAGGCTGAAGTCGAAACCACGGCCAGTTGGATCGTACACACTGTCGACAACCGGGGCCTTGTCGGCGACGTTTTGCACGCCCAAGGTCAGCTTGCCATTCCACGGCGCAGCCCAGGTGGCCTGCAGATCGTTGGTGGTCCAAGACGGCAGCCGTTGCGGGTAGTCGGTATCCGCGGGGATCTGCTGTGAAGCGGTGGAACGCGTGCCGTCGATGTAGTTGATGTTCCACGCAAAGGTGAAGTCGCCAATGTTGTACTCATTGGTCAACACCGCACGGGTGCCTGGGACGGCCGGCGCATCAACCTGCTCGGCACCGTCAACTAAATAATCCAGCGTGCGGCTGATCTGCAACTGGCTGCGCAGGGTGCCGTAATCGCTGAAATCGAAATTGGTGCGGAGGTTCACGTCTAAGCCGTTGGCTTCGATCGTGCCGAGGTTGGCAAAACCGCGCTGTAAGTACAGGATTTCACCCGTGCCCGGCACGCGCGCCACGCCTAGACCGTTCGATACCACCGGCGGGCTGACGTTGATCGGCAAGTTCCGCAAGCCCGGCGGACAGTTGGTCGAGCTGCCGTCCAAGCAGTCGACGATCTGGTTGGCGCCGATGCCGGAGATGCTTCCGTCGATCGTCGTATCCCAGTAGTCGACCGACAGATTCAACCAATCGGTGGCATCCCAAGCGAGACCTGCGGACCACTGATCGGAGGTCTCGGAGACGAGATCCGGGTTGCCGATCGAATAACCATTGATCTGGATTGAGCAAGTCGGCGCAAGGCCGAAAGCGATACAGGTCGGGCGATCGGTAACGGCGTCGGCGGAGAACGCCGGCTGCGCTGTCAGCACATCCAAGGTCGGCGCGCGGAAGCCCTGACCGTAGCTGGCGCGCAGCACCAGGTTTTCGATCGGGGTGAAACGCACGGAGATCTTCGGCGAGGTGTCTGAACCGTAATCGCTGTAGCGGTCATAACGTGCTGCCAAGCTGACTTCGAGGTTCTCAAGAATCGGGAACAGCGCTTCGGCGAAGGCGGCTGAAACCGAGCGACCACCGAAAGCCGAGTTACCGGCAGAACCGACGATCTGGCCCGAGGACTGCAGAGTGTCGAAGATGTCGGCGTAGGATTCGTCGCGATATTCCGCGCCGAAGGCTAAGCCAGCCACACCACCGGCCATCTCAAACAGGTCCATATTGGCCTGCGCATAGATTTCTTCGATCGTGAAATTACTCTCGCGATTGATTGTGGCAATCAAACCGTCCAAAACCGAGCGCGGGTTAGCGCTGGGGTTGTAGATGTTGTAACGACCACTCGCGATCGCCTGTTGAGCCAGACCGCCGACCACGTAGTTACGACCGAGTTCAATGTACTTGGACTCGACATGGCGAACGCCGAAGTTGACGTCAACATTGCCGATGCGGCCATCGAAACCAAGATCGAAAGAATAGACGTTGGCATCAGTGGTGGTGTCGCGATTGCCGAGGGCGGCGAAGCGATGACGGATAAAGTACGGAACGTTCGGGTTATAGCCAGCGGTCGGAAAACGCACGGCCGGATGGTTCGGCGTGCCGACTGGGATGAACGGTGCACCACCCGGGAACGGCGAAGACGGCACTGGCGCATAACGACCAAAAGACTTAACCCGGCTGACGTTGGCATTCAGGTAGGTCGACCAGTCTTCGTTGATCTCGTAGTTCGCACGGGCAAACAGTGCGCTGTTGCGGATTTCCGCCTCAGAGGCCGAGACCAAGTTGAAGTTGTACAAACAACGGCGGGACGAAGCGGCGCCGGAGGCCGCCGTGGTGACGATGCGGAAACCCGGATCCGAGCAGCCACCGGGAACCACCGAGCCATTGGTCGGATTGGCCAAGAAGCCAGCTGGCACAAAGCCGTACAGGGTGCCCGGCGCGGGGGTAGCGTTATTGAAGTTGTTCGAGAACGATGAGGAACCGATGCCCTTGTAGGGGCTGTCGCGGTCGTAAATGATGCCGCGGTTGGCGTACGAAGCACCGGCGATCAGGTTGCCGCGGTCACCCGCTGCACCAAACACCACCGAGCCTTCTTCGGTCTCGCCACCCTTGGACGACGGGTCAGACATACCCCAGCTCATTTCGACGCCGGTGAAGTCCTTACGGGTAATGATGTTGACCACACCACCGATTGCGTCTGAGCCGTAAATGGCCGAGGCGCCGTCGGTGAGGATTTCGATACGTTCAACAGCAGCCAGCGGGATGCTGTTCAAATCTTGGCCCTGACCGGCCTGCGGTGCGATCGGGGCGCGACGGCCGTCGATCAGGATCAGGGTGCGGGCGCCGCCCAAACCACGCAAGCTCAGTTCGGCAAACGACTGCGCCGAAGAACCAGACTGCGGGCGGAACGAGCCGAAAGAGTTGAACGTGGTGTTGCGCAGATAGTCAGCGACGGAGACGTCACCTGACAGTTCTAGTTGTTGACGGTCGATCACAGTGACCGGAACGGAGCCTTCGGCATCCGTGCGCTTAATGCGCGAACCGGTAACCTCAACGGTCTCCATCTGGGCGGATTCGTCTTCTTCTTCGTCCTGAGCGAAGGCCGGAGCCATCGACAGGGCGGCCACCGAGCCGATCGCAAGGGCGGCGGTGATGGCACGATTCAGTTCACGTAGTTGTAAGCTCATTTAGCACTCTCCAAAAGACTTCACGGATACTTCTCGGGACTTTTTACCTTCCTGGCTAGACTTTCGACCTAGCCCCATCCCTGAGCGAGTGGGATGCTAACAAAATACTAACGGTTGCAAAAGTGCCTTGTTAATGTCGTTTGCATGCAACAAGCGTCAAAAGCTCGCGGGGTAGGCGAGCACTGCGTCGTAGACCGGGACCTCACGTCGGCCAAATTCGGGCTTGTAATCAGTGTGTGCGCCCGGCGCTCTTCTGGGGTTCGCGCAAAGAGCTGCGGCCGCCGGCGTGAACGGCCTTGTCGCACAATGCAAGCCCGCGCGCGCACGAAGCCGCTCTACGTTTGCCGCGTCGTGTTGCAGGCAATCAATAACTTACAGTGAGTCCACTGGGCGCGCATCTCATCGCAGGCTCGCGGCGCGAAATAACCAAGTAGTTCCTCAAGTTAATGGCAATGCCCCCGCTATCGTATTCTCAAGCGTCCCCCGTATTCGAGTAAATCCCATGCCGCAGCTTCGACGTGATTTCTTGCGGCATGCGCTGCGCCTGGGATTGGCAAGCACCCTGGTTGGTGGGCTAGGCATGTTGGGCGCGTGTCGACAGGCTGCGCGCCGACCCAACACCAAACACCGATTGCAGCCCACCGCAGATGCGAGCACCGGGTTGAGCTTGCTGGAATTGCCGGAAGGCTTTCGATATTTCACTTTTGGCTGGGCTGGTGAAACTTTGTTAGACGGCGGTACGATCCCAGCGTCGGCGGATGGCATGGGCATCGTTGCGACTGCGGGAAACGTGCTGACCTTGATCCGCAATCACGAAATTGTCTCGTCCAGTGGCGCTTTTGGGGCGGCTGAATCGGCCTATGACCCGTCATGCGGCGGCGGCTGTGTGCGCTTGCGAGTGGATATGGCGAGCGAATCTCTGATCTCGGCAGAAGCGGGGCTCAGCGGAACCTTAGTCAACTGTGCGGGCGGTGTGTCGCCGTGGGGCACTTGGCTCAGTTGCGAAGAAATTGTCGTCAGTGACGATCAGGTGCGCCCATCCAAACAAGGTGTCGGTCGCGATGCCAGCTTGCAGCGCCCGCACGGACTGGTATTTGAGGTCGATAGCAGCGGTCCGGCGCGCGCGCGTCCGATTCCCAATATGGGCATGTTTCGGCACGAGGCAGTGGCGTTTGATACGCGCACCGGGCAAGCCTATCTGACCGAGGATCGCGATGATGAGTGTGGCTTTTATCGTTTTACGCCGCGTCAGCCTGGCCAACTGCAGGTCGGCGGCACGCTGGAAATGTTGGCAGCGCAAGGTGCCCCCGATTTGCGTCGTGGGCTGCGCGTAGGGCAGCGCTGGCGCGTGGCCTGGGTGCCCATCGCCCAGCCGTTGCTCGGGCATACGCCCGGCACTCACGACCAAGGCGGCGTGGTCGGGCAAGGGTTGGCCGCCGGTGGCAGCCGTTTTATCCGCCTGGAAGGGTGTTTGGAGCGCGCGGACGGTATCTGGTTTACCTCAACTTCGGGCGGCGACGCGGGCGGCGGTCAGGTCTGGCGATTAGATGTGCGTGAATCGACGCTGGAACTGATGTACGAGGTGCGCGACCGTAACGAATTGGACTACCCAGACAACATCGCCGAAGGTCCGGGCGCTGGAATGATCATTTGCGGAGACAGTTTGCTTCGCAAGCAACAAGAGCTCAGTTGGCTGGGGCGTGACGGTCGATTACTGACCGTGGCGCGCAATAACACGTATTTTCAAGGCGTTGACTATCGCTCGGCCGAATGGGCGGGCTCTTGTGTATCGGCGGATGGACGCTGGCTGTTCGCCAACATCTATAGCCCGGGCTTCACGGTTGCTATCACCGGTCCGTGGGATGATTTTCTAACTGCTTAAGGAGGGCCTGCATGGCTCCGTTTGCGATTACATCCATCTACGCAGCACTGTGCGGTTTGCTCTTGCTGGCCTTGGCTTGGCGCGTTGTAGAAGTGCGTCAGGCCAGCAAAGTAGGCATTGGTGATGGCGCTAACTCCAAGCTGGAGCGCCGCATTCGTATCCATGCTAATGCTGTGGAGTACATTCCGATCACGTTGATTTTGCTCGGTTTGGCGGAAGCCGGTGGCTTTCCGGCGTGGGCATTGCACGCATCCGGCGCCAGCTTGGTGATTGCGCGACTACTGCATGCCTACGGAATGACGCAGAGCGCAGGCAGGAGTTTCGGGCGCTTTTATGGGGTGCTGCTGACTTGGTTGGTGCTTTTGGCGCTGTCGTTGAGTTTGTTGCTTCGCCCATTTCTGACCTAGGAAATCCCGATGAAGCCTGTAGTCAGTTCACCCAAACCATCCACCTTAGCTGCCTGGCTTTTAATCTGCTTGGCAGTGCTGCTATTGAGTGCTTGCGGCGGTCCGCGCCGCGTCTTGGGTCCGCCAAGTCTCAGTGTGCAAGAGATTGAGACGGTGGATGGTCGTTATGTGGCGCGGGTACGCCTGGATAGCCCGGCAAGCATGGCGGTCTCGCTGGAACACTTTGACTGGGTCTTCACGCTAAATGGCCATCTCGCCAGCAAAGGACGCCAAGCGCTCAACCAGACACTACCGCCGGTCTCGGGCGACATGGTGCGGATCGATATCGGCGCGCTGGCGGACCTGCCGGCATTGGCAAGTTTGACCACCGAAAGCAGCATCACCTATGTGCTTGAGGGCGAACTCAAGTGCTCAGAGCCTAATGTGCGCTTCCCGCTGCGCTATGAGGGACGTCTGCGCGCGACACCGGGAAAACCCGGCTCTTTCCGTTGATGCGACAGCGCCTAGTTTGGCTGCAATCGCATCCATAGATCATCTTCTGTAAAAGGCGCACCACAGCTGCTCGCGTGGTTCGCATTAACCAAGCACTCATTCGCTGGAGATATGCAATGAAATACCTCGCACCGCAGACCGATATGCGTTTTGTTTTGTTCGACGTGCTGGATGCAACCAGCATCTACTCCCAGCTTCCTGGCGGGGAAAACTTCACCCAGGAGCTGGTCGAAGCCATTCTGGAAGAAGGCGCCAAGTTCTGCGAACAGGTGCTGCTGCCAACCAACATCATTGGTGACGAAGAAGGCTGTCATTTCGACAAAGAAAGCAAACTGGTGACCACACCGGCGGCGTTTAAAGACGCCTACAACCGCTTTGTCGACGGCGGGTGGAGTGGTTTGTGCGGCGATCCTGCTTACGGCGGTCAAGGCATGCCGGAAAGCGTGGGATACGTGTTCAAAGAAATGATTGAATCCGCCAACGTCGCCTGGGGCACCTATCCGCTGCTATCGGCGGGCGCGGTGGATGCGATGATCCACCACGGCGAGCAATGGCAGCGCGATGTGTTTGTCCCGCGCATCTTGGCCGGCGACTGGACTGGCACCATGTGCCTGACCGAACCCCATTGTGGATCGGACTTAGGCTTACTGCGCACCCGCGCCGAGCCCACCGAGGATGGCAGCTACAAGATCTCCGGCCAAAAGATTTTCATCACCGCCGGCGAGCACGATTTGAGCAAAAACATCGTGCACCTCGTTCTGGCGCGTTTGCCAGATGCGCCAGCTGGCACCAAGGGCATCAGCATGTTCATCGTGCCGAAGTTCAAGGTAGCCCGCGATGGCACCGTCGGCGAGCGCAATTTGGTGGCGGCCGGCAGCATCGAACACAAGATGGGTTTGAAGGGCTCAGCCACCTGCGTGATGAATTTTGACGAGGCCGAGGGTTATCTGATTGGCCAGCCCAATCGCGGCTTGAATGCCATGTTCACGATGATGAATACCGCCCGCTTAGGCGTCGGTGTGCAGGGCCTGGGACTGATCGAAATTTCGCATCAGAACGCCTTGGCCTATGCCAAAGACCGTTTGCAGATGCGCTCTTTGTCCGGTGTCAAACGTCCGGACAAACCCGCCGATCCGATCATTGTGCACCCGGACATCCGGCGTATGTTGATGACTCAGAAGGCCTTTGCCGAAGCGGGTCGCGCGCTGTGTTTCTATTCGGCCTTGCAAGTGGATTTGATCTCGCACCATGCCGACCCGCAGGTACGCCAGCGCGCCGACGAAATCCTCAGTTTCCTGACGCCGATCAGCAAAACCATGCTGACCGAGCTGGCCATTGAATGCACCAGCCACGGCATCCAGGTGCTCGGCGGCCACGGCTACATTCACGAATGGGGCATGGAACAATTCCTGCGGGATGCGCGTATCACCACCATCTACGAAGGCACCACGGGCATCCAGGCGCTGGATCTCCTGGGCCGCAAGATCATGGGCCAGCAAGCGGTGGGCTTACGCCATTTCCTCGGCGAAATTGGCGCTTTTTGCCAAGCCAACGCCGATAACGCAGCCATTGCACCGTGGGTAAGCAGCGTGGCGCGGCATGCGCAGGAGTGGCAGGATTTGACCCGCGAAATCGGCCTGAAAGCGGCACAAAACGCTGACGAAATTGGCGCTGCGGCGGTAGATTATTTGTTCTATTCCGGCTACATCACCTTCGCCTACTTTATGGCGCGCGAGGCGCAAGCAGTCACCCGTACGAGCTACGCCGGCAGCGCCGAGTTCCGCGACGCCAAACTGGCGACGGTCGGCTTCTACTTTGATCGCCTGCTGCCACGCACCTTGACGCACATCACCGGTGTACGTGCGGGCGCCGCCTCGTTGACCACAAACGTGGAAGCGGCGCTGGCCTAGCAGCCGGTCGGGCTTTGCGCGTGAGATGCGTTGTGAGGCTGGACGGCTGCAAGGCGCGGCG
>CAZLSB010000203.1:0-7614 GCA_964561825.1 uncultured Xanthomonas sp.
CCCCGCCTAGCTGCGCGGGCGGCTGAAATCTTGCTGATCGACAAAGACCTGCTCGTTGGAGCGGCGAAAAAATCGCGCTCCGCGGAATGTGAACTAGTCGACCGCAGACGACAGTAGCTTATGCAATTCGGTGGGCGCTTTTTCCGGGGCGATTTGTACCTCGGCTAAACTCAATTTTGAAAGGTCGACGACCAGAGGCGCGGGTTTTGGCGAGTTATCGATCGGCGAGTTGTCGGTCGCCACGCGCATGTGCGACAAATCAAACTGCGGTTCGGGAATCGGTCGATGTTCGACCAATGGCGTGCCGGATTGCGCCAGCGACAGGCCTGAGGTGTCAATTTGGGCAGTTTTCCGCACCACCGGAGGCAATATGCGCTCGCCGGGCAGTGCTAGGCTTAATCCGCCGGCGCGCATAGCCGCGATTGGGATTGCGGCCTGCGCGGTGGTTACGCTTGGTGCTGGTGCTGGTGCTGGCGGCGTCTTCGCAGCTGGCGGCGTCGCTGCGGCTTGCGGCGTGCTGACCGCGGCGGGCGCCGGGCTTAGCGCCGGAGCATCGCCAATCACCGCCACCATGATGCCGGCCTGGCGCAGGGCTTCCTGATAGCGTGCCGCTACTTCTTTGCTGGCCCCGGTCTTCAGCACCGTTTTCGGCGCATCCAGGATGGCGTCGATGCGCGCCGGATCGCTTTTGAACAGTTGCGCAAGGTTCTGGCGCACTTGGTTGCGGTCAAAGCCACCAAGAATTTTGCCGCGGAAAACGATCTGGAAGGTCGGTTCGCTCATCGGGCAGCATCAATGGTTCACGGGTGGACGCCAGTTTATCTTGCGGCGCTGGTTTTGCGTAGCTGGACGCGCGGTCTCACGCGAATGCGCTCAGTAGCCAGCCGCTTGCCCATCTTTGCGCGATTCCGAGGCGCCGGTGTACACGCCGGTTTGTGGGTCGCGGCGAATCGCTTGATAGCCGCCGTACGGACCATCGGCGTATTCGATTCGATGTCCCTTGCGCAGCAGCGCGCGGATGCTCTCGTACGGAAAACCGGTTTCCAGATTCACCACGCCGCCATCATTCATCGGCAGCGCTTGTCCGGCGGGTTCGGTTGAGCCGTCGTGGTGAATGCGCGGCGCGTCACCTGCCTCTTGCAGATTCATGCCAAAATCAATCAGATTGATAACGATTTGCGCATGTCCTTGTGGTTGCATGGCGCCACCCATTAATCCAAAACTAATCCACGGTTTGCCGTCTTTGGTGATGAACGCGGGAATAATCGTATGGAATGGCCGTTTGCCGGGTGCAAATGCGTTGGGATGGCCTGCTTTCAGCACAAATTGTTCGCCGCGATCTTGAAAAATAAAACCCAAGCCTGGCGGTGCCATGCCTGAACCCATGCCGCGGTAATTAGATTGAATCAGCGATACCATCATACCGTCGCGATCTGCCGTGGTCAGATAAATGGTGTCACCGTCTTGCAGCGCGGGATTGCCCGCCTCGATGCTGCGCGCGGCTTTGTTCATATCGATCAGCTTGCGACGTTGATCGGCATATTCTTTGGAAATCAAGCGCGCAACTGGCGCCTGCGCATAGGCCGGATCCGCATACAACCGCGCGCGATCTTCGAATGCCACTTTTTTAGCTTCGATAAACAGGTGCAAATGTTCGCTGCTGCCGAAACCAAAACCCTTAAGGTCATAGGCTTCCAACAGATTCAAAATCTGCAATGCGGCAATGCCTTGGCCATTCGGTGGTAATTCCCAAACATCATAACCGCGATAATGGGTTGACACCGGATCAGTCCATTCGCCGTGATGCGCCGCTAAATCTTCTTTGCGCAGAAAGCCATCATGGGCGCGGAAATAGGCATCGATGGTGTCGGCGATTTTGCCCTTGTAATAGGTATCGCGTCCACCTTTGGCGATTTGTTCTAGAGTGTTCGCCAGATTAGGATTCTTCCAGATCTGACCGCTCTTAGGCGCTGCGCCATTGATGGTGAATTGTTCGGTAAAACCAGGGTATTGCGATAAGCGCGCAACCGAGCGATCCCAATAATAAGCAATGATGGGTGCGACCGGATGACCCTCGCGGGCATATTGAATGGTCGGTGCCAGCAGTTTATTCATCGGCAATTTGCCGAAACGGTCATGCAGCGCAAACCAGCCATCCACCGCACCGGGCACGGTCACTGGCAATGGCCCAAATGACGGAATATCGGTGTAACCCTGCGCTTCAAACCACTGCAGCGTAAGCGCTTTTGGCGAACGACCAGAACCGTTGTAACCGTGCAGACGGGCCGTTTTGGGATCCCAGACGATGGCGAATAAATCGCCGCCAATGCCGCTGCCAGTGGGTTCCATTAAGCCTAGCGCGGCATTCGCCGCGATTGCCGCGTCGACGGCACTGCCGCCGGCTTTCAGCACATCGAGCGCGATCTGTGTAGCCAAGGGCTGACTGGTCGCCGCCATGCCGTGTTGCGCGTGCACTTCCGAACGCGTCGTAAAAGAGCGGTCGATTAAACGATCTGCGGCCATCAGCTGGCCTCCGACGGTGATGGCAAACAGGGCTGCGAGTGCACGCATAGGGATCTCCGAAAGTCTCACTCTTGCTTCAACCAGCGCACGCCATGCGTGCCATAACGGCTTTGCTGCAGAATCTTGGCCAGCACGGGCAACACCTCGTTAAGCGCCTGCTCAAAGCGATAGGGCGGATTGATCAGCGCCATGCCGCAGCCGTTCAAGCGCAACGCGCTATTGGGTTGGTGCAGACAAAGTTCTGCCACCAGGATCTTGCTGTAGGGCAGAGTGCTTAAGCGCCGGTAAAACACCTCAGCGTCCTGGCGCAGTTTGATCGGATACCAAACGGCGTAAATGCCATTGGGCCAGCGTCGGTGCGCGTCGAGCAAACCATTGATAATGATGCCAAACTCGTCGAATTGCGCTTCATAGGGCGGATCGATCAGCACCAGTCCGCGCTTTTCCTTGGGTGGCAATAAGGCTTTCAGCGCTTCGTAACCATCCCGTTCGTGGCAGGCCACGCGCTGATCGTTGCTGAACTCCTGTTTCAGGCGGCGCGCTTCGTCTGGCTGCAGTTCACAGGCGGCGATGCGGTCGTTGTCGCGCATCAATGACGCCACAATCAGCGGTGAGCCCGGATAGGTGTGTAATCCGCTGCCCGTACCTGCATTGAATGATCTAACCAAGTTCAAATAGATGTGCAGCAGCGAAGGCAGATTGGCGACGCCCAGCATCGGCTTAATGCCGCTGGCGAACTCGCCCGTCTTTTCGGATTCTTCGGAATTCAACGCGTAGCGTCCGCTGCCAGCGTGCGTGTCCACATAACAAAACGGTGTGTTTTTTTGCTTCAGGGATTCGATTAAACCGACCAACACCGTGTGCTTAAGCACATCGGCAAAGTTCCCGGCGTGGAAGGCATGGCGATAATTCACGTGGGTACACAATCGATGATCCTGGCCCGCTATAGAACGCGTTTGCTGCGGTCACGTCAACGGGCTTGTGGCGGGAGCCAAATTGAGGTGTCACCCTTATTGCAAGAAAAGCGTCAGCGCACAGCGCCGACCCAGAGCCAAGTCTTTGCTGGGTTGGATCTGTGACCGAACGATTCTCCTCCACAATGCAAGAAAAGCGTCAGCGCACAGCGCCGGCCCGCACCCGCTTGTGGCTGCCCATGACAGCCGAACAGCACGTAACAGCGGGAAGGGTTCAACCTGGCAGCCTGTCGGACTTTCCTCGCGAGTGCGCCGGAAGTCCTTTTGGCTATCATTTCTACGCATTTTCGAATTCTTGCGACATTTCAGCAGATTGAGCCGTTCACCATTTGGGTGAGTGCGCTACGGGGCAGATTGCACGGTTCTGGGGGGAGAACCGGCGGCTTGCGCCGCAAGCGGCGCGCCGGTTGGAACGCAGGCTAGCAAACCTTGCGGGCCGGGACATGGCTGCGTTCCAACTCGTCGGAATAGAAGAGCTATTCCTCCGGTCTGGCGGCGTAGCCGCCAAAGCCGTTCAAGCCGGCGCGCGGCATGCCGCGCAAGCTTGCCGGCTTTCACCCTAATTGCGCCTTGCCCTGCACCCCCATAAACGCACACTCTACCCCGTCCAACTGAGGTTTCTAGGTTCAAAAAGGATGCATCAATGATCACCAAAGCGCGCGCAATTTTTTACGTATCGGACGGTACCGGCATCACCGCTGAAACCATCGGCCAGAGCGTGCTTACCCAGTTCGATGGCATCGCGTTTCAGACCCGCCGTTTGCCCTTTGTCGACAACGCCACCAAAGCGCGCGAGGCGGCCATCGAAATTCGCCGTCTGGGAGCGGAAACCGGCTTTCGTCCGGTGGTCATCAATACGGTGATCGATAGCCATCTGACGGCCTTGATTGCCGAGAGTGGCGCGCTGATTTTAGATGTTTTTGCGCCGTTCATTGCGCCACTGGAGCAGGAACTGGGACTGCCGCGTACGCCTACCGTCGGTAAAGCGCATGGTGGCGCCGATACCGCCGAGTACGAAGCACGCATGAACGCGACCAACTACGCGCTGACCCACGATGATGGCGTGCAATCGAACTTCAGCGATGCCGAAGTGATCCTGATGGGTGTATCGCGCTCTGGCAAAACGCCCACTTGTTTATATTTGGCGCTGCATTACGGTGTGCGGGCCGCCAACTATCCCTTGTTGCCGGAAGACTTAGAAAATGGCGAATTGCCACCGAAACTGCGCGCGCATCGCGCCCGAATCTATGGTTTGACGATTGATCCGCGCCGTTTGGCGCAGATTCGTGAGCAGCGCCGCGCCGCAAGTCGTTACGCGTCGATCGAACAATGCCGTTGGGAAGTGGAAGAAGCCGAGCGGCTGTTTCGCCGTGAGGGCATTTCCACCATGCATTCCACCCATATGAGCATCGAAGAAATCGCCAGTAAAGTCATGCAATCGTTGGGGATCCATCGGCAGTTGTTTTAGCTCGCCAAGCGCCGCTGAGCCTGAGCGGCGCACGCGGCCTACGCCAGACCACTAGCGCACTCAACGGGTGCACCGCATCATCGGCTGCTTCGCGCGGCGCCGCTGGCGCTCACTCGGCGCAGACCCCTGACTAGGAGACATTGATGACCGCCCAAATCCTCTGGCTGGACCACGTTGGCATGGCCGATTTACACCAAGTCGGCGGCAAAAACGCCTCGCTGGGCGAAATGATTGGACAGTTATCGCACTTAGGCGTCAGCGTGCCGGGCGGTTTTGCGACCACCGCCGACGCCTTTCGCGATTTTATTGAAATCAATCGTTTGGCAGAGCGCATTTATGAGCGTCTGCAAACTTTGGATATCGAAGATGTCACCGAGTTGGCCAAAGTGGGCAAGAAAATCCGCTCGTGGGTGGTTGATGGCGTGTTTCCCGCCGATCTGGAGCAGGCGGTTCGCGATGCTTACGCGCAACTGTGCACGCGGATTGGCGTTGCCGATGCGGCGGTTGCGGTGCGCTCATCGGCGACCGCTGAGGATTTGCCAGACGCGTCGTTCGCCGGTCAGCAAGAAACCTATTTAAATGTATCAGGCGCGGATGCCGTTTTATCGCGCATCAAGGCGGTATTTGCGTCTTTGTACAATGATCGGGCGATCGCCTATCGCGTGCATCACGGTTTCAAACACGAGGACGTGTATTTGTCTGCCGGCATCCAGCAGATGGTGCGTTCCGACCTGGGCGCATCCGGCGTGTTATTTACCCTCGATACTGAATCCGGCTTTCCGGATGTGGTTTTTATTACCTCCAGTTACGGTCTGGGTGAAATGGTCGTGCAGGGCGCCGTTAATCCAGACGAGTTCTATGTTTACAAGCCCACATTGGCGAGCGGACACGATGCGGTATTGCGGCGTGGTTTAGGTTCTAAACAGCAGAAAATGATTTATAGCGACGTGCCGGGAGAGCGCGTACGCATTGTCGAAACCGCCGTTAGCGATCGCCAGCGTTTCAGCTTGGATGACGCTGATTTACACGAATTGGCGCGCCAGGCGGTCACCATCGAAAAACACTACCAGCGGCCGATGGACGTCGAATGGGCCAAAGATGGCCTCAACGGCAAGCTCTACATCGTACAAGCGCGCCCGGAAACGGTAAAGAGTCGCGGCCACGCGCAGGTGCAGGAAAAATTCAAGCTGATGGAGCGCGGCAGTGTGCTGGCTGAAGGCCGCGCTATTGGCCAGAAGATTGGCGCTGGGCGCGCGCGGATTGTGAAGTCGATTGACGAGATGGATCGTGTGCAAGCGGGTGATGTATTAATCAGCGATATGACCGATCCCGATTGGGAGCCGATTATGAAGCGCGCTAGCGCAATCGTCACCAATCGCGGCGGGCGCACCTGTCATGCCGCGATTATAGCGCGGGAATTGGGCGTCCCGGCGGTGGTCGGTTGTACTGATGCGACCAAGTCGATTACTGATGGGCAGTTTGTCACGGTGTCTTGCGCCGAGGGTGATACGGGCTTTATTTATGACGGGCAATTACGCTTTGAGCGTCACGAAGCGCGTTTGGGTGCGATGCCACCGCCACCGCTGAAAGTCATGATGAATGTGGCTAATCCGGAACGCGCCTTTGATTTTGCGATGTTGCCCAACGCGGGTGTAGGACTAGCACGTTTGGAAATGATTATCGCCGCCCATATTGGCATTCATCCGCGTGCGCTGCTGGAATACGCCAAACAAGATGCGGAAACGCGGCGAAAGATTGACGAAAAAATCGCCGGATATGCCGATCCAGTGAGTTTCTATGTGGATCGATTAGCCGAAGGCATTGCGACGATTACCGCGGCTTTCGCGCCCAATCCAGTTATTGTTCGATTATCTGATTTTAAATCTAACGAATATGCCAATTTGTTAGGTGGCAAAAACTACGAGCCGCACGAAGAAAATCCGATGATTGGTTTCCGTGGTGCTTCGCGGTATGTGGACCCAAGTTTCAAGCCCTGCTTTGAGCTTGAATGTCGTGCGTTGAAAAAAGTGCGCGAGCAAATGGGCTTAAGCAATGCTTGGGCGATGATTCCATTTGTGCGCACCGTGGACGAAGGCAAGCGCGTGATTGATACACTGGCGGAATTTGGCCTCAAACGAGGCGAAAACGGTCTGAAAGTGATCATGATGTGCGAAGTGCCGAGTAATGCGTTGCTCGCTGACGCATTTTTGGATCATTTCGATGGATTTTCAATTGGCTCGAATGATTTGACCCAGTTGACGTTGGGATTAGATCGCGATTCGGCCATCGTGGCGCCGCTATTTGATGAGCGGAATGCCGCAGTTAAGGTGTTGTTAGCAATGGCGATCAAAGCCTGCCGCGCGCGTGGCAAATACATCGGCATTTGTGGTCAGGGGCCATCCGATCACCCCGATTTGGCGGAATGGTTAATGGATCAAGGCATCGAAAGTGTGTCGCTGAATCCCGATACGGTCGTGCAGACCTGGATGACACTGGCTGCGCATCGGGTTAAACCGTAGGTCACGTTGCCCGGCAGAGGGCTACGTGACGATGAGCCCAATGTCACGTAGGCCTGCGGCCAACGTGACCTACGCGCATCGGGTTAAACCGTAGGTCACGTTGCCCGACAGGGCTACATGACGATGAGCC
>CAZLSB010000204.1:0-7571 GCA_964561825.1 uncultured Xanthomonas sp.
GCGACGCCTAAGCCGAGGCGCGCGCCGCGCCGCCGCCACGGGTTCCGCGCTTTAGGTGCACCAAGAGCAGCGATACGGCGGCCGGCGTGACGCCGGCAATTCGCCCGGCTTGGCCGAGTGTGGCGGGCCGCACGCGTTGCAGTTTCTGCAACACTTCGGCAGACAAACCAGTGACCGCGTGGTAATCGAAGGCGTCGGGGATCAGCGCGCTTTCATGGCGACGCGAACGCTCGATTTCCTCCCGCTGGCGATCCACATAACCGGAATATTTCGCTTCAATTTCCACTTGCTCGGCGACTTGTATTTGTTCGACTGGCGGACCGAAGCCGGTGACTGCGGTCAGCGCCAAATAACTGATATCCGGTCGTTTTAGCAAATCAATCCCATGCGTTTCACGCGACAGAGACGCACCGGTTTGCTGCGCAAAATGCTGTCCTAGCGCGTTATTCGGCGCCGCCCATAGGGCGCGCAAGCGCTCGGTTTCGCGCGCAACCGCATCCCGTTTACGGCTGTAGACCGCCCAGCGCGCATCGTCGACCAGGCCTAGTTCGCGCCCAGTCGGGGTCAAACGCAGATCCGCATTGTCTTCGCGCAGTTGCAAGCGATATTCGGCGCGCGAGGTGAACATCCGATACGGCTCGGTGGTGCCATGGGTGATCAAATCATCGACCAGTACACCCAAATAGGCCTCGTCACGACGCGGGCACCAGGGCTCGCGCGCTTGGCAGCGCCGCGCGGCGTTGGCGCCAGCCAGCAATCCTTGGGCGGCGGCTTCTTCATAACCGGTGGTGCCATTGATCTGGCCGGCAAAATACAAACCGTCGATGGCTTTGGTTTCCAGCGTCGGCCGCAAACCGCGCGGGTCAAAATAATCGTATTCGATGGCGTAACCTGGACGCGTGATATGCGCGTTTTCAAAGCCTTTAATCGAGCGCACCAGGGCCAATTGCACATCAAACGGCAAGCTGGTCGAAATGCCGTTTGGGTAGATCTCGTGGGTGCTCAGGCCTTCGGGTTCGATAAATATCTGGTGCGATGATTTGTCCGCAAAACGCACCACCTTGTCTTCGATCGACGGGCAATAACGCGGCCCGATGCCTTCGATCTTGCCGGTGTACAAAGGCGAGCGATGCAAAGCGCCGCGAATCAGAGCGTGGGTTTGCTCGCTGGTGTGGGTAATCCAGCAGGACAGCTGACGCGGATGGTCAGTCTGACTGCCGAGAAAGGAGAACACCGGCGCCGGATTGTCACCGGGCTGCTCGCTCAATTCGCGGTAATCGACGCTGCGGCCATCAATCCGCGGCGGCGTGCCGGTTTTGAGGCGACCCTGGCCCATCGGCAGTTCGCGCAAGCGTTCCGCCAGCCGCTGCGCTGGGGCATCCCCCGCACGACCGCCGCGATAGTTGGCGTCGCCAATGTGAATCAAGCCCGCCAAAAAGGTGCCTGCGGTCAAAACCACCGTTTCGGTCATGAAAATCAGACCCATCTGGGTGACCACGCCGGTCACTTTGTTGCCTTCCAGCAACAAATCGTCCACGGCCTGTTGAAACAGCGTCAGATTGTCTTGGTTTTCCACCGCATGCCGGATCGCTGCGCGATACAGCGCGCGATCAGCTTGGCAGCGCGTGGCACGCACGGCGGGGCCTTTGCTGCCATTCAAAGTGCGCCACTGAATGCCAGCTTGGTCTGCGGCTTTGCCCATCACCCCACCGAGCGCGTCGATTTCGCGCACCAAATGGCCTTTGCCGATACCACCGATGGCCGGATTGCAGCTCATCTGCCCGATGGTCTCGATCTGGTGGCTCAACAACAGGGTTTTCGCGCCCATGCGCGCCGCAGCCAGCGCCGCTTCGGTGCCGGCGTGACCGCCGCCGACGACAATGACGTCATAGCGAGTTTGATAAATCATTCGGGTGACCCTGAGTTGCACAGCGTGGATTATGCGTGCCCGCGAGCGGTGGACGCGGGACGCAGCGGAGCAAAAGAGCACATAGGCAGTCTGCGCTCTCCGAAAAGCGTCCGTTTGGTGCCCGCGTGCGCCCAGTGCTTTACGCGCGTTGGCGCGCTTCCTGCTTTGCGCTTGGGGTCTCAGGGGGAGCCACGGCCGTCGTTAGCATTTGCTCCGACGGCCGTTTTTTATGGTGGTCTCGACGCCCGATGTTCAACTGGAACAGGGGGAGTCCTGAAGAACCGTGGTTCAGACGTCGAGACCAGAGAAACTGACCGATGCACAAAAGTATAGCGCTGGCCGCTTTACAGATCGTGATGGCCGTCTAATTTTACATGCTTGCCTGATCATTCTTCCTGTTGCGCATCGGCACGGGTAGCGCGGGCGGCATTCCCAGCTGCGCGCGGTACGGCATGACGAGGCTGACTCTCTTGGCGTGGCCCGCCCCGTTGACCTGATCCGATGCCAGCATTGCGGCCACTCGCGCTGCGCGTCGATGCACCCATGCCCGAGTCCGCTGGGGCGCCAAAGCTTTGCGAATATCCGAAGCCACCGCCGCTGCCAGTGTCACGGCGACGTGCGGGTGCCAAGTCGTCAAAGCGCGGGAAAGCTGCCTCGGCTGCAGAAGTTTGCGCCCAGCTGCGAGCACGCATGCCAGCGCTCGGATGTTCAGCTGCGCGTGGCGCGTACCAAGGCTGCGACCAGTACGGGTGCGCCCAGTAGTTTGCGCCATGCCAGGAACCGTAGCCCAGGCTGTAGCCAAAACCTGAACCGCACGGATAGCCGTAAGCAGATCGGCCATAACCATAGCGGCTAAATCCAAAGCCGCAAGCATTGCCGTAGTCGACAACCAGCACCGCCGGCCTAGCGCGTGCGGTGTAATAGCCGGCATCGTGATAGCGATAGCCGTCGCTTGCGCAACTGCTCAGTGCCATGGATGTCGCGATCAACAGTAGAAGTCGCATCACCGATCCTCGCGGGCTGGGTCCTCCAGCCTATCGCCTTTGCAGTAAAGTGGACATGAACCATTCCCTGATTGGGCGGCCAAGTGAGAGATAAACAGCAAAGGCGGCGCATGGCGATGAACATCGCCATTGTCGGCTACGGTAGCGCCGGGCAGGCGCTGGCGATCGCGTTGGCGCGCGATGGGCATCGGCTGCAGGTGTTTGAACAAGTGCCCCATCCAGGCCCGGTCGGCGCTGGTTTTTTGTTGCAGCCGACCGGTTTGGCGGCCTTGTGGTCGCTGGGGCTGCTGCCGGCGGCGCTTGGCGTAGGCGCGCCGGTGCATCGATTGCATGGTGAAAACGCCGCCGGGCGCACCGTAATGGACATGCGTTACGCCGACCTTGAGCCGCGTTTGCTCGGTTTGGGCATGCAGCGTGGTGCCTTGTTTGAATTGTTGCGCGCGGCTTTGCCCCCCGCGGTCGAGTTGCATGCCGGCCGCCGTATCACCAGCGTCGATGTCGATGCGGGTTATCTGCGCGACGTGGACGGCAAAGCGGCGGGTCCATTTGACTTGATTGTCGCCGCTGATGGCGCGGCATCGGCGCTGCGTGCCAGTTTACCCACGCTGCAGTTGGATCGACCCTATCCCTGGGGTGCGGTCTGGTGTTTGTTGCCACTGCGCGATTGGCAATGGCCAACGCAGCTGCGACAACGCTATCGCGCGGCGCGACAGATGCTCGGCATGTTGCCGGTGGGTGTGCGTCCGGGTGATTCTGCGCCGAAGTTGAGTTTCTTCTGGAGCGTGCCGGCGGCTGGATTTGAGTCTTGGTTAGCGCAGCCGCTTGCCCAGTGGCACGCACAACTGCTTGAATTGTGGCCGGCGATTGAGCCACATTTGCCTGATCTGCAAGACACTACGCGCTTGGCCAGAGCCAGCTATCGCGATGTCATCTTGCAGCGCCGCTGGCATCATGGCCGCCTGTTGGCCATCGGCGATGCGGCGCACGCGATGAGTCCGCAGTTGGGTCAAGGCGTCAATATGGCTTTGCTGGACGCTTTGGCGTTGCGCGATGCTTTGCGCATGCCCGGCCCGCTGGACGCCGTATTAAATGCGTACGCGGCGCAGCGCCGCCAGCATATCCAGGCTTACCAGTTCTGGAGTCGCTGGTTGACCCCGCTGTTCCAGTCGGACTTGGATCTAGTCGCACAAGTGCGCGATGTGTTTTTTCATCCCCTGAGTCGATTGCCCGGCAGCCGAGCACAAGCGCTGCGTATCCTCACCGGGACACGCAGCGGTTGGCTGGGCCGTTGGCCGCTGCCGGATGGTTTTTTGGATGCCTTGGCAGAAAGTAGAAAGTAGGCATCGCGATCAGCAGATCGCCTTCACCCGCGCTACGGCTTCCAATTGCGGAAGTACGAGATCCAGTCGCGATATTCCGGGGTGAGTCGGGTGGCGCGCAGGGGTTGGATATCGTTAGCCGTGCAGCTGATATCGGTTGCCGTTTTGCCGCATTTGGAGAAGGTGTGTACGCCGATCACCGCGGGGGCGGTATTGATGTAGCTGTACAACGGTGATCCGCTTTGCCCGGCGCTGGCGTCACACGAATGGTCGAAGCGGCGCGCCCAGTTTTGCGCATCACGATCGTGGAAATTAGACGTGGTGCACGCGGTCGGGTCGCCCCATAAATGCCGATCGTTGCAGGTGAGTCCAGAATTTGGGTCATCGCCGACATCATCAATGCGGGCG
Source organism: uncultured Xanthomonas sp. (assembly GCA_964561825.1). Classification (GTDB taxonomy): domain Bacteria; phylum Pseudomonadota; class Gammaproteobacteria; order Xanthomonadales; family SZUA-5; genus JADKFD01. The sequence continues at coordinate 4,641 of CAZLSB010000204.1, forward strand.
GTGATTCCATCGGCTAACGTGGCGTTGCACCACGGATAACCGCGGTTAAAGATCAAACTGTTTTGAATGCTTGAATCGGTAAGGGTGGCATAACCCATCCAACCGGTTAGGTCACCCAAGCGGTTGGGCAGAATCAAAATACCCACATCATATTGGCCCTCGCCGCCGGCGGGATTGGCTAGGCGCCATTGCCACGGGGTGAAATACCAAGTGAAGCCCGCCGATGGCACCAATGAACGGCCATAGTTCCAATTGCCACCAGCGCGCCCAGGCGTCACATTGAAATTGCTACTCCAGGTGTTGGTGACGCGGTTGTAGATGCAGTGCGCGGCGGTCACCACATGGCGCGGGCCAACCAAAGTGCCGCTACAGCGATTGGAAAACTCGGCAATCGCGCGCCAGGGCCAAGTGGTGGTGCCCACGCCCAGCGACGAATAGCGCACCCGGTTGTCACTGTTATTGCTCCAGGCTTTGTTAATCACGCCGGGAATCGGCGAATCGGGGTCGGTGGGTGGCACCGGTCCACCCATCGGGCCGGCGCCGGCATCGCGACGCGCACGCGTGGTTTCGCTGCCGATCGTCCCTAAATCGCTGCGGGTGATCTGAATTCGAAACTCGTTACCGGTATTTGGATTAAACGCCGAAAAACCGTCGATATTATTGCCGGTCGAACTCGGCGGAGTTCCACCCAAGGGTGCCTCAAAAGCATCGCTATCGACCCTTCGGCCCTTGCCGATGTAAGTGATCAACACTTGCACGCCCGAACCACCAGGGCCACCCAACAAGCCCTGCAAGGCCTCCAGACTGCTCGTTTCCAGTTCCACACGGTCGGTCTGAATGCTGAGATCAGTTTCAAAGCCGTGGGCGAAAAGCTCGTCCCCGATGGTTTGTGCGGCGATTGGCGCGGCGCAGCAACCCAGCAACCAAGCGCTAAAAAGACGCAAGCTTGCGCTACGGAGATTCATCAACATGACCGGTTTCCCGTGAATGAGCGGCCGCGATGGGCGGCCGTTAAACAGGAGGACGAGAAAGGATGTTGCCGGAGATCATCTGTTGCACAACCAGCTGATAAGACAGCTAGGTTCAACCCGATATTGCAACGCCATGCAAAACGGCCACATCGGACCGCGACTTTCGGCGCGGCTCCGCGCACAATCTGCGCGCCAAACATCTCAAGGAGCCGCCATGTCGACATCGTTCGGAGCGTACACGCAATCCCCACTGGCCAAGACCGATTTTGATAACGTCGCAAGCGCCGCGATCGATGCGGGCAAAACGCTGCCGCAGATGTTGATTGAGGTGTGCAAAGCGCACGGCGCTCGAGCGGCCTTCACCAATCTGGGACGTACGCTGAGCTACGCCCAGATTGATCAACAAAGCGCCGACTTAGCGGCGTATTTGCGCGGTGGTTTGGGTTTGCAGCCCGGCGACCGCGTGGCGATCATGCTGCCCAATTTGCTGCAATACCCGGTTGCCGTGCTCGGCGTGTTGCGTGCCGATTTGATCGCCGTGTTGATCAATCCGCTTTATACACCGCGCGAATTGCGCCACCAATTGGCCGATTCGGGTGCGGTCGCGTTAATTGTCATCGATAACTTTGGTGCAGTTGCCGCGCAATCGCTGGATAATACCAGTGTCAAACATGTGATTACCACGCGCGTCGGTGATGCGCTGGCATGGCCAAAATCCTTGGTGGTCGATTTCACCCTGCAGCACATTAAAAAGCTCATTCCGCCATTTTCTATTCCCGGCGCCATACGCTGGCCAAGCGCGCTGACCAAAGGCGCCAGATTACCGCGCGTGCAGGCCACGGCCAAAGCCGGTGACGTCGCCCAATTGCAGTACACCGGCGGCACCACTGGCGTATCTAAAGGCGCGGCGCTGTCGCACACTGCCTTGATGGCCAATGTCGGCGCCTGCGAACAATGGTTAGGACGCGCGTTGGATCCCAGCCGGGAGGTTGGCCTAATCTGTTTGCCGCTCTATCACATCGCTGCCTATACCAACATGATGTATGCATGGGCGCATGGTTTGCATGGCGTGCTGATCAGTAACCCGCGTGATATTCCGGGATTGGTGGCGGCGTTTGTGCAATACAAACCGTCGATTTTCTCAGGGGTGAATACCCTGTACGACGCACTGCTCAATTCCGCTGATTTCGTCAAATTGGATTTCAGCGGTCTCAAATTGAGTATTCAGGGCGGCACGGCATTACGGCGCGCCACCGCGGAACGCTGGAAACAAGTGACAGGCCGCGATGTCATCGAAATGTATGGATTATCCGAAACCTGCGCCGGCATTACAGTGAATCGCTGGGATGCACCCAATCCAGTAGGTTCCATTGGTTTGCCGCTGCCGGGCGTGGAAATTTGCCTACGTGACGAAAGCGGCGAGTTGGTGCCGATCGGCGAACCGGGCGAGCTGTGTGTGCGCGGCGTGCAAGTCACCAGCGGCTATTGGCAACGCCCCGAAGAGACCACGCAGGCATTTTTCGCCGACGGCTGGTTCCGCACGGGCGATATCGCCAAACGCGGCGAAGGTGGTTATTTGTTCCTGCTTGATCGTCGCAAAGACATGATTTTGGTATCCGGCTTCAATGTCTTCCCCAATGAAATCGAAGACGTTGTGGCGATGCATCCCGGCGTGCTCGAAGCCGCCGCCGTCGGCATGCCCGACGACAAAACCGGCGAAGCGGTGAAGCTGGTCGTCGTGCGCAAAGATCCAGCGCTTACCGTTGATGATCTGCGCGCCCATTGTCGGCAATTGTTAACCGGCTACAAACAGCCCAAAGTCATTGAATTCCGAGACAGTCTGCCAAAAACACCGGTCGGCAAAATTCTGCGCCGCGAATTGCGCTAGCAGCCGGTCGGACTTTGCGCGTGAGATGCGTTGGGTGGCGCAACGGATGGATGCAAGGCGCGGCGCGCAGCC
>CAZLSB010000205.1:0-338 GCA_964561825.1 uncultured Xanthomonas sp.
ACTCAATAATTTGCCAGCCATGAAAAAGCCGTCCCACAATTGCGTAACGACTAATAACACTGCGCTGTTTCGCACACCGCTCAGCCATCTTTTGATCCAGGAAACTTTTATGTTGACCACTTCATTGCAACATGGCTGCGCATCGAACTGCCGAGCCAACCGCCTCATAGCGCTGGAACACGATATTGCGCGAGCGCATGGACGCCATGCGCGCCCGGTTTGCCAAGTGGGTCGCCAAGTCAGCGCGCGCCAGCGGGTTCGGCGCCGAACTCGCTCAGCCTGCCGGCACTGCGCCGGGACAGTCGAGTTTTTGGGTGCACGGAGCTGCGACAGTTGGA
>CAZLSB010000205.1:438-7484 GCA_964561825.1 uncultured Xanthomonas sp.
ACGCACCGCGACCTTCCCCTCTGGTCTGGTCACTAGCCACACCGATCCCCGCATCAGAGCAAACAACACGGGACAGTCAAGAACTGCAAAGCGCCGGCGAACGCACGCGTCACGGCGTGTGCCGGTGGTGTGATGGAAGGTCGATGCCGGAAGACCGGCGGACCAAACGGCCCGTTGGGCCTTCGCCGCTCAGCGGCACTGCGCCGGGACAGTCGAGTTTTTGGGTGCACGGAGCTGCGACAGTTGGAGCCGGCGCGGAGCCAGGACAGTCGAGTTCTGGAGTCTTCCAACGCACCGCGACCTTCCCCTCTGGTCTGGTCACTAGCCACACCGATCCCCGCATCCGTCCCTCAATCCCTTGCCTTTCCCCCCGCCGCCCGCAAACATCGCACCGCCTGCTTCTGACCCATCGAGCGCATGACCACCGATTCCTACCATGACATCGAGAAGCTTGAGGACGACTTGTGGGAGGTGGCGGACAATCTGCGTGCCAACTCGAAGCTGACGTCGAGCGACTACTTCATGCCGGTGTTGGGGGTGATCTTTCTGCTTTCTGCGGCATGCGGCGGATCGGTTTGACGCGGCGCGGGTGCAGATTGAGGCGGATCTGGTGAGTGGCAAGAGGCCGCCGGGCGCGTCTATGCATACGTGTGGAGCAAGGGTCGGGCAGGCGGGCTTGGCGCAGGGCGGGCGGGCCAGTTGTGATTTTCCGTCAAGTAGACCCCGGCGCGCTTCGCGCTTGCGGTCAACATGACCTACGCGTTGAGCTGGTGGTCTCCGGGCAGGCTGGCAACATTGAAGTCAGCGGGCACGCTCTTGCGCTCGCTACGCAGCAAGCCGAAGCCACTCGTCGAGACAATCACCGGTGCGCTCACCATGACCAACTCAGCATGGTCACCCACCACGCGGATGTGCACCTTGCTTCCCGTTCGGGTGCCCAGTTTCTGCCGAACTTCCTTCGCAATCGTAACCTGGCCTTCGCTGGTGACTGACAGACTGCTCATCGTAATCCCGCAGTAGTACGAAGTAAGAATCCTAGGCAGGCTGAGGCCATTTGGGTTGACTTGCCTCAACACGGCATCATCCATTGGAACTAAGATGAAAGCCCACGCTTCGACGGGTCATGTCCATGTATCACCATATCTTGATATCTACTGATGGATCGGACTTGGCGAAACGCGCAATCGATAGCGCAATTGCCTTAGCCAAGCTGGTCGGCGCAAAGTTGACGGCGGTATATGCCGTGCCTGAATACATTCCGCCGATGGACGCGATGGTGCCGGTGTATCAATTTGCGTCGCCGCAAGAGTACGAACGGCAAGCCGCTATCGAAGCGCAATTAGTGCTCAAAGATGTGGCGACAGCTGCGGCCGTGGCCGGTTTGGCTATCGATCTAGTGCACGGCATCGATAGCCATCCCTATCGTTTGATTCTGGCCACCGCCAAAGAACGTGGCTGCGATTTGATTTGTATGGCCTCGCATGGTCGTCGTGGCCTCAGCGCACTCATTTTGGGTAGTGAAACACAAAAGGTCCTGACTCACGGCGAATTTCCGGTGCTGGTCGTGCGCTGACCCGTCTATGGCTGCCGCCGACTATCAGTTGGATACCGAGGCCGGCGGCGACATCTTGCGGCTCAGCGGTGACTGGACGGTATTCGGTTTGCCAGCCGCTGAACGTCGCTCGCGAGATCTCAACGCCAAGCGACCGCAGCGCGTTGATGTCAGTCAGATGGGCTCACTCGATACGGCTGGCGCCTTGCTGTTGATCCAGCGTTGGTTGGGGCCGGCACCGTGGCCCGCGTTTGATGGTTTGCGGGCCGCTGATCTGGAATTGCTGAATTTGGTCGGCGCGAGTTACGCCGCGCCGCGCCTGCGCAAGCCCAAGCCCTTTGGGATTTTGCCGCTGCTCGAACGCACCGGCGCGGCATCGATTTTTGCTTGGCAGCAGTTTTTGCTGCTGCTGGCCTTTGGTGGGCAAACACTGCTGACGGTTTTCGCCATTCTGCTCGGGCGCCAGACCCTGCGCTGGACCAGCGCGGTGCACCACATGGAGCGTGCCGGCTTAGATGCCGTGCCGATTGTCTGCATGTTGAGTTTTTTGGTGGGCGCCGTGGTCGCGTTTTTAGGGGCGACGGTGCTGGCTGACTTTGGCGCGCAAGTATTCACCGTCGAGTTGGTGAGTTTTTCATTCATGCGCGAATTTGGCGTGTTGCTCACCGCGATCATGATCGCCGGGCGTTCTGGCAGCGCTTACACGGCAGAAATCGGCATGATGCGGGCGCGCGAGGAAATCGATGCGATCCGCACACTTGGCCTTGATCCTATTGAGTTATTGGTGATTCCGCGGCTGCTCGCGTTGCTGGTGATAATGCCGGTCTTGAGTTTTCTGGCCGTCCTATCAGGCATGTTGGGCGGCGCGTTGGTCGGCAGCATTGAACTTGGCATTTCCCCAGGCCTATTCATGGCGCGCATGCAGGAAACCGCGGAGTTGCGGCATTTGCTGGTCGGTTTGTCGAAAGCGCCGATTTTCGCGGTGATCATCGCTCTGGTCGGCTGCCTGGAAGGTCTGAAAGTCCGCGCTAGCGCAGAATCGGTCGGCCGCCACACCACCTCGTCCGTAGTGCAATCGATATTCCTGGTGATTTTGGTTGACGCCATTGCGGCGATTTTCTTCATGGAGATCGACGTATGAACGACATCGTCATGAGCGTGCGCGGATTGTGCAATCGCTTTGGTGCCCAGCTAGTGCACGAGAATCTGGACCTCGACATCATCAAAGGGGAGGTGCTCGGCATCATCGGCGGTTCGGGTGCCGGCAAGAGCGTGCTGATGCGCTCGATCCTCGGCCTGCAGCCTTATCAAGCCGGTCGAATCGATTGGTTCGGCCAGGAAATCGCCAAACTCGGCGATGCGCAGCGCCACGCCTTGGAGCGCCGCGTGGGCGTGATGTTTCAAGATGGCGCGCTGTTTTCGTCATTGACGGTGCTGGAAAACGTCATGGTTCCGCTCAAAGAGCACAGCGAGCTGGATGAGCATTTTATTGCTGAAATTGCGCGATTGAAGATCGCGCTGGTGGGTTTGCCCGCCGATGCCGCCGATAAATTCCCGGAAACGCTGTCCGGTGGCATGCGCAAGCGCGCCGGTTTGGCGCGCGCCTTGGCCTTGGATCCGGAAATTTTGTTCTTCGATGAGCCCACTTCTGGACTGGACCCCATCGGCGCCGCCGCATTTGACGAACTGGTCGCCACCCTGCACCAGGCTTTGCATTTGACGGTGATTCTGATTACCCACGATCTAGACAGCGTCTATCGCATTTGCGAACGGGTGGCCGTGCTCGCCGACCGGCATGTGATTGTGGTCGACACGCCCAAAGTGGTGCAGAACTTTGATCACCCCTGGATCCACGCGTGTTTTCAGGGCCCGCGTGGACGCATGGCTTACACTCAATCGCAAACGCGCAATGAGGCGCAAGGCAAACCCACAGCAGGCAGTGCGAGTAACGAGCTTGGTAGCACCGCTCTTACTGCGACTGGCGCAACTGCTGCCCACCCGAGGATTTGATTAGCCATGGAAACCCGGGCTCACCATATTTTAATCGGCGCTTTTGTGCTGCTGACCATCATTGGTGGCCTGATTTTCGCGCTGTGGGTCGCGAAGGTCAGTCTGGATGATGAATTTGACGAATACGATGTGCTGTTCAAGGAAACCGTGACCGGCCTGACCAAAGGCGCGGCGGTTAATTTCAATGGCATTCAAGTCGGCGAGGTCAGACGCTTGTCATTGGATCGCGCCGACGCATCCCGCGTGCTAGCGCGTGTGCGTGTGGATGCGAACACGCCGATCAAAATCGATACCACGGCGCGCTTGACCTACACTGGACTGACCGGCGTGGCGATCATCGAGTTAGTCGCAGGCAAACCCGATGCGCCTGATTTGATTGCCGAAGAAGGCGAATACCCAGTCATCCCGGCACTGCCGAGCGCCTTCCAGAAACTGATGACCGACGGTGGCGACGTCTTGGTGCGCTTCAATGATGCGTTGTCACGGGTGAGCGAGGTGCTCAGCGACGCCAATACCCAACGCGTGTCGGAAACCTTGTCGCACATTGAATCGATTGCCGCACAGATCGATGACGATAAAGCTGACCTCGGCGAGGCGATGCGCCGCGCCAACCGCGCGTTTGCCGACTTGAGCGACGCGTCGACGGCATTCCAGAAGCTGGCCACGCAAGGTGGCGCCACGTTGACGCGCGCCGATCAGTTGATCGACAAGGAAGTGGGTCCAGCGCTGGCAGACCTCAAGCGAACCTTGGCCGCGCTGCGCGAGATTACCGGGCGCGTCGACACGCTGCTCAAGCGCAACGCCACGCAAATCGACCAATTGGCGCAACAAGGCGTGCCTGGCCTAACCGCTGCTTTGGATGATTTACGCACGCTGGCGGCTAGCCTTAATCGAATCAGTGAGCGATTGGAAGCCGCGCCCGCTGACTATCTACTGCAACGCGACAGACCACGCGAGTACCGACCAAAGTGAAGCTAAATCACCGATTGGGAATCTTGGCCTGGAGCCTTGCGCTGACGGGCTGCTTGGGTGGTTTGTTACCCAAAGCAGAAGAGCGCGCGGTTTTTGCGTTGCCAGCGCCGGTAAAAATGAGCAGCCGTGCCTTGCCCGCCGCGCTTCTTGTGGAAACGCCGCGCGCAATCGCGCCACTGGGTGGCCCAGACATTATGGTGGTGCGCGCGGATGGCGAAGTTCAGATTCTAGCTGGCGTGCGTTGGGCCGCGCCGCTACCGATGTTGTTGCAGGATTTGTTGGCGCGGCAGATAGAGATGGCTGGCGGAGCGCCTAGCGTTGCGCAATCCGCGCAGTCTTATCGAATGCCGCTGCGTCTGGCCAGTGATTTGCGCGCCTTTGAAGCACGGGTGGATGGCAATGCGATGAGCGTGCACGCCGAACTGACGGCACACCTCATCTGCACACAGGATGCCCGCATTCTTGCCTCATCCGCTCCAATCAACATAATGATGGCCGACTTGCCAAACACTGCAACAGCCGCCACCGCCGCACTGCGCGACAGCGCCAGCCGCTTGGCGCGCGAGGTAACCCTGTGGCTGAGCGGCGTGGATGCCGGTGGCTGCGACCTGGACTAGGTTGAACACGCGCCTGCGAACGCTGCTGTTGCTCGCCGCGCGCACCGATGCGCGTGCCAGCGTGGGCGGCGGCCATTGGCGCACGCGCTGTTTGCATTGTCGAACTACCATAGGCATCACCGTGAGCGGCGAGCCCTGGCCGGGCACCAGTTTGGAACACGTGGTGGCGCGCTCCTGGTTTGACCAGCCGAAGGCCGCTGCGCTGATAGTGATGGTCGGCGTTGCCGACGATGCACGCAATTTGGCCCTGGCCTGCGCACGCTGCAATCACCAAAAGGGCCGCGGACCCGACGCCAACGGACCTGGCGACCCACACGCTTATCAAATTGTCGCTAGCTTGTTGGCCGCACGTTTAGCGCGTTGGCGCGAGCTACTCGATTGAGCCGATGGCGGCTCAATCCGCGCAAATGACGCGATTTCGCCCGCCCAATTTGGCTTTGTAGAGCGCGCCATCGGCCACCCGCAGTAGATCTGCGGCGGCGCGCATATCGGATGACTGCTCGGCAATGCCAATACTCACGGTAATGCGCAGCGCGCCGCCATCGATAGGCAGCTCGGTAGCGGCCAGTGCGGATCGTAAAAGTTCGGCGAGTGCCAAAAACTCCTGCTGCGATTGCTGCGCGCTGAAGGCGACGAACTCTTCGCCGCCCAAACGTCCGGCCACTACATCAACCTCCAGCTTGGACTTCACCAAAGCCGCAAAACCGGCCAACACGCGATCGCCGGCTAAATGTCCATATTGATCATTGACCGGTTTGAAATGGTCCAAATCCAAAATCATCAGGCGCAGACGGCCGGGCTCGTGACGGCCACGATCGAAAGCATGCTCCAGCATCTCGCGCGATTGTCGGCGGTTGTAGAAACCGGTCAGCGCATCAAAAACCGCTTGATTCAATAACTCGCGGTGATAATTGGCCTCGGCGCTACCTTCGCCGAAAAATTTCAACTCACATTGCCCCACCCGTAAGCGATCGCCGTCGCGCAGCCCAAACTGTTTGACCCGTTCGCCGTTGACGAAACAACCGTTGGTGGAACCTAAATCCTCCACCGTATATCCGCTGGTATCACGGAAAATTCGGCAGTGATGTCGCGATACGCTGGTATTGCCGAGCACCAAACCGCAGTCCTCAGCACGGCCGATCAATAGCGGGGTTGCACCGATGCGCGCTTCGACGCCCAGTTGCGCACCGTTGACCACCACCACACAAGCTGGTTCGCGCCCTGCCGGCGCTAAGGTCGGCAGCACAACGCGGGTGGTGGTGTGAGGCGCTTTGCGACGCGCTGCCATCGGCTCACTCGTTCTCCGTTTCAAAGCCATCCGCAAAAACACCGATTGGGTCGATGTCGGTGCTTTCATTATTACCCAGCAGCGGATCAAGCGCATTGCTTGGTGGCGTTACCACCGCGCGATTGCTGACGATTTGTTCTGGCCTGCGTGGTGCCGTGACGGTCAACGCGAAGCTTACCGTTGAATTGGCCGGCATGCTCACCAGCGCGTCCACCGTTTCGACCCCACAGGCCGAACATACCGCACCAGCGGTAGCGGTGCATGTCCAACTGGCATTGATCAGCTGTGGCAGGATGTCGGTCACGCGCGCGTTGACCACGGTCTGCTGTCCCGCGATGCTGACCAGCAGAATGTTAAGTGGACGGTGCACCACCCGGCGGTACGCGCAAACCATTGCGTTTGAGGATGGCCAAATCAGCGCCATCGGCCGTGACTACGTGCGCCTCCGTAACCAGGCTGGCGTTGAACCTGGAAACCTCAGTTGGACGGGGTAGAGTGTGCGGTTCTCAGCCCCCAGAACCGTGCAATCTGCCCCGTAGCGGACTGACCCAATAGGTGAACTGATCAAAGTCCTGAAAAGTCAAAAGAATCATCGCGTTATGGGTGA
>CAZLSB010000206.1:0-7476 GCA_964561825.1 uncultured Xanthomonas sp.
GCGATCATGCGATCGGTGGCGCGCTTGATGCCGTCGGCGAGCGATTCCCGGCAGCCGTACAGATTGTCGAACTTGCTCTTGGTGACCGAGTCGTTGACGTTGATCGCCGGCACCAGCAGCTTGCCTAGCGCTTTCATCTGGTACAAACGGTTGACGCCGGTGGTGGTCTCTTCGGAGACACCGCGCCAATGTTTGACCACTTCGTGCCAGTAGCCCGGGCGCTCTTTCGCGGTACGCTTGAGCAGGCGCTTAATGACGGCTTCTTCTTCGCTCTCGCTGGGGCTGTCGACCCAACGGTCGCCCTGCTCCATCAAATAACCCTTGTGGATCAACAAGGTGACATCGCCGCCGTCATCAACGACCAGTTCTGGGCCCTTGCCGGCTGGGAAGGTGACTGCATCCAGCGTGCAATCCCAATACTCTTCCAGCGTCTCGCCTTTCCACGCAAACACCGGTGTGCCGGTCACGGCAATGGCCGCCGCAGCGTAGTCCTGGGTGGAGAAAATGTTGCAGGAAGCCCAGCGCACATTGGCACCCAAATCAACCAGCGTTTCGATCAGCACGGCGGTTTCCACCGTCATATGCAGTGAGCCAGTGATGCGCACACCCGCTAGCGGCCTGCTGGTTGCGTATTTTTTGCGGATGGACATCAGGCCGGGCATCTCGTGCTCGGCCATTTGAATCTCTTTGCGGCCCCATTCGGCCAGCGACAAATCACGCACTTTGAAGTCGTGAATTGGGAGTTCCTTTACTACTGCGTTCATTTAGCGTCCTCGTTGATAAAAAACGGTCGGGCGCCCTTCATAACGAAGGTCAAACCTCACCGAGCGTGACCCCTTCAATGGGATTGCAGCGCCCCTCGGTGAGCGGACCGGGCCAGTTTTGAGGTGTTCCACAATGGAACGCCGCAGCGCTGGCGCGAGAGTTGGCATTCTATCGTTTCTTCGCGATGAAGAGATGAATGCAAAGCGGCTTTGCAGTTGCCTTCAACGTGGTACAAGCTTGGTAGTCTGACGCGCACTCGCAGGGAGGGTGAATGTCCGAGGAAGATGTCAGCGACAATGACGAATCGACGCTCTTCATCAGGGACTTGCGTCTCGCCACCTTGGATATGTTGGACGATGGCATTTGGATCAGCGATCTAGACGGTGCGGTGCTCTATCGGAACGCTGCCGCTGTCGCGATGGAGCAGATGTTCTGGTCGTGCGCTGGCCATGTGGGCACTTTTGACGACGTGGTCTTCAATGACGAAGTGCTTCAGCGTGTGCGTGTGCGTGGTCGCTGGTCTGCTGAGTTCCACTTGAGCAGCGAGCGGCCGGACAGCGCCAACGTGCGCAGCGTCGCGATGGAAATGCAGTTGCTGCGCGATGGCCATGGTGAGGCCACCGCAATTGCTTTTCACGCACGCGACGTCAGTCGCGAATGGTGGCGCGAGCAGACTTTGCAAGATCGGCACGTGGAATTGGAGCAGGCGTACGCGCGTCTGAAAGATACGCAGACACAGTTGCTGCAGTCGGAGAAAATGGCCTCCATCGGTCAATTAGCAGCCGGTGTCGCGCACGAGATTAATAATCCCATCGGCTATGTGCATTCTAACCTGGGCACCTTGCAAACGTACGTGCGTGGATTGATGAGCCTGCTGGACACTTACGATCGGCTGATCGCTGAATTGCCAGAGAAATCGTTTGTCGCGCTATCGCCGATTCAAGAAATTAAACGTCAGATTGACTACGGTTTCTTGCGCGAAGACTTGCCGCAACTGTTGGTGGAATCGCGCGAAGGCATCGAGCGAGTCAAAAAGATCGTGCTGGACTTGCGCGATTTCTCGCATAGCGGGCAGACCGAAGCAGAAGAATGGACGCTTTCCGATATTCGTCGTGGCTTGGAGAGCACGTTGAACATCGTTTGGAACGAGCTCAAGTATAAGGCTGAGGTGAACAAGCATTTTGCCGTTCTGCCGTTGGTGGAGTGCATGCCCTCGCAGTTGAATCAGGTGTTCCTCAACTTGCTAGTCAACGCCGGTCAGGCAATCAAAGAACGCGGTACCATCACCATTACTACCAGTCGCAGCGAACGTGAAATTTGCATCGCGATCGCCGATGATGGCGTTGGCATCTCACCGGAAAACCTCAAGCGCATCTATGATCCATTTTTCACGACTAAACCGGTCGGAAAGGGCACCGGTCTGGGATTGGCCTTGTCCTACGGAATTGTTAAAAAGCACCATGGGCGTATTGAGGTGGAAAGCGAACTTGGCAAGGGCACCTGTTTTCGTGTTTTCCTGCCCATTATTCAGGACGCGCTTAAACCAACCACGCTTAACTAGTGTGCATAAGGAATCAAAATGCCGCGTTTGATGCTGGTCGATGATGAAGTCAACATTCTGAGTAGTTTGCGCCGCGCGCTCAATGCGATGCCGCAAGGGACATTCGGCGGCACACTGCAAGTGGAAGTTTTCCATAGCCCGGCGCAAGCTTTGGCCCGCGCAGCCGAGCAGGCCTTTGATTTGGTGATCTCCGACTACCGTATGCCGGAGATGGATGGCGTTGAATTTCTTGAAAAACTGCGCGAAATTCAACCCAATGTGGCGCGACTTATCCTTTCTGGTTACGCGGATTTAAAGGCACTCGTTGCGGCGATAAATCGCGCCGAGATCTTCCGTTTCATCGCCAAACCGTGGGACGATCACGACCTCGCTTCATCCATTCGTCAGGCACTGGAGCATCGCCAACTGATCACTGAAAACGCTCGTTTGGCGGATTTGGTTCGTGTTCAGCAGGGCAAATTGTCGCGCAACGAAATGGCAATGAAGCAGATGGAGGAAAAGTACCCTGGGATCACCCAAATCAAACGTCAAGCCGATGGCTCGATTGACCTTGATCTAGACCTTGATAGTGACGAACTAAACTGAGGCGTTGCGCCTCACTTGTAGGCTTCAGCGTTTTGCTCATGGCGCCGAAAGGCTTCTTGCACCTGCGCGCTCAGCGCCTGGTCATCCCAGGGTTTGGTCAGGAATTTGTAAATTGCGCCGCGGTTGATGGCGTCGGTCACGCTGGCCAGATCGGTGTAACCACTCAACACCATGCGGATGGTGTCTGGGTACATCGCTTTGACTTGGCTCAGAAATTCTGTACCGCTGATGCCCGGCATGCGTTGATCGGACAACACCACTTGTACCGAGTTGGTAGCCAGAAGATCGAAGGCTTCCGTTGCGCTGGCCGCACTGAGAATTCGGTATCCATCGCGACGGAATAAGCGCAGCAATGAGCGACGAGTGTTCTCGTCATCATCCAAGATCAACAAGGTGCGTTCGACATCGGCAACCATTTCCTCGGGTTGCGTGAGATAGCGATGGCGCAGTAACTCCGGCACGGCGTCGGCAGGCAGCGGCAGTGAAAAGTAGAAGCCCTGTAATTCATCGCAATGATTGCGCCGTAGATACGCCGATTGCGCGGCGGTTTCCACACCTTCTGCAACCACCCGCATGCCCAAATGGTGACCCATGGAAATTATTGCTCGAACCAACGACGCATCTTTGCCGTCGTGGGTGATATTGCTAATGAAGGCTTGATCGATTTTCAGCTTGTCGATCGGGAAACGCCGCAGATAACTTAAACTGGAATAACCCACGCCGAAGTCGTCTAAGGCAATACGAACTCCGAGTTTCTTCAACTGTTGCATCTGCAGGACGGCACGCTCGGCGTTGTCCATCAGCACGCTTTCGGTGAGCTCCAGTTCCAGCATGGCGGGATTAATGCCGGTTTCTTGGATGATGCGGCTGACATCATCAACAAAGCTGGGGCGCTGCATTTGCGCGGCCGACACATTGACGCTGACTAGAAAGCTCGACAATCCAGCGTCCATCCAGTTGCGCAATTGACGACATGCGGTGCGCAATACAAAGGCGCCGAGGTGCAAAATCATGCCGCTATCTTCGGCCACCGGAATGAAGCGGCGCGGCGGTAACAAGCCAAATTCCGGGCTGTCCCAACGCACCAGCGCCTCTAGGCCGGCCACTGATCCGTCTTGCGCATCCACTTGGGGCTGGTAGTGCAGCAGAAATTCGCCACGGGTCAGCGCATCACGCATGCGGCTGCCCAGCGCCAAGCGATCGCCGAGCGCTTCACTGAGTTCGTTGTTGAAAATGTACGCACCGTTGCGACCATTGCGTTTGGCGCGGTTAGTGGCGATGTCAGCTTGGCGGGTGAGTTCCAACAGCGTCTGCCCACTATCAGGGAAAACCGACGCGCCAACCGATGCGGTCAGATACAGGGTGACTACCGAGGAAATGCGCATCGGCTCGGCGATGCGCTCGCAAAAAGCGGTAGCCAGTTGCGATAGATTGGCGTGTGGATCTACATCGCCTAACGCAATCAGGAACTCATCGCCGGCATACCGCATGACCTGGGCGGACGGACCAGCGACATCACGCAATCGTTGCGCAACTTGGCGCAGCGCGGCGTCGCCCATTGCGAAACCCATGGTGTCGTTAATCGAATTGAATGCATCTAGATCGACAAACAGCAACATCAGACGGCGGTGGTGATCGCGCGCATGCTGCATCAGCACTTCAATGCGCGCCTCTGATCCGGCAAAGCGTGGCAGGGTGGTGAGCGCATCGTGCGTGGCCAGGAAATTGCGCTCCGCCTCGATCATCTTCTGCGCGCTGATATCGGTCTGGATGCCGATGTAATGGGTGACTTTCTCTTGTGTGTCACGCACCGGCGACAGCGTCAGACGATTCCAAAACAGGCTGCCGTCTTTGCGATAGTTGCGCAGCACCACTTCACAATCGTGCGACTGTGCAAGTGCTTTGCGCACGAGGTCCAGCTCTGGCTGGTGGTGATCCTCGCCCTGCAAAAGCCGACAATTGCGCCCGATGACCTCGTGCGACCGATAGCCTGTCATGCGCTCAAATGCGGCGTTGACAAAAATCATGCACTGATCGCGATTGTCCATGTCGACGATCACAATACCGTCCTTGGCCGATTCAACGGCGCGGCGCAACAGCGACAATTGGTGCTCGCTGGCGCGCTGCTCAGTCACGTCGCGCAGCGTCAATACGCGCGCCGGTTCGCCTTTCCATGAGGTTTCGGCATTGCACAGATCCACTGCATGCACGCTGCCAAAGTTGTCGACTAAGTCAATGTGCGGATCGCTGGTTTCCACCAGTGCCTGCGGTGCCGGTTGACCGAGTAGTTCGTCCTCCGGCTGTCCGAGCAGCAGGCAAAGGGCCGGATTGGCGACCCGGATCCGATTCTCCGCGTCGATGACCATCAGTCCTTCGCCCACATCACGCAGCACCTGACGCAGCGCAGCTTCACTCTGGCGCAACACAGACTCGGCACGCAGGCGCACGGATATATCGCTGGCGGTCACTAGGCGGTGTTCCTGGCCGCCAATTTGGATGACACAGCTTACAATCTCCACATCCATCACTGAACCGTCTTTGCGTCGATGTCGCCATATGCCGGCGCGCAAGGTGCCCGGCTGATGGCGTTGAGATTGGTTAAACTGCATAAACGTGGCGACGTCATCGCTGGCGCCTAGGTGCGTCACATTTAGCGCCAAAAATTCCTGACGCGAGTAGCCGTACTGATTGAGTGCCGCTTCGTTGACTTCGATAAATCCTAAAGTGTCCTGATCAAAGACCCACATGGGTACCGGACTGGCATCAAAAATGGCGCGGTAGTTGCGTTCCCGTTCGGCTAGGTTGCGGGTCAACATATGCTGAGACATCGTGTAGCGCAAGCTACGACCCAGGCGCTCGGCGTCGAGTGAAGACTTCACCAAGTAGTCAGCCGCGCCCGCGGCCAGTGCGCGATTATCGATTTCAGTGCTGCCGTGGCCGGTCAGCATCACCAATGGTGGCCGATCTTCGTCAGTGGCGGTGGCGTTGAGCAGATCGAGGCCCGTGTAAGGGCCCAGCTGGTAGTCGATCAAACCGATCGAATGACGATGGGTGGCCAGCGCTGCCAATGCATCTGCATAGTTGGACACCACCTCCACTTGATAGTCGGCGCTGCCATGCAGTTGGCTTAGTAAGTCCTTGACCAACCACTGGTCGTCGGGGTCGTCCTCCACCAGAAGGATTCGAATGGTGGGCGTGTTGCGGTCCATACCTACCTCGACAATCAATGGTTTGCGGTTTCGTCTGGCAATGCGACGGTTTGTAGCCAATAGCGACTAAGCAAGCCGACCACATCAACCAAGCCACGAAAACTGGCCGGTTTAGTGATGTAGGAATTAGCACCTTCTTCATAGGAACGGCGGATGTCGACCTCGGCACTTGAGGTCGTAAGGATCACCACCGGTATGTGGCGTAAATGCGCCGAGGACTTCATTTCACGCAGTGCCTCACGCCCATCCATGCGCGGCATATTGAGGTCAAGCAGGATCAAACTAGGCATAGGAAATCGGCGTTCATCGACAAACTGACCACGCCGGCATAGATAGGCAAGCAGTTCTTCGCCGTCGTTGACAAAATGCAGCGCATTTGCCAATTTGCAGTCGCGAAAAGCATCCGCCGTCAGCAAACGGTCGTCCGCGTCATCATCGGCCATCAGTACACTGGAACTCCCACCGTTCATCCTTTGCTTCCCCCTGTTTAGATGCGCGCGCTCACTCGCGAATCGCGGGCGAACCCGGCCTGTGCAATGTCTGACCAATGTGAAAAGGCGCACATCGGCAGGCGCAAAGAAATGTATCTGAGGCAGGTTCGGCGTTCGTAACCAACCGTGATCATAGTCCTTGGTCGCTTGCTCGGTCAGTGTTATTCAGCATGGGTTGCGCGACAGATTGGCGTTCCGGCAAAATGAGCGTGAACGTCGCGCCGATTCCGAGTTTTCCATCTGCATCAATTCGACCTTGGTGGCGCTGCACGATGCGTCTGACGATGGCCAATCCGATTCCGGTGCCCGAGTATTCGTCGCGCGAGTGCAAGCGTTGGAAGGGCGCGAAAATCCGTTCGCGGTGTTTCACATCAAAGCCAATGCCGTTGTCCTCTACAGTCATGGCATATGCCAATTTGCCGCGCAACTCGGTGGGTCTTGCTCGTATGCCAATGACCGGCGGACGATCGACAGCGCAAAACTTCAGTGCGTTGCCAATCAGGTTTTGCATGATTTGGCGCAATTGGGTTGCATCGCCGTCGACGCATGGCAACACGGCAACGTCAATCCGTGCATGGGTGCTCAGCACCCGCTCTGAAAGGTCCTCAAGAACCACAGCGACGATGACATTGAGGTCCACTCGCACAAATGGTTTGCCGCGTGAGCTGACTTGCGAAAAAGCAAGCAAGTCTTCAATCAAGGTCTGCATGCGCGCAGCGGCAGCGTTCATGCGCGCCAAATCGTCCCGTGCTGCGTCGTTTAGATCAAGCGCGTGCCTTTCCACGCGCTCGCCGAAAGCCCGAATCTTGCGTAAGGGCTCCTGCAGGTCGTGCGATGCCACAAAAGCAAAATCCTGTAGTTCCCG
>CAZLSB010000207.1:0-7443 GCA_964561825.1 uncultured Xanthomonas sp.
TGTTCGCCAACCAGCGCGACGGCGTAATCAAGATTGCAATCACGCCGTAGCAGCGAAACAAACCTCGTCCCGTAGGGGCGATACCCCAGGCTGGTATGGCCCGGGCCGTCGGCAGTGGCCTTTGCCGAAATGCGCATCGTGGCGAAACCTATCTGGCGAAGACGGGCAGCCGTTCGCTAACGCGCCGGGTACAAGGGCGGCAACACGCTGGTGCGGGGCGCGTTATCGATCTCAAACTGCGGCCCGGACTTGAAAGCACTGCGCAAGCGCGTGCGCAGTTCATTTCGATCGCCACCGGCGCCCGCCCACAGGGCTTGTTCCAGCGCGTTCAGTGCCGCGATCTGATCGCTACTTACGAGCTGTCGACGTAATGCGCCTAGATTTAAGCTGCCGGGCGTTGTGCAGTGGCGCAGCGCATCGGCAATATCGCTCAAATCGCCTTTTTCCAAGGCGCGACGCAATAAGGCCGGATCCACTTTGGTAACTGGCGGCGACGCGCCGGAACGCGGTGGCGGGGTGCCTAATCCGCGGCGCCAGCCCCACACCAGCGACAGCAATAAGGCGCAGGCCAAGAATAGCGTGAGTGCCTGCCACAACAACAACCGAGCGCTAAACTCTGTTTCGTTGGCGAGCACGCCGCCCAACTGCGCATAGGCGGGCGCCACGCTTGCGACTGGCGCGGCAATCGTCGGCGTGGCGGCGGCTGGGCTTACCGTTAGACTGAGCGCGCTCAATTGCGCGACATCGGCGCGATCGCTTTGAGTATTCCAATAGCCAATCCGCAGCGCCGGCAACTGCAGCGTACCGGCCTGCGCCGGCACAATCGCAAATCGCCGTTTCATCAAAGCTACCGGCTGATCGCCAGCCAGACTATCGGTGCGCTGCGCGGGCTCCGGAAAAACCTGTGCGCCGGCGATCGGCGGCAACTCCAGATCGGGCAATTGCGCGGCGCTTGCGCCGTCGACACTGAGGGTCAGTTCAACCAATAATGGCTCACCGGCGCGCGTGGTTTGCGGCAAATCGCCGCGCACCACGGCGACACTGCGCGCGGCCAACCAAGGTTGCGGGGCATTGTTGGGTTGCGCACGTACGTCCAACTCAAAGGCTTTACCGACGGCGCTAACATTCTGAGCGCGGGTAAAAAAGCCATTGGCATTGGCGGATTGCGCGGTGCCACGAAAGCTGGCTGGTGGCAGCGTTAGTGGCCCGCTTTGTTCGGCAATCAACAAATAACGGCGCTCAAACAAACCATAACGGCGCCCAGCGATATCGACCTGCGACTGCCGATCTTCGCCTAATTGCTGCAAGCTGGCACTGTCCGGCGCGCGCGCGCTGACTTCACCATTAACTTGCATCGCGTAGTACAAGCGCACCGTGTAGGTGACCGCCTGCTGCACATACGGTGTTTGGGTGCTGAGTTCACTCTCGATGTAAATCGGATCGCCACTGGCAGCCGAACCAGGCACCGCCGGCAACACGGTCATGGAAAGCGATTCAGTCGCTGAATTGCCGACTTGGATTGCTGGCACGGTCAAAATGCCCTCGACCCGCGGTTCTAACTCAACCGAATAGGTCGTCTTGGCGCTGTACGCGCCATTGATGATCGTGGTTTGCACGCTGCTCGATTGTCCGCGCAGCACAAAATGGGTGTCCAAAGGAGCGTAGTCCGGCGCTGCATTGACTTCATCGGTTTCGATCGTCAAGGTCGCGGTGCCGCCCATCGTAATGCGATCTGGCGCTAGGGTAGCGCGCGCCGCAGCGAAGGCCGACATGTTGGTCAGCAGCGCCAACAGCAGCGCGGCCACGCGCATTAAGTGCGTCATTGTCCATCTCCTTCAGCGAGTCGACGCCGGTATTCCATCTCAAACTTGCGCCTCAATAGGCCGCCCGGATCGTCTGGCACGCGGCGTAGCCACTGTTTGGTCGCTTGTTGCTGCTCGGCTTGCGTGCGTTCTTCCGCGGTCATCGGCACGGCATCTTTCGACTCTTGCGCGGCTTGCTCAGTCGAATCGGCAGCTGCTAACGCTTTTTGCATATCGCGCTTAGCGGCTTCTTCGGCGGCGCGCACTTGTTCGGCCTCGGCGGCACGCTGCTGCTGGGATTTTTTCGCATCGTCTGCGCTGGCCTGCGCGTCGTCCTTTTTACTTTGTTCGTCCTTGCCCTCGCCTTCCGACGCTTTGGCTTGCTGTTCTTTGCCTTCCTGATCCTGGCCCGGCTGCGAGTCGGACGATTGGCCGTCCTTTTGCTCGGCATCAGACTGCTGCCCATCTGGTGATTCAGATTGCTGCTGATCCGCGGGTTTTTGTCCACCTTCCCCGGATTGCTGCGACTGATCCTGTTTGGATTTGTCCTGCTGATCGTTCGGGTCTGATTTTTGTCCTGACTGCTGCTGTTGCTGCTGCTGTTTCTTGAGGAAATCTTCAATGGCCTGACGATTGGCCAAGGCATCTTCCATGTCTGGCTGGCGCGCCAGTGCTTCGTCCAGGGATTGCAGCGCTTCTTGCAGCTTTCCCGCTTTGGCCAATGCCGTGCCACGGTTGTAATGACCATCGGCGGAATCATCTTCCGACCACGCTTGTTCGGCGCCGGCAAAGTCATCAATGCGAAACGCCGCTGCACCTTTCAGTGACGGATTTGGCGCCAATTCAAGCGCGCGCTGCGCCTCGCCGCTGGTCAGCGCCGAGTAGGCGCGCTGATCGGCGCGTTGCCATAGCGCATCCCAGCCAATGTCGGATGTGGCTGCCGTTGCCGGCGCTGGTGCCGCAATGACAGGCTCTGCTTGAGTATCCGCGGCTTCTAGTGGATCAGGTGGCAGCAGCGTCAATCCGACAAACAGCGTTATGACAGTGAGCCAACCGCGCCGAAAACCCAGCAATACCAGCGGCAATAACAGCAATAACAGCCAATAGCCATCGTCACTGCGTGCAGAAGTCTCACTGCCACCGCCATTGGCGCTGGCGCCATTCGCCTGATCCTGTGCGCTGCCGTGTGGATCAAGCACGCCCAAACTGTTCAGGTCGCGATCGTCGGCAGTCAAACTGGCATAGCGACCACCGCCGGCGCTCGCCAAGGCCAGCAGACTGCTCGGATCAAGCTTGGCCAATTGCGGCTGGCCATCCGCTCCAGTGATGAATCCGTTGGCGCCGGTCAATGGTGCACCCGCTTGCGTGCCAACGCCGATCACCGACACGCTGAAACCGGCCGCTTTGGCGCCCGCCGCGGCGCTGATCGCCAAGGGTTCAGCGCGGTCACTCAGCAATAAAATTTCGCCGCGCGTAGCACCACCGTCGCGCAGCATTTTCAGTGCCAGTCGGATGGCACGTTGACTATTTTGCCCGTCGACCGGCATCAAGGCAGGATCCAAGCTATCGACCAGCGCGCTCACGGTACGCGCATCGCGGGTGATCGGCGCCACGCTGAACGCGTCACCTGCGTACACCAACAGGCCGACCTGACCGCCTTGGCGCTGTTCCAACAGGCGCAGCAACTTGGCGCGCGCCTGGATCAATCGGGACGGTGGTAAATCGGCAGCGCGCATCGCCGACGACAAGTCCAGCGCAATCACCAACGGCGATTCCAATTGCCACAAAGGCGTGCTTTGTTGCCGCCACGACGGCCCCGCCATCGCCACGATCGCCAATGCGGCCACTAGCAGACCCAAACGCGTGGCGGAACCGGCGCCACGCACCGGCGAATGCTGCAATAGATGCGCCAAAAGGTGTTTATCGACCGATTGTTGCCAAACACTGATGGCAGCGCGCTGGCGGCGCTGCAGCCACCACAGCACCGGCAGCAGCAATAACAGCAGCAACCAATAGGGCCGCAGGAAAACCAAGTCAGCGATATTCATGCGCTTTGCTCCCGCCGCAGCAGCGTCAGCAGCATGCCCAGCGCGGCGACCAGCAGCGCCAATCCCAACGGCAGGCGGTAACGTTCTATACGTGGCTGCACCACTTCGCCAAGCTTGGCGGTCGGCTCAATGCGATCCAACTCGGCGTAAATGCCGGCCAGTTCCTGCGTATCTCGCGCACGGAAATAACGACCACCGGTGCGTTCGGAGACCTTTTTTAACGTCGCCTCGTCAATCTGCGCCGGCTGTTGCATACGCAGACCGAAGAAATTGGATTCGCCTTCGCCGCCAAAACCAATGGTATGCACACGCACCTTGGAGGACTCCGCCAATTGCGCCGCGCGCTCGGGGCCAATACTGCCAGCGGTATTCACGCCATCGGTCAGCAAAATCACCACGCGCTGGCCTTCGACGGTATCACTAGCCGAGGCTTTTTCTTCAGGATCGGCCAGCCTTTTAACCGCTAACGCAATCGCATCGCCAATGGCGGTTTCGCGACCCGCCATTCCGATCACACTGTCGAATAACTGTTGACGCACGCTATTGCGATCTAAGGTTAACGGCGTGACCGCGTAAGCGCGCTCGCCGAACAACAACAAACCCACCCGATCACCCGCGCGGCGCTCCAAAAAATCACCGAGCACCGCTTTAACCGCGGTCAGCCGATCCACCATGCGACCGCCCAGACGCATATCCTGCGCGCCCATGCTGCCCGACAGATCCACCGCCAGCAGCAAATCGCGACCCGTTTGCGGCGGTTGTTGCGCTTCGCCCAGCAATTGTGGCCGGGCCGCGGCAACGCACAACAAAAGCCAAAACAGCAAAGCGGACCAACGCCAGCGCACCCGTCGGCGCAACTGGCCAGCGCTGCTCAAAGTCTGCAGATCGCTCGCAAACGGCGTTTTCAACGCGGTATTTAACGCAGATGGGGCGGGTGGCCAAAAACGCGCGACCAGCCAAGGCAGCGGCAGTGCGCCCAACAGCCAAGGCCAGGCGAACTGCCAGTCGAAGATTTCGCTCAGCATCAGCCGGGTTCTCGCACTGGCGTGGCTAGGGCGCGCCGCGCGCTGCGTCTGGTCGACGGTTCAGCGAGGTTCAGGTAACAAAGGCGCGCCGGTGCAATCAGCGCTTGCATGCTGGCGATATCTGGATCGCGCCGGTAAGGTCCGTCCAACAAAGCGCGTCCCGCGCCCTGGCTAAATGTGCCAGCGCTATCGCCCATGGCTTGATCCAAGAAGGATAACCACGCATCACCAGACAACATCGCCGATGCCGGCTCGTGCAGGCGCGCGGCGCGCCGTAAAAGCTGTGAAATTCCCGCCAGTCGCGCTTGCGCATCGGCCACACCGAGCAGCGCATCAAACTCGGCATTCAAGGCGCCCAGGCGCTGCCGGCGTCGCCAACTGCGCAGCAGATAGCGCCCGGCGAAATACAGAAAGAGCGCGATCAGCAGCGCCAACAACCACCAACCGGGCGCCGGCGGCCACCACGATGGCTCAGGCGGCAGATGAATGTCGCGCAGCTGCAGTTCGGGATTCATAAGTTCAGGCGGCTTCGCGTCGATAGGGCAATAACGCGGTCAATACCTGATCGGCGGGTTCATCGGTGCGCATCGCCAAGGCGCGCCAACCGAGGCGCCGCAAACGCATGCAGGCTGCATCGAAACGTTCGGCAAAGGCATGCATCCACGCTAGTCGCAGCTGCGGATCGCTCAGATCAAGTTCGATCCGCGACGCGGGCCCAGCAAAGGCCAGTTGAGCGCGTGGCGGCGCTAGTTCCAGTGGATCAACCAGCAATACCGCGAGCGCATCATGGTGTGCGGATAAAGCGGTCAGACGCGCGTCGCTGAGGTTGTCAATGCTGCGCGGATCAAGCAGCACCACCAATCGCGAGCCCGGTTTACACACGCGACCGGCGGCCTGCAGTGCCACATCCAGCCCCAAATCATCTAACAATGGCGCTTGATACCAGCGATTGAGCGCGTCCAAGGCCCGCAACGCGCCGCGCGAGCCACCTGCGGGTGGCAAAGGCGCCTCCGACTGACTGCCACGCAAGGCACTGATGCGATCACCGCTGCGTTGCGCCGCCCACGCGCTGAGTGCACCCACTTGCGCCGCCAGCACCGATTTGAAACAGCGGCGCGTGCCAAAGAATAAATACGGCGAAGTATCAGCGATCAGCCAGGTCACGCGATCGCGTTCTGCGTGAAACACCTTGGTATGCGCAACACCGGTGCGCGCTGTCACCCGCCAGTCGATGTGCCGCGCGTCGTCGCCCTGTGCATACAAGCGCGATTCGGCGTAGTCCATGCCACGCCCGCGCGCCGGCGAGGTCGCCAGACCACTGGCACTGCCATGCGCCCGCTGCGGCGGCGGCCACGCCACCACGCGCGCGCGCAGCGCGATCAACTCAGCCAGCGAGGGGCGAATGCCGTAGTTGGGGTCGGGGCTGGTCATTGTTCTTAGGGCAAAGGCACGCGCTGCAACAGTTCGTTTACCAAACGTCCGCCGTCCCAGCCTTCGGCGGTGGCCTCGTAACTGGGCAAAACGCGGTGGCGCAAGACATCCGGCGCGACCGCGTGCACGTCTTCCGGGGTCACGAAATCGCGACCGGCCAGCCAAGCGCGTGCGCGTGCGCAGCGCTCCAAGGCGATCGAACCACGCGGACTGGCGCCCCAGGCGATGCGCCGGGCCAGCGCGGGGTCGTAGACGCGGGCGTCGCGCGAGGCCAGCACCAATTCGATCAAATAGCGTTCCAGCGCCGGCGCAAAATGCAGATCGAGCACGGCTTCGCGGGCGGCGAAAATATCCGCTTGCGAGAGCTTCAGTGACGGCGCCGATTGATGGCGCAGCGCGTTGCGCGCCTGATCGCGCACTAGGCGCAGAATTTCTGCCTCGGCGCCGGCTTCCGGGTAACCCACCCGCACATGCAACAAAAAACGATCAAGTTGCGCCTCCGGCAACGGGTAAGTGCCCTCTTGTTCGATCGGATTTTGCGTCGCCATCACCAAAAACAACGGCGGCAGCGCATAGGTCTTGCCACCCACGGTGATTTGTCGCTCACCCATCGCCTCCAGCAGCGCCGACTGCACCTTGGCCGGCGCCCGATTGATTTCATCCGCGAGCAGCAAATTGTGAAACAAAGGCCCGGGCTGAAACTCAAATCGTCCATCTTGCTGGCGCCAGATATCGGTACCGGTCAAATCCGATGGCAACAAATCCGGCGTGAACTGCACGCGCTGAAAATTCGCCTCGATGCGGGTCGCCAGCGCTTTTACCGCGGTGGTTTTCGCCAAACCCGGCGCGCCTTCGACCAATAAATGCCCATCGGCTAGCAAAGCTATCAGCAAACTTTCGACCAGCGCAGCTTGTCCAATCACCTGCACGGTCAACGCCTCGCGTAGCTCGCGAAAACGGCCATGCAAACCGCTGGTATCGGCACTCAATTCGGGATCGCCGTTCTCAATTGAAGCTTCCATGCTGAATGTCGCGTAAAAGAAGACGCGGCTTCGACCGCAGCCGGGCAGGAAAGTTCTGCGCTAGCAGCCTGTCGGACTTTGCGCGTGAGATGCGTTGTGTGGCGCAACGGATGCA
>CAZLSB010000208.1:0-7395 GCA_964561825.1 uncultured Xanthomonas sp.
AGGAAAGTCCGACAGGCTGCTAGGGCACCAGCTCAAACAGCAGTTTCACGGTGAGCGATGCCACCACACCAAGAAATACCCAGCGGATAAAACGGCTGCCGCGCAAAATGGCCATTCTGCTACCCAGCTGGCTGCCCAGCATGTTGCCAATCACCAGCGGCACTACGATCCCCCAACGGACGTAACCGCCGAGCATCAGCACGGTCCAGGAACTCACGTCCGCCGCAACATTGCTCGCTTTGGAGACCGCAGAAGCACGCAGGAAATCCAGACCGAGCACGCTGACAAAGGCAAACACCATCAATGTGCCCGTACCCGGACCAATCAGTCCGTTGTAAAAGCCGGTAACCGCACCGATGACACCCGCTACCCGCCATTCTTTGCGCCCAGCGTAACGTGGCGCATGGACTTGTCCGAGTTCCTTCTTGGCAAAGGTGTAGAGCGCCAACACCACGCAGACCAACAAAATGGTCCATTTGAGCAAGTCTGGATCAGTTTTACGTGCCAACAACGCCCCAACGGCGGACGCCGGCAAGGCGGCGATACAGGCCGCAGCAACCACCTTCCATGGCACGCTGACATGTCGAAAGTAGTTCCAAGCCGCGACGGAGGTGCCCAGGATTGAGCTGGTCCGCTGGGTGGCGATTACATTCAAAATCGCCCACTCCGGGAACAGATTTAGCATCGCTGGCGTCATGATCAGCCCGCCCCCACCGACGATGCTGTCCAATACGCCCGCCGCAAATCCGGCCAGCCCGGCCAGCAACCAAGTCCACGCATCCATGCGCTCAATCACAGTTCAGAGTCTGATTATTATGAGCCGTGTAGACGTCCACCAACCGCGAATAACTAAATCCCGCACTATCGATATCATTCTGGAACGCCAGCTAGGCGCCACTCTTTGGCACAATAGGCTGCTGTTAACTGTCCGGATTGACGATGCGATTGACTTGGCTGGTTCTTTGTTTCGGCCTGTTGAACTCAGTAACGGCGCTGGCTGACTCGCCGAAGTCCGAGGCGGCTAAGGAGCAGACTTGGCGCGCAGTGCTGTTTGATGGCCGCAAGGTCGGCTGGTCGCTCACCGAGCGGCAGATCGTTGCCGATGGTGCCATTCGCAGTGCCGAAATCATGGAACTGGAAATCCAACGCGAGAGCGTTTCGGTATCGATGTATTCACTAGAGGAAACCGTCGAAAGTGCGAGCGGCGAGCCCATCAGTTTTCGGGCAGAGATTCGCACTGCCGGGCAATTATTGCGTTATGTGGGAAAGCTCACCGCTCCGCGTGAATTCGAAGTAACCCTAGATGGCGCGGGCGCCAGCCGCACGCAAAGCTTAAAACTGCCCGCGCACGCCTTGTTTTTTGAAGGCCAACGTAAGGCGCTGATAGCAGGCATACGCGGCACCCACAAGCTGATCACGATTGATGCCTTTGTGCCCAGCCAAATGTCTGTAGTGTCGCTCGAAACCAACTTCTTAACTCGGCGCCGAGTTGAACTGATGAGCGACGAGGCCGAACTCACCGAAGTTGAGCAGATGGTGCGCTACCCCGACGGCCCGATGAAAGTCTCCGCTTTTGTTGACGACAACTTCGACGCCAAACGGATCCGCATGGATTTGGCCGGTATGCAAGTTGAGTTACTCGCTTGCGATGAAGCCTGCGCGCATGCACCCAATCAGGCTTTAGATTTTCTGGATCGGCTAGTGATCGATGCGCCCAAAGCACTGTCGCGCGCCGATTTGGATCATCCGCTCAAATTACGCGTCACCATCGCCGGAACGGATATTGCGCCGGCAAGCACGGGCCATCAGCAAGTAACCCTGATCGAACCCGGCGTGTTTGAACTTTCCATCGATCCGCGCAAAGCCAAGGCCGATACGGAAGTGCTTGATCTCTATCGCGAGCCGTCGGCATGGGTGCAATCGGACAGCGTGATGTTGCAGGATTTGGCCAAGCGTGCCATCGGCACAGGAAAGACCGACATGGCGCGCATGCAGAACGCTGAAGACTTCGTCCGCGAGTATATTTTTGGCAAAACGCTGTCGGTGGGTTATGCCTCGGCGCTGGAAGTGGCGACCACGCGACAGGGCGATTGCACTGAACACGCCTTGTTATTGACCGCGATTGCGCGCGCCTCCGGAATTCCGTCTCGGGTGGCCACTGGTTTGGCCTATGTGCCGCGCTTTGGAGATCGCGAACAGGTGTTTGTGCCACATGCGTGGACAGAAGCCTATGTCGACGGTCGTTGGCAGGGCTTTGATGCTGCGCTGAGCGGTTTTGATGCGGGTCATATCGCCTTGGCAGTCGGTGACGGTGATCCGGTGCGTTATTTTGCCGGTGTGGCGCTGCTCGGCCGGCTGCGCGTCGATAGCATTGAACGACTGCTGCCATGATGCGTCACGCCATACTCATCCTATTTTCGTGCACGGCCACAATATCCACGGCGCAAGCGCCGCGCCCGGTGGCTCGGCCGGCAATCGCGGGGATCGTTACCGATCCAGCCTTAGGTGAGTTGAGTGGGCTGGCGCCATCCCACCGTGCGCGCGATCGCTTTTGGGCAGTTAACGATGGCGGTAATGCCAACTCTCTGATTTTGCTCGACGGTCGTGGACGCGCATTGCATGAAGTGCAAGTTACAGGCGCTGAAAACGTCGACTGGGAAGACCTCGCCAGCTTCCACTGGCGCGACGCCAACTGGCTATTGATTGCAGATACCGGTGACAACAGCGGGGCGCGCGAGCATGTGTCTTTGTGGTTACTAAAAGAACCCGATCCAAACGGTCGCGTCACTCACTCTGAACCGGCGCAAGAACTGCGGCTGCGTTACCCCGACGCACCACATGATGTCGAAGCGCTGACCGTGGACGCTGTTGAAGGTTACGCCTACCTGTTGACCAAACGCACGGTGCCTCCAGTGCTGTATCGGGTTCCTCTGGACGCCGCCGGTCAAGCTGGGGTGATCAGTGCGCAACCCCTGGCGTCTTTAGATTCCATTCCGCAGCCTACCGAGCGTGAGATCATCCGCGACGGATCTTTGAGTCGCTTTCGATCGCAAACCACGGCGATGGAGTTGGATTGCAGCAGATTGGGCCTGCTGGTGCTGACCTACGACAGCATCTATCGATATCGTCGACAAAGCACGCAACAATCCTGGGCTAGCGTATTGCCCAATCAGCAGCCCGCGCGCTCATCCATTGCACTATTGCCACAGGCCGAAGCGATGGCGCTTGATCCCGAATGCCGCAATTTATTTGTCGGTAGCGAAAAAGCGCCGGTGCCGTTGTTGCGCTTTCGCTATCGGCCACTGCCCACTGCGGCCGCGTTGCTGCCGTGATCCCTGCACGCAATCAAAGGCGTCGCCCATTCCAACCAGACTGGCCGCGCAGTTTGTTGCAAGCCTTGCGAGCAGGTCGATTGCGTGTGGTCGGACTCAACAAGCCTACACTGGGCATGCATTTTCAGGGTATTCGCGCGGCGCTGGATGGCTTGCCAGCGCATCTACAAGTGGCGGTTCGACAAGCGCTGGCTGGTCGAATTGCCAGCAGCACAACGCGCCGCCCGTTGACTCAAACAGACGCAGAAATCTGGCTTACTGCGGCGCGTCAGCGCGCGCTACCGTCGCAGTCGGAAGCTGTGCTGCTGCAAGTGGTGGGTCGCGACCGCTACGGTCGTACCCACCGGCTGCAGCCGGTCGCAGCGCAGGCGCTTAAAGGACTGCGCGATGCCGCACAAACGCAAAGCATCGCGTTGGAAGTGATTTCAAGCTTCCGCAGCCACCAGGAGCAAGCGCGCATTTTGTTGCGCAAACGTCTATTCGGGCAAACCTGGGAACAGATTCTCTCGGTCAATGCGCCACCAGGATTCAGCGAACATCACAGCGGTTGCGCCATCGACTTTGCAATACCCGAACAAGCGCCGCTCACCGAAGCCTTCGAACACACTGCGGCTTTTGCGTGGCTGCGCGTCAACGCGGCACATTTTGGATTTCGAATGTCCTATCCACGCAACAACCCGTCCGGGTTTGTCTACGAACCTTGGCATTGGTGTTACGTTGAGTAACTTCGCATAGCCTAATTCAATACAACCGGCCCCTGATTGGCGGGCGTCAGTTGCTGCGGCAGATCCAAAGGCAAGCGGATCGTATACAAACCCAGCTCCTGCAGCATGGCTTGCGCGCGTGTCACCAAAGTCGGAAACAACTGGCGCGCAAAAATAGTGTGGTGCGTGGCAAAATCGTTGGGCTGCAAAGCTT
Organism: uncultured Xanthomonas sp.; assembly: GCA_964561825.1. Classification (GTDB taxonomy): domain Bacteria; phylum Pseudomonadota; class Gammaproteobacteria; order Xanthomonadales; family SZUA-5; genus JADKFD01. Next base: position 4,251 of record CAZLSB010000208.1, read on the forward strand.
CACCCGCATGCTGCCGGTAGAGCGCCGTCGCACGCAGTTCTAGTTCAAACAACTTATTGCGTGGCGTGCCGCGTACCGGCGTGCCCACGCAGCTCAGGCGCACCTGCAATGCAAATTGCGCCGGCGCTGACCCCTCTATGTGTGTCGGCGTCAACTGAAACTCAACGTGTGCATTACATTCGGCTGTGCGCGCTTCATTGCCCTGATGCAATTGCGCCTGCAGCATGGACATGCTGAAACTTTCCAAGGTCAACAGCCGAAACAACTCTTCAGCGCTCATGCGGCACACTTCGACATCACTTTCGTCCCGATCACGTACAATTTTTCGCTCCTTTTGCGCTGTCTACAGCGCGCCAAAGATACATGCTGGCAAGGCTTCGGTACGGGCGCCAATACTCACCCAATGCCGCTAGCTCGGCGTGGCTGGGCATGGTTTCCAGCTGATGGACAAGCTGCGCGCCCGCACGCACTCCGTAGTCGCTGACTGGAAGTACATCCACGCGACCCATGCGAAATATCAATAGCATTTGCACGGTCCATGGACCCACCCCGCGCACCACGGTCAAGCGTTCGATCGCACTGTCATCGTCCATCGTGTGCAAGTCGTCGACTGTCGGTAAGCGTTTGGCGCGCGCATGTTCGGCCAGGTCTTTAAGCGCCCTCGTCTTCGCGCCCGATACGCCAGCCGCCCGCAACGCCGTTTCATCGGCTTTTTGTAAAGCTAGCGCGGTGACGCTGCGCCCACCCACGGTTTGCTGCAAACGACCGAAAATGGTCTCGGCGGCTCTGCCATTTAGCTGTTGGTAAATGATCGAGCGCGCCAACGCATGCACGACCGCAAAGCGCTCCGGCTTGGGTAAGGGCAAATCGCCGATGCGCTCCATCCAGAGTGCCAACTTGGGATCTTGTTGCCGCAAATGGGCACGCGCGGCAGCGTCAACATCGGCGCTCATCTTTCCTCCAGGACCCCGGCACAGCTGCCGCGCAGGCTCGAAACGAAGAAGGCGCCCGCAGGCGCCCTCTGGTACATCCAAAACTGCCTGAACTCAGCGCTTAATCGACGCTGCCAAGTCTTCTTTGATGCGCGCAGCTTTGCCTTCCAATCCACGCAAATAGTACAACTTGGCGGAACGAACCTTGCCGCGGCGCTTGATCGTTACAGACTCAATGATCGGGCTATAGGTTTGGAACACGCGTTCGACGCCTTCGCCATGCGAGATTTTACGCACGGTGAACGAGGAGTTCAGACCGCGGCGCTTGATCGCAATGACCACGCCCTCGTATGCCTGGACGCGCTCGCGAGCACCTTCCTTGACTTTGACATTGACCACGACGGTATCACCAGGCGTGAACGCCGGGATCTCGCGGTTCATCTGCTCAGCTTCCAACTGCTGAATGATCTTGCTCATGGCACGCCCTCAAAAATACGATCCGACCCAGCCGACTATTGTACACATATTTTGGCGCGATGTTCATTGATGAACTCAATCAACAAGCGCTGATCCACTTTGTTCAATTGCAGTTTGCCAAGCAAATCAGGGCGCCGCAGCCAAGTCACGCCAAGCGACTGTTTGCGCCGCCAAGCAGCAATCATCGCGTGATTGCCAGACAACAATACCGCCGGCACGCCGCCTTCATCTGCCGACTCCGGACGCGTGAAATGCGGACAATCGAGCACGCCATCCATAAAACTGTCTTCGATAGCGGATGCCTCGGTGTGCAGCACGCCGGGCAGCAATCGGGTGACCGCGTCGATAATCGCCAGCGCTGGCAGTTCACCGCCTGACACGACAAAATCGCCGATTGACACTTCCTCATCGACATAACGATCGACAAAGCGCTGATCGATCCCCTCGTAACGACCGCAAATCAGCACCAGGCTTGGCAATTTCGCCCAATGCCGCGCGCGATCTTGATCAAAACGACGGCCTTGTGGACTTAAAAGCACACACGGTGCCGCTTTGGCCTGTTCTTTAGCAGCCATGAGCGCGCGCCGCAGTGGCTCGATCATAAACACCATGCCTGGACCGCCACCGTATGGCCGGCCGTCTACCGTGCGGTAGTTGTCGTGCGCGTAATCTCGCGGATTCCAACAATCCAAAGCAATCTTGCCAGTTTCCAGCGCACGCCCCACCACGCCAACGCTCATCGCCTGACGGATCAAATCGGGGAATAAGGTAAGGACGTCAAAACGCATGGGGCCCGCCGAGCCACTGGGTGCCAGACGTAGGTCGAAACGACCTACCTTGACTCAAAAATCAGCATCCCAATCGACTTGAATAATTCCTGCTTCAAGGTCGACAGAGTGCACATGACGATCCAATACAAACGGCACCAGCCGCTCACGTTCGCCATCGCGAATAACCAGCACCGGGTGCGCGCCGCTGTCAAACAGGTGATCAACGCGTCCGAAATCGACGCCGTCTTGATTGATGACGCGCTGGCCCTCAAGATCGGCCCAGTAGTATTGATTCTTGCCCAATGCCGGCAGTAAGGATCGCTCAATCAGGACTTCAAAGCCTTTCATCGCCGCCGCCACATCGCGATCCGTGATGCCTTCGATCTCGACAATCAGGCCCTTGGTGCTATCTTGACCACGCAAAAGCGTAACGACGCGCCTTTGGCCGTCGCGCTGTAGAGTCCAGCTCGGGTAGTCAAGCAATTTGCGTGGTGGCGCGCAAAACGACGCCACCATCAATGCACCCTTGACGCCGTGCGCGCCAAGTAAACGACCCATCGTCACCAAGCGCTTCGTAGCAGAAGCGTTGGCGACGACTGCCACAGTAGCCTCAGGCTGCAGCGGCGACAGGTTGCTGCTTTTGCGCACGCTTAATCAACTGGCGAACTTTCTCAGTGGGTTGTGCACCCACGCCCACCCAATGGGTGACGCGAGCGAGATCCACCGTCAGCGGCACTTCCTTGCCCTGAGCTACCGGATTGTAATAACCGATGCGTTCGATACTGCGGCCGTCACGTGCTGCGCGTTCGTCAGCGACAACGATGTAGTAGAAGGGCCGCTTCTTGGCGCCACCACGGGCGAGGCGAATCTTGACCATCTTGATTCCTTTCAAAACTTCTATGGAACGAGCGTAGCCGGGTAGTTTAGTCGATTGAGCGACGTACGCCAAGTGTGCGCGCTGATACG
>CAZLSB010000209.1:0-7349 GCA_964561825.1 uncultured Xanthomonas sp.
GCGCATTAAGATAGCCCAGCGCAACGCCCTGAGATGGCTTCTTAATCAACCCCCACGCCCTAAAACCTTGCCCAGCGCATCCAGCACGCGATCGACGCTAAGCGGGTTGCTGCCGGCGCCCATCAGGCCGATGCGCCAGATTTTTCCGGCCAGCGTGCCCAGGCCGGCGCCGATTTCGATGTTGAACTCGTCGAGCAAACGACGCCGCACCGGCAAGTCTTCCACGCCATCGGGAATGCGCACCGCGTTGAGCTGCGGTAATCGATGACGTTCATCGACAATGAGCTCCAGACCCAGCGTCTGCAGGCCATCGCGCAGTCGCAAATGATGGATGCGATGGCGTGCCCAGCTTTCTGGCAAACCTTCCTCCTGCAGAATGACCAGCGCTTCGTGTAAGGCATACAACATATTGATCGGCGCGGTGTGGTGATAACTGCGTGCGCCTTCGCCCTGCCAATAGGCCATCACCAAACTCAAATCGAGAAACCAACTCTGCACCGGTGTTTTACGTACTTTCAGTGCAGTAACGGCGCGTTCGCCAAAACTCAGCGGCGATAATCCGGGCGGCGCTGATAAACATTTTTGCGAACCCGAATAAATCGCGTCGGCGCCCCAGGCATCCACAAATAGTGGAATTCCACCCAAGCTGGTGACCGCATCCACGATCGCCAACGCCCCATGCTGATGCGCCAGTGCGCACAAGGCTTGCGCATCGGAGACCACGCCGGTTGAGGTTTCAGCATGCACAAAAGCCAGTGCTTTGGCGCCCGGATTGGCTTTTAGCGCCGCTTCTACCTTATTCAAATCGATGGTTTTGCCAAAATCGTCCATCACCATCACTGGCGTGGCGCCGATGCGAATCACGTTTTCCTTCATGCGCCCGCCGAACACGCCGTTCTGGCAAACGATGACCGTATCGCCGGGTTCGATCAAATTAACAAAACAGGCTTCCATGCCTGCCGATCCAGGCGCTGAAATCGGCACGGTCAGCGTGTTTTCGGTGACAAAAGCGAAGCGCAACAGGGACTTCAGCTCATCCATCATGCGCACAAACTGCGGATCCAAATGGCCGATTGTTGGGCGGGCCAGCGCGCTCAAAATACGCGGTGGCACGTTCGACGGACCTGGGCCCAGCAGCAAACGATCGGGAGGGATAAAACTCGGCATGCAGATGATCCTGAGCGAAAACCTCGAGCGTAGCGCGCGCGGACTGCGCCAGGAAGCGATCGTTTGGAGCAAGGGCTCGGTTCGGCGTAGCGGGAACCTATGGCGGCTTAGTCTGTTCATTCTGCTCTAACTGTTGCAACATTAGCCGCTCTGTTTTCGTAGGTAGTCCGGTCGCTCATGGCTGAAATTCTGGTCGTCGAACGCTCGGCCACTTTGTGCAATTTGCTGGAACGCACGCTCGAATCAGCCGGCGTGGGCATTTCGCGCCATTTTGAGCGTTTTGGCGATGCCGTCGAGGAAATGCGCGAGCGCGTGGTGTCGTCGCGTTTGCCGGCGCTGCTGGTCATCGGTGTGCCGGAGCGTGAGCCGGCGGAATGCCAGGCGCTATTGAAAATAGTGCGCGAATTGCCGGGCAACGCCTTGCCACTGTTGATCTTGAGCCACGTGCCCTTGCCAAAGCTGGCCGCCTGGCTGGCGCGCCGCGGTTCGTCAATGTGCCTGCTGTGGTCACAGTTTTGGCAAGTGCCGGGTGCGGTTAGCGAGTTGGCACCCACCCTTTTGTTTAGCACTCCCCCTGAGCGCGTGACGCCCCAAAGCCCGATGCGACTGTTATTGGTCGACGACTCGGTCAGCGTGCGGCGCATGTATCACCAGTTGCTGACCCAGCACGGCATGAGCGTCGATTTGGCCGAAAGTATTGGGGAGGGTTTCGCGCGTGCGCGCGTCGGGCGTTACGATTTGATCGTGGTCGATTATTACTTGCCGGATGGCACCGGGGATGAATTGGTGCGCCGTTTGCGGTCTGATCCGGCCACGCAAGGCGCCGTCGTGGCGCTGATCACCGCAACCTATGGTGAAGAGGTGATCCAAAAGTGTTTGGATGCCGGCGCCGTTGAATGCATGTTTAAAAATGAGGTGATTTCGCTGACCCTGGCGCGCATCAAGGCCTTGGCGCGCAACGTCTATGACCGACGTCGCATCGAAACCGAACGGCGCCGGCTGGACGGCATTCTGCGTTCGGTCGGCGATGGCGTATACGGTATGGACGAGGCTGGCGTGATTACCTTCGCCAATCCCACTGCCTGTCGATTGCTGGGTGTGGACGAGGCCGATTTAGTCGGCAAAGACGGCGCTCAGCTGCGCCTGAAGGCCGAGCGGCCAGACGTCGCCGGGCGCCTGGAAACGGTGTTCAGCACGGCCGATAAACGCCTGTTGCCGGTCGAATGCAGCATCGTGCCGATGTTGGTGGGCGGCGAATCGGAAGGTTTTGTCGTGGTATTTCGCGATATTTCCGAGCGCAAAGGCGTCGAGCGTGTGCGCTGGGAATTGGATCACGACAAACTGACCGGTCTGTCAAATCGGCGCCATTTTTTGGCGATGCTGGGAGAGGCGGTCGAACAACGCAAACAAGGCGGCTACAGCGCTGTGCTTTTTGTGGACATCGATCGTTATACACAAGTGCTTGAAAATGCAGGTGAAGTATCGGGCCAGCAGTTGTTGGTCGATATTGGGCAGCGACTCAAGGCGCGGCTGCGTGACCACGATGGCCTAGCGCGCCTGGAACACGATCAATTTGCGCTGCGCCTGGAAAGTGTGCAGTTGGAACATCTGTACACGCTGGCCGATAGCCTGCGCGAATTGCTGCGCGATGTGCGTTATATCGATCATGCGGGCCGGCCGCTGGGCGTCACCGTGTCGGTCGGTGTGGCGATCGTCAGCAAGGATTCGCCGTCGGCCGAATACGTGCTGGAAAACGCACGGCAAGCCTGCGCGCAGGCCAAACGGCGTGGGCAGAATCAAACGCAGATTTTCGTTGTCGAAAGCGATTCGCGCGTCGCACGCGAGCTAGAAGCCGGCTGGGCGCAGCGTATTCGGGAAGCGATGGGCGAAGACCGCATGATTTTGCTCGGTCATCCGATTTTGCCCATCAGCGGACTGGCGGAAGGTAAACGCGGCTGGCACGTCAATGGCGCGAAACCCGAACAGGTCTATGAAGTGCTGATACGCATGGTTAACCGCGATGGCCAGTGGATTAGTCCCAGCGTGTTTGTGCCACTCGCCGAGCGCGCCAATTTAATGCCAAAAATCGATTTATGGGTGATTGCCCGCACCGTGCGTATCGCCTGCCGGGTACCAGATGACCTGAATGTCGGTTTTGCAATCAATTTGTCCAATCAGACCTTGCAAGACGCCGAATCATTGGTGCATATCGAGAATACCTTCGCCAGTCACCGGGTGCGTCCGGAACGTTTTGTATTTGAGATATCCGAAACCGGCGAGATTTACCAGCTGCACGCCGCGCGCCGATTCATCACTCAACTGAAAAAAATAGGTTGTCGATTTGCATTGGATGATTTTGGTTCCGGGAATAACTCACTGTCGCACCTAAAATGGCTACCGGTGGATTTGGTCAAGGTCAGCGGCGAGTTTGTCGCTGAAAAAAAAGGTAGCGAAGTCGATCGCGCCATGGCGATGTCATTGACGCAAATGGCGCATTCATTGAAACTCAAAGTGATCGCCGAACGCGTCGATTCGCACAAAGCGCTCACTTGGCTACGCGCGGCACGCGTCGATTATGTGCAAGGTCATCTATTTGGCGAACCGACGCGTTTGGATGAAATTGATTTTGAGGCGCTGCATGAGGTTTGAGTAGGAGCAGTCAAATTGACTACTCTTGCACCGGATAGACGGCGACAATGGTGGTCAGCATGGCTGGTCCAAGCGATCCAGGAAACGCGAAATCACCGGTGCGAAGCGTGGAATATCGACCAGAAATGCGTCGTGACCCTGGATGGAGGGTAGGGATTGAAAGTCGACATCGGCACCCGCGGCGCTCAGTGCTTCGGCAATTTCTTCTTGTTGTTCGACCGGGAACAAAATGTCGGTCGCCACCCCGATGACTAGGGCATGTTCCACCGCCATTTGTCGGCACGCAGATTCGACGCTGCCGCCGTAATCGGTCAAATCAAACCAATCCATTGCGCGGGATAAATACAGGTAACTCAAGGGGTCAAATCCGCCCGCCCAGCGTTTGGCATGGGCGTCCAAGTAGGCTTCAATTTGAAATTCGCTGGCGAATGGATCGGCGCCGGGCTGATGCAAACGCTCGCGACCAAAACGCTCGCGCCATTCTTGTGGGGACCTATAGGTAGCAACACCCAGTTTGCGCGCCAAGCCCATGCCGCTGGCCACGTCGATCGCGTGCGCATAGTTGCCATCGGCATAAGCGGGATCGGCGCGCACAATTTGTCTTTGCAGCGAGCGCAGCGCAATTGCAAATGCCGAGGAGCGGGCCGCGCAGGACATGACGATCAGGTTGGGAACGAGTTGCGGATGCCGCAATGCCATGGCTTGCGCGGTCATGCCGCCCATGCTCGGTCCAACGACGGCCAGCAAGCGCTTGATCCTTAAGGAATCGGCGACGGCAGCGGCGCCATCGGCGATATCTTCGATGCTGATCGACGGGAAACGCAGTCGATACGGTAATCCATCGTCCGGATGATCCGATGCCGGTCCGGTGGAGCCCTTGCAACTGCCCAAGGAATTAACGCAAATGATGAAATAGCGCCCAGTATCGAAACTGCGATGGGCGCCAATCATCGGTTCCCACCAGCCGGGTGTGCGATCAAGCGGGCTAGACGCGGCGTGCGCGCTGGGCGACATGCCGGTCACAATCAAAATGGCGTTGTCGCGCTGGGCTGACAAACGACCCCAGGTTTCATACGCGATGAGAGCGGAGCGCAACTCGCCGCCGCGGTGCAGCGGCATTTGGGCGGGTAGTGCAGTGAATTGGGTGGCACCTGGCATGTTACAAATGGTCCGGCAATCGCTCACGAGCCGGCATCATAACCACAAGGGAAGCCATGTACGCCAATTCGCCCCTGGTGGTCAGCACGCAGCTCGCGCCGCACCGGCGTTTGCTGGAGACCGTCTTGCGGCATCGCGCCAGCCTGTATCAGCGACCGATCGCCGCGCATTCGCTGCGCGCCTTTGCTGCGCTGCGCGAATGCTTGGCGCAATGGCCGCAGCGGCCCTTAGTGCTGGATAGTGGCTGTGGTACGGGCCTCAGTACGCTCAGCTTAGCGCAGCAATACGAGCACGCCAGTGTGATTGGCATCGATCAATCGGCGGATCGATTGGCTCCGCTGGTGGCCGGATTACGCCCGCTTGCCCCGTACGCTCTGTTATTACACGCGCCGCTGGAGGATATTTGGCGGTTATTACAAAGCCATGGTTTTACCCTGCAGCGCCATTTAATTTGGTACCCCAATCCCTGGCCCAAACCACAACATCTGCTGCGCCGTTGGCATGGGCATCCGGTTTTCCCAAGCCTGTTGGCCTTGGGTGGTGAATTAGAACTACGCAGTAATTGGCGCGTTTATATCGATGAGTTTGCGCAGGCTTTGCAGGTGTTTGGTCTGGATAGTGTGATAACGCAGATCAATCCAACGCAGGAACCGGTGACGCCATTTGAGCGCAAATACCGCGATTCCGGTCATCCACTTTGGCAGTTGCGCGCTGTCATTCCGCGCGCAGTTGCGCAATCTATTGGCGAGGCATGTGGGAGTGGGTTCTTTTGCGCCTAACGTTTCTGCGCAGTCTAGCTCGGTCTTGCTAGTAGCTGCGCACAGAATGACGGAGAGGCCGGCGCCGACCCACCAGAGCCGCGCTTTGACCCACCAGAGCCCAAGCCTTTGGTGGGTTCGATCTGTGATCGAACGCGTCTCCCTCACCATGCAGGAAAAGCGTCAGCGCACAGCGCCGACCCACCAGAGCCGGGATTTGACCCACCAGAGCTCAAGCCTTTGGTGGGTTAGCACTTTGATGAGTTCACCTATACTGTGAGTACTCTACGGGGCAGATTGCACGGTTCTGGCCGCGCATGGCGGCGACGCGGACATTCGAAGATGAATACCGTCGGTTTCTGAGAAAATATTATATGGATTTCGATGAGCGCTATGTCTGGGATTAACCGATGGGGCGGGCTTTGGGCCCTTGGCTTTTGTTGTCCTGAAACCTGGGGCGTTGCCCTAGGCTGGTATGGCTCCGGGGCTTTGCCCCTAGTATTCCGAGAAACCTCAGTTGGACGGGGTAGAGTGCACGGTTATGGGTGGTGAGAACCGTGCAGCGGTCAACTGAGGTTTCTAGTCGCTAACCAGTTCAGTCTTGACAAATCATGTGAAGGCTTTTGTGTGTTTGGTTCCCGCTCGTCCGGCTTAGGTTAAACGCACTGGGCGCACCTGCAGCGGCCGGAAAGCTTGATGCGGTTTGCAAGACTGACCAGCGGCCGGACGTAGCCGCTAGTCAATCCTAATTCCAATTCTAAATCATTCGGCTAACTTCGTTGCCTCGCTTCGGTCTCCTCGTAGGTTTAACGCTGGAATAACTCACTACTCGAAGCCGTTAGCGAACAGATCCGCCGGGGCGATGGCGCCTGCTTCATGGGCACCGATGTCACAGGTACCGGCGAATGGGCGCGGTGCATTGCGCTGGTCTACATTGTTGACTGGCTCGGCAGCGCATCCAGCGTTGTTGCCTCTGTTGAGGGCTAGGCTGGTAGGGCCCGGAACAAAGGTCATGGTGCCGCCACCGTTATCAGCCAGTGCTTCGAGTAGCGGATCGGTATTGATACGATCAGATGGCTGGGTCAAGCCAAAGCACGAGGCATCGTCGGCAATATTGTTGCCAAGCGAGATGATCAGGACATTGTTAATGCTGGTGGTGCAGTCTGGCTGGCCTGGTGTGCTGATGATGCTATTTTGCAGGCGCAAGGTGCCGAACTTATGCAGATCCTGCCCATTCAAATGGCCTTGCACGGTCATATTGACGGCGGTTACATCGGCAGTGTCATTAATGTAAAGACCACCACCGCCATTATTGGCGCCATTGAGGGTGATGGTGGTGTTACCGATCAGTGTATTAGTGCCCAACCATACGCCGCCACCATTGCCGGTCGCTTGGTTCCCCATGAACAGACTTTGACGAATGCCGCTGGGGCCCTGCGAGCCGCCGGAATTGAGGTACAACCCAGCGCCAGTGCCGGCGGTATTATTGACGACCTGCACGCGTGACAACGTGCCGCGGTTGGTCACCCGCAGACCGCCGCCGAAATCGGTGGCGGTATTCATCTCGATACGACTACCGGTCAGAGTAATCAGCTGCGTACGAATTCCGCCACCACT
>CAZLSB010000210.1:0-7342 GCA_964561825.1 uncultured Xanthomonas sp.
GGTTCTCCGCGCCCAGTGCCAGGGTCAGGCGCTCGTTAACGTCGAAACGGCCTTCGAGGTCGACCACCGTCTCCGCGCCGAGCGTGACATCGTTGGCAGCGTCGGTGCCTGGATCAAGCACTTCGCCGTAGCGGATCGCACGCAGGGTGGCGCCCCATGAGCCAAGCGACCAGTCGAGGCCGGCGCCGAACTTGTTCTTCGGCGTGCCCTCTTCCAGGGTGAGCACATTGATTCGCCCGAACAGCACCGGTGCCGGGTTGAGCGCCGCCAATGGCGCGGTAGTGGGAACGCGAGTCACATCCGTGTTGTTGAAGTTGCCGGACAGCGTGAATTCGAAATCGCCGGTGCTGGCGGTCTGCCATGGCACGGTGAGCACCACGTCCACGCCCTGGGTCTCGGTGTCCACGCCGTTAATAAAGAAGCGGCCGCCGCCCACGCCGATGAAGCCCCGCGATGTCAGGAACTGGCGAACGTTGGCCTGGGTGAGGTTTTCCGAGAGCACGATGCGGTTATCGACATCAATGCGGTAGGCGTCCACGGTCAGCGTCGCGCCACCGAAGTCAAATACCGCGCCGAGCGAGAAGTTCACCGACTCCTCAGCCTCCAGCGAGCGGGCGCCGAGCGCGATCGCCACCGGGTCATCCACCGGGAAGGTGGTGATGTCGAAGGGCACGCCATTGATAAAGTTGGTGGATGTGGTGGTGAAAAACTGCTGCTGCGGCGATGGTGCGCGGAAGCCGGTTTGCATCGAGCCGCGCAGCGCGAAGGCATCGTTGGCATCGAAGCGCAAAGCGAGCTTGCCCGACGCATTGCCGCCGAAGTCCGAGTAGTCCTCGGCGCGCAGCGCCACAGAGCCGAGCAGGCGCTCGGTCAACTGCGCCTCCAGATCGACAAACACGCCGATCGCGTTACGATTTTCGTCGAGCTCGTTCTCCGGGCGAAAGCCGGGGAAGACCTGTGCGCCGGGCGCCGCGGGCACGTTGCCGGCCAGTACACGCCCGCCAAAGCGGTAGGAATCCGGCTCGCCGGCATGGATCTGGTAGCCCTCGTTGCGTGCCTCTACGCCGATGGCCAGGTTCAGCGGGGATGCCAAGCTAGCAACATCAAAGGAGCGCACGCCGGACAGGTTGAACACCAACTGGTCGTACTCGTAACCGCCGGCATCGAACTCGGTGGCGCTAGTCGCACCGATCGAGGCATTGAGCGTCTGCTCAATGGTGAAATCCATCTCGTTGCTGCCGTACACCAGCGAGCCATCAAAAGCCCAGTCGCCCCAGTTCCACTCGACGCCGCCGGCGATGCTGAAATCGGCAATGTCCGGCTGGATCAGCGGCAAGAAGCCATTGGGATAGATCGTGATGACGTTGCGAGCATCCAGTGCACGGCGGTAGAAGCCCGCGGAGCGTGCCTTGCGATCCTGATAACCCGCCCAACCATAGAGCCGCGCGCCGTTGTCCAACGGCAGGCCGGCATTGGCGAAGAAGGTGGCTTGGCGGACCTCGGGTTCGCCATACCACGCATTGAAACGGTCGATGGTCTGCTCGCGTGGATCGAAGGCGCCATTGACCAGCGGATACTGCTGGCGGAAGTCGTAACCACCGCGTTCGGTGCGGTCGGCATCCTTGAACTCGGCACTCAGGGTCAAATGACCCTCGGCGCCCAGCGTCAGGCCCTTCCAGATTGATGCGGTCAGGGTTTGGCCATCGGACACGTCGCGCTCGATGCTGGAGGGCGCGCTCCAAGTGGCGTTGGCCGGAATCGGCCCGGTGGGCGTGCGGTAGCTGGACTCGCGCCGGCCGTAGGACAGGCCAATGGCGCCGCCGTCGCTGTCGTCACGCAATAGCAGGTTGATCACACCGGCGATAGCATCGGAGCCGTACTGCGCCGAGGCGCCGTCGCGCAGTACCTCAATGGTGCGCACTGCGGCGGTCGGGATGGTGTTCAGATCAACCGCGGCGGCGCCGCGCCCAACCGTGCCATTGACGTTGACCAGCGCCGCTGCATGGCGGCGCTTGGAATTGACCAGCACCAGGGTTTGATCTGGAGACAGCCCGCGCAGCGTGGCCGGGCGTACGCTGTCGGTGCCGTCGGCCAAGCCTGGGCGCGGGAAGTTGTAGGAGGGCAGCGCCAGCGACAGCGCTTGGTTGATCTCGGGCGAACCGGTGCGCTGCAGTTGCTCGGTGTGGATCACATCGATCGGAGCGGCGGTGTCGGTGGCGGAACGGCCGGCGACGCGGGTGCCGGTAACGACCACATTATCAAGTACCTGAGCATCCTCGGTGGCGGGTTCCTGGGCGGCGGCGCCGCTGGCGAGGCCGAACAGGATTGCAAGCGTGAGCGGATGGCGCAGCAGCATGGGTTCGTTCTCCGGTGGTTGCGTTATGGACGACGTCTGGACGTGCAGACGTCGGTACGGCTGGGTTCGAGCTTACTAGGAAAATCGTCAACGTCAAGTTAAGCTGAATGGATGACGGATGCCGGCCGCCCGCCTGAGCGCGACCAGATGCTGCGCGCGCTTCTGGATAGGCTACGTAAGATATTGACTATAATAGTTGCTGTCGACGCGCGTGGCGGGCGGGCCTGGGCATCCAGTGCGGATGCAATTGAGACAGTGTGTGTCGCAGGGTTCTCAGGCCAGAAGGCGCTGCGCCCGGCTGGAAAGCGTGTGCGAATGTTGTGGTGGTTCGCCCTGCGCTGGCGGTTTGAACAAAGGCCGCCAGTAGGGCGCTCGCGTCGGCGGAGTTGCGCCTAGTTAGCCCGCGCGGTACGGTTCGCCAAAAAAACCGCGAGCAGGGCAGGGCACAAGGCATTGAGTGCTTTGCGCAGCGCCAGATCAGCCGGATGGCTGGCCAGTTGCTCGGCGATGCGCAGCAACTGTGCACCGGGCCGTTGGTCGGTTGCCGCTTGCGGCGCAAATTCGGTCGCGTAGGTTAATCGGCACCACGCGGGGAACGCGTGGATCGGCAGTAGTTCGTCCAGATCACACCACGCAGACCACTGCAGTTCCCAGGTGTCGCTGCTGCTCAGCCAGGATTCGGCTGCTTCTGGATGGGCCACACAGAGTTCAAGCACATCGGCAGACACGCGCTCCTGCAGTTTGGCTTGTTCGCTCAATTGGGCATGCCAGAGCAGTGTGGGCGCCTGTTCACGCCAGTGTGGATCAAGTTCGAGTGCTGCGACTGCTGATGTTGGCTCATCCAGCAGCTGCCACAAATAACTGGGGTGGGCGTGCCGGCAGCCGACGTCAAAAGCGCTTGGCGTGTTGCGTTCCAGCAAAGCCATCAGCGCCGGATGCACCAGCAGCAGCGCGTCGCGTTGCAGACAACGGGTCGCCGCCGGCCAAAGTTCAGTCTCAATCCACGCTACGGCGATTGCCGTGTCGGCCCATCGCCCATCCTGCTGTTCAATCAATTCGATGCACTGATCGGCATCAGCAATGAAACCTGCCTGGCCAGGCGTTTGGCGCAGCAATGTCAATTGGCTGCGTGCCTGCCCGATATCCAATTTCTTCAGCGCGCGCCGTGTTGCAGTCGCGGCGATCTCAATCGGAGAGTGCCGAAATATATCGAGCTGGTCTTCTGGCTTGAAAAAAGACCGAAATCCGGACTCGGCCGGCACGTCGGCAGCGACAACCGCCGGCAAGCTCCACGCTGAAGGGTTGCTGGGCGCCGCAAACAAATCCAGATTTTCGAAACGCAGTGGCGGTTTCGTGGGATGCATAGCTAGGTGAGTGAACACGCAGTCGCGCATGTTCGACAAACACGAGTGCTGATGCAAGCGAGATCAATGGCTGGGGGCGGCACTTCAGATCCTCAAACCATCAACACACCGATGCTCGGGCTGCTGCGCTCTTCGTCGTCGCGAAAGCCAGACACTTGCAGAATGCGCTGCCCGGTCGCCGCTAAGCCCAGTGCGCAAACGCGTTGCCGGGCCAATGCATCAATGTGGGATAGCGCCTCGGGCGTGGTTTCGCTCGGTACCACGCCCCACAGCAAGCACATCCGACGCACGCTGCGCAGATCGGATGACACCGCCACGATGGGTGCGGCGGGGCGGCCGGACGATACGCGGCGGGCGCTGAGGCCGCTGCCGGACACCACGAAAATCGCGCGCACCTGCAGATCGCGCGACAGCTGCGAGGTTGCTTTGGCGACCGCTTCGGCAATCGTGATCGGTGGCGGCCTCGCTGGGCCATGCAAGATGGATTCGAAAGCGCCGTGCCGCCACAGGTTCGCTTCCGTCTGGCGGGCGACGCGATCCATGGTGGCCACCGCCTGCACCGGAAAAGCGCCCGAGGCGGTTTCGGCCGACAACATGACGGCATCGGCACCGGCCAGCACCGCCGTCGAAACATCGGACACTTCCGCGCGCGTGGGCCGCGGATTGCTGATCATCGATTCCAGCATCTGCGTGGCGACAATCACCGGCTTGGAGCGCGCGCGTGCGCGATCGATTAGCTCGCTTTGAATGAACGGCACGCTCTCCGGCGGTAGTTCCACGCCCAGATCGCCGCGCGCCACCATGATGCCGTCGGCGGCGTCGATGATCGCGTCAATATCAACCAGCGCCTCGGGCTTCTCGATCTTCGCAATGATTGCGGTGTCCGCGCCGATATTGCTGGCGACGATCAGCGCGCGCAGCTCAACGATGCCGCCGGCGTGGCGCACGAAGGACAGCGCTAAATAATCCACGCCCAGCGACAGACTAAAACGCGCGTCATCGCGATCCTGCAGCGTTAGTGCGGGGGCAGAAACCGCCACGTCCGGCAAATTGATGCCTTTTTTGTTTTTCAACACGCCACCTTGCACTACGTGGCAGTGCACATCCTGTCCATCAACAGACTCGACGCGTAACTCCAAATTGCCATCGTCCAGCAAGATGCGCGCGCCGGGCCGCACGTCTTGGTGCAAGGCAGCGTATTGGGACGGAATCAACCCGGCACGGCCGATAACGTGGCGTGTCGTCACCACCACCGCAGAGCCGGTGATCAGATCAATACGATCGCCCTCGAATAGCCCACAGCGGATCTTCGGTCCGCACAAATCCGCCAACACCGCGACCTCGCGGCCACAAACTTGGGCGGCCGCGCGAATGGCAGCGTAGGCCGCTCGATGGCCGTCGTGCGTGCCATGCGACATATTGAGCCTGAACACATCCACGCCGGCGCGGATCAACGCCGCCAAGGTGTCGCCCTGGCAAGATGCCGGACCCACCGTCGCGACGATGCGGGTACGCCGTTGTTTAAGCAGCTTCTGCTGGATTTCAATCGACATACGGCGTCCTGTTTTCGCACCTAGTGCGTCAGTTTAGAGCAGAAGTTGCGCTCTGGAGTGACAGCCAGGGTCCGTCCGCCGCACTGGCCTTGCAAGTGTGCCACCCCACAGACAGTTCGTTGGACCAGCGCCCAAGCTGTGTTTCAGCGTCGCGATTGAATGAGCCACAGGCCCATCGCGTCGACGGCCGATCGACCGAAGGAGCCAAAAATGAACAACCTTTCCACGCGCACGACCACTCTAGGCATTGCACTAATTTTCCTGGGCGCTTGCGCCAGCGCGCCCAAATACGGTGCTGAAATGGCGGTGGCGGAATCCGCGGTGGACCGCGCCAATACCAGCAGCACCAGCGAAAACGCAGCTGGCGAACTGCAAGTGGCAAACAGCAAGTTGGATAGGGCGCGCGAAGCCTACCAGCGCAAGGACTACGAACGCGCCCGACAGTGGGCCGAGCAAGCAGAAGTCGACGCCCATGTGGCGGAACTGACGGCGCAATCAGAGCGCTCACGTCTGGCCGCCAGAGAATCGCAAGACGCCGCACGCGTATTGCGCGAAGAAGTTAGCCGCGAACCCTTACGCTGAACTGATCTGGAGATTAATGATGTTGAACCGCACCGTTTTAACGCTGGCTTTGAGCATCGCACTCGCCGCGTGCAGCAGCACCCCCGATCGCAGTTCTTCGCTGGATCAGGCCCGCGCCCATTACCAAGCGGCGCAGAACGATCCGCAAGTGCTGAGTTTGGCGCCCAATGAACTGCGCCGCGCTGGCGAGTCATTGGAACTTGCCGAACGGGCCTTCAAAGACCGCGAGCAACGCA
This sequence comes from uncultured Xanthomonas sp., assembly GCA_964561825.1. Taxonomy (GTDB): domain Bacteria; phylum Pseudomonadota; class Gammaproteobacteria; order Xanthomonadales; family SZUA-5; genus JADKFD01. The sequence continues at coordinate 6,092 of CAZLSB010000210.1, forward strand.
AGAACGTCGACCATTTAGCCTATATGGCCGATCAGCGCGTCACCATCGCAAAAGCCACCGCGTCTAGCCAAGCGGCGCAAAAGATTACCCAAGGCGCCGCAGCTGAACGCGACCAGATGTTATTGCAGCAGCGCACTGCGCAAGTCGACAACGCCAAGCAGCAGTTACAAGCGTCCGAACAAGACAATATGCAGATGAGTCAGGAATTGGATCGTGCGGACGCCAATGCGCGTATCGATCAGCAGCGGATAGAGCAGAGCGACGCACGCGCCGATGCGCTGGAAATACAGTTAATCGCGCTGGACGCCAAGAAAACCGATCGCGGCATGGTCGTGACACTAGGCGATGTGCTGTTCAACACCGGCAAGGCGCAATTGTTGCCCGATCGCAGCGGAAACATGGACAGACTGGCCGATTTCTTCAAGCGCTATCCGGATCGAACGGCGTCGATTGAAGGTTATACCGATAGCGTGGGTACGGCCTCGTCCAACTACGATCTCGCGCAGCGCCGAGCCAACGCAGTGCAGGCAGCGCTAACCGACCGCGGCGTGCCGACCGATCGACTGAGTACCCGCTCTTTCGGTCCAGAGAGCCCGACCGCCAGCAACGAGACGTCAGCGGGCCGCCAGTTGAACCGCCGTGTTGAGATCGTCTTCGCGCCGCAGAGCGAAGACGTTTCGATGAAGTAGCGTCGTGTGAGCGTCAGCAGGACACTCAGGAGCGTCAGCAGGACACTCAGCGTCTGCAGGACACCCAGGGCGCTTGCAGCGCGGAACAGGTTGAATTTCCGTTAAAAGCAAGAGGGCCAAAGCTGCGCCGCGGCTTTGCGCTCTTGCGGTGCAGCACCATGAGCACAACCTCGGCGCTCCAGAAGGCTATCCGGATCGCCGAGTTGCAGTTGAGCGCTCTTGGCTTTGAGCCTTTCCGGTGCAACAAGCACGCCGGGCACAATTCGGCGCTCCAGATAGCTATCCGGATCGCCGATCGTACTGGCCTGGGGCAACGCCCCACGTAAGTAAGTAAGTGCCTCGCGCGTCGAAGTCACTTGATTTTGGCGACGTCTGCGAAAAGACTTAGTCTTGACCTTGTGAGGCACCAACATGAGCGAATTTGTGTGGGATTGGAACCCGAGAGCGTCGCATAGCGACCACCGCCTATCGCCAAGGGGTTTGCGCCGCGGATGGAACTAACGCTGGCCACGCCCGCCTTGCTGTTTCCGGCGATCTCTTTATTGTTGCTGGCCTACACTAA
>CAZLSB010000211.1:0-7330 GCA_964561825.1 uncultured Xanthomonas sp.
TTACTCCCGGAGGGCTGAGACTATTATTTCAACAATGTGAGCTTGTTCGTGACGAGGTGATTTCAGGTGGGGGGTCGAGTAGCGCTTATATGTTATCAGAAAGTATGATTAATAAATTTTCCGGGAGGTATCCTAGAATTATCTCATTGTTTTTGACAAGGTTTTTACTTTTTTGGTTGAAGTACACCGAGTACTTCGACCCAACGGCAAGTAAAAGAAGAGTTGTAGCGGCTATGAATATTTCGCAAACATTTAAAAAAGATCTTACAGCAAGATCAAATAAGGAAATGCTTGAAGAAATTAAATTGCATTTTGCTTAGGATACTTATATAAGATTTCCGGAATTTTTGTATTTAGCTTATTGAGGGAGTGTCAGACGATAAACTTTGGGAATTGAGGGCTTTGATTCTTAACATCAGGCGGATATCTTCTGATATTCGGTTCATCCATAGATAAAAATATCGTAACAATATCTGTCACATATTCTTTTGTAATCACGTAAGAAAAAAGACCTTTGTTGAATCAAGGACTGGTTTTTAATCTAATCTGCAAAAAAATAAATAAATGATTATCTATGTTGGAAACATGCTATCTAAGCACGGAAGTAGCATCAACTTTATCGAGCTACTCGTTCCTAAGCTAGCGGCCACTTTTCCAATCAGAGCAGCATCTTCAAAAAAAAATAAGATAGAGCGCCTGTTAGATATGTTGCTATTGATTTATCGTAATAGGAGCAACGTAAAAGTTGTTTTAATTGACACCTATAGTACCTCGGCTTTTATGTATGCTTATCTGGCTGCAAAATTATGTGTTCATTTCTCGCTTCCATACATACCCATTTTGCACGGTGGGAATCTTCCTGATAAATTTGCAAGTGATGCACGAAAAGTAAAATCATTTTTAGGAAGTGCTCAGAATATAGTTTCACCTTCTATATATCTTCAGGATTTTTTTACACGGCAAGGCTTTGAGATAACATTTATTCCCAATTTTATTGAATTAGGCAATTACACCTACTTAGAGAGAAGGGAAGTGAAACCGAAGCTCTTATGGGTACGTGCTTTTCATCAGGTTTATAATCCAACCTTGGCTATAGAAACATTGAAACGCCTTATCAAATCATTTCCTGAAGCAGAACTGTGCATGGTGGGTGCAGCGAAAGATGATTCGTTTGATGAAACCAAAGAATTAATACAAAGATATAATTTAGGTTCGAGCGTTAGGCTAACAGGAATCTTGACTAAAAAGGAATGGATAACACTTTCTTCTCAATATGATATCTTCATCAATACAACCACAATTGATAATATGCCGATCAGTGTTATTGAAGCGATGGCACTTGGATTACCAATTGTGTCCACAAATGTTGGTGGAATTCCTTTTCTAATTGCTGATAAAAAAGATGGAGTACTTGTAAAGAGCGGAGATGCAGAAGAAATGAGCCGAGCGATAGTAGGTTTGTTAGCTTCTCATGATGGGGCATGGGAGTTAGCACGAAATGCAAGAAAAAAAGTTGAAGCTTTTGCTTGGGATGTGGTTGAAGAAAAATGGATTACATTGGTTAAGGAATCGGTTGAATAGAATGGGATTGATCCAAAATATCTATCAGAGTCTTCCATCTTGCCTACAGAATGTCGGTATTTCTGCATTCGGTTACATATGGAGAAAACGCAGGTTTGGTGGCATTTTCGAACAGCAGTTGAAAGGCTTTAAAGAGCGGGAAACATATAACGCAGATCAATGGCTGAACTATCAGAATGCTGAATTGAGTAAATTATTAAAGCATGCCGAAGAAACAGTTCCTTTTTATCGCGAAAGGTTTAGGCAAGCAGGTGTCAGTAGCATATCGTCTGTTACAACAGAAACACTAAGCCGAATTCCGTTTCTTGAAAAAGATGACTTGAGAAAATTTGCTCAATCATCGTTGCTATCTTCTCAGTTGGAAAGGGGAGGGAAATTCTTCGCGAGCAGCGGTAGCACGGGCACACCGACACAAATTTTATTTTCGCATTCTATGCACCAACGATGGAGTGCAGGTTTTGAAACTCGAATAAGGCATTGGGCCGGATTAAGTCGTTACAGTAGTCGCGGTATGATTGGCGGTAGAAGAGTAGTTCCGGAAGGTGATTCAAAGCCACCATTTTACAGATATAATATTTTTGAAAAGCAGGTTTATTTTTCGGCTTACCACATTTCTGCTAGCAATGCAATGGATTACTTGCGTGGAATTCAAAATCATGGTGTTGAGTATATGACTGGTTACGCCATGAGTAATTTTTTCTTAGCACGATTTTTCCAGGAAAAAGGTCTTGAAGCACCAACGCTCAAAGCGGTAATTACATCTAGTGAAAAGTTAACGCCAGAGATGAGAAAGACTTTGGAACAAGTTTATCATTGCAAGTCGTACGATAGTTGGAGTGGCTTAGAATCTTGTGGTTTGGTTTCTGAATGTGAGTTTGGTTCATTACACATAAGTCCTGATATAGGTATTGTTGAAATTTTGGATGAAAATGGAAGGCAGGTAAAACCGGGTGAAGTAGGCGAGGTGGTATGTACTGGTCTTCTTAATTTTGACCAACCCTTAATTCGCTATCGGATTGGTGATGTAATGCGCTTAGGTAGAGGCACATGCTCATGCGAAAGGAATATGCCCATAATAGAAGAGATAGTTGGAAGAGTTGAAGATACTGTGATTGGATTAGATGGCCGGGAGATGGTTAGGTTTCATGGAATTTTTATAGACTTGCCCAACTTAATTGAGGGGCAGATCGTACAGCACACACTAGATTCATTTGAAATAAAAATTGTTACAAATGGTAATTGGACAGGTAATGAAGAGGAACGCATCAGGAAAAGAATGAGCAGTCAATTAGGTCAAATTGAATTAAAAATTAACGAAGTGCCAAAGATTTTGAGAAATCAAAATGGCAAATTTCAAGCTGTAATTTCTAAAGTGAAAAGATTAAATTAGCACCCTATTAAACAAATTATGTCCAAAGTAAAATTTGCTATCGTTGGTTGCGGAAGAATTGGGATTCGACATGCGGAACATATTCATTTGACGGGCCAACTGAAGGCAGTATGTGATATCGATAAAAGCAAAGCTAAAAGCATTGGTGAAAAATACGGAGCAGTTGTTTACAATGACCTTGATGATTTGTTAAAGGCGGAGAAAGAAGTTGATGTAATTTCCATTTGCACACCAAATGGTCTGCATGCTGAACATGCGATTAAGGCACTCCAAAATAATTTTCATGTTTTATGCGAAAAGCCCATGGCGATCACAATTTATGATTGTGGTGAGATGATAAAAGCAGCTGAAAAGGCCAATAGACGATTGTTTGTAATTAAGCAAAACCGGTTTAACCCCCCTATAGCAGAGGTAAAAAGACTCATTGACGAAGGTGTTTTGGGGAAAATTTTGTCGGTACAGCTTTCCTGCTTCTGGAACAGGAATGAAAATTATTACAAAGATTCTTGGAAAGGAACTATGGACTTAGATGGCGGTACTTTATTTACACAATTTAGTCACTTCATTGATTTGTTATATTGGATGATTGGCGATGTAAAAAAGGTATATGCGCTAACGGGAAATTTGGCTCATCAGGATATCATAGAATTTGAGGATACTGGGGTAGTAGCACTTCAGTTTCAAAACGGAGCAATTGGAACAATCAATTACACAGTTAATAGTTATAAAAGAAACATGGAAGGTTCCCTCACTTTGTTTGGTGAAAAGGGAACCATAAAAATTGGTGGCCAATACTTGAATGAGCTCGAATATCAATCCATTGAAGGTTATGAAATTAAGGATTTGCCAAAAGGTAATACAGCGAATAACTATGGAGAATATCAGGGGTCGATGTCAAACCATGATAGGGTGTATCAGAACGTAGTGGATGTTTTGCAACGGGGTGGCGCAATTTCTACCAATTCGTTTGAGGGGCTAAAGACAGTAGAAATTATTGATAGAATTTATAAATCAGCAGCAAAGCGCAATCACGAATGACAATGATAAAATCACAAAGTGACATCAGTGATGTTAAATTCGGTGAGCATGTTAAAATTGTTGAGCCCGTAAATTTATATGGCTGTAGTATTGGCAGCAACTGCTTTGTTGGTCCATTTGTGGAAATTCAGAAAGATGTATATATAGGTGATTGTTGCAAAATTCAATCCCATACATTTATCTGTGAGTTAGTTACCATTGGAAATCATTGTTTTATTGGTCATGGAGTTATGTTTGTTAATGACACATTTTCTGGAGGTAGTCCGGCAAATGGTGACAAAACAAAGTGGAGAAATACTACAATCGGTAATCATGTATCAATTGGCAGCAATGCGACTATCCTCCCAGTTAATATTTGCGATAATGTGGTAATCGGTGCTGGTGCTGTGGTCACTCGAGCCATTGAAAAGCCTGGTGTTTATGCCGGTAATCCTGCACGTTTAATAAGAACAGCATGATGAATATACCCTTTGTTGATTTAGAGGCTCAATATGTGTCGATAAAAGCAGACATTGATCTGGCCATTTCAAATGTTGTTGAAGAAAAGATTTTCATTGGCGGTAAACGTGTTCAGGAATTCGAGCGTGAGTTTGCATTAGCGTATGGTGTGAAACATTGTATCAGTGCAGGTAACGGTACCGATACATTGTACATTATTATGAAAATGCTTGGCATTGGTGAAGGTGATGAAGTGATTACTGTGGCGAATAGCTGGATTTCGAGTTCTGAAACCATAACTCAAGCAGGAGCGAAAATAGTTTTTTCAGATATTCATCCTGAATATTATAGTATGGATGAGAGTAAAATCGAAGAGAAGATTACTCCGCGTACAAAGGCTATTTTAGTTGTGCACTTGCAAGGTCAGGCATGCGAAATGGATACCATCCAAGAAATTTGCAAACGATACAATCTACTTTTAATTGAAGATTGCGCGCAAGCTCATTTCTCAGAATTCGGAGGAAAATTGGTAGGGACATTTGGTATCGCTGCTTCATTTTCCTTTTATCCTGGGAAGAATCTCGGTGCGTATGGAGATGCAGGTTGTATCATCACCAACAATGACCAGGTGGCAGAGAAACTCAAGATGTATGCAAGACACGGTGCATTAGTTAAACACCAGCATAAAATAGAAGGTATTAACTCCAGAATGGATAGCATTCAAGCAGCAATTTTAACCCAAAAGTTAAAGCATATTCTCACTTGGAATCAGGGGCGAATTAGAGCGGCCAACCTTTACGATGTAGCGCTGAAAGGTATTCAGGAAATAATTATCCCTAGCGTTCGACCAGATACTCTTCATACTTTTCACCTATATGTAATTCAAGCCAGGCAACGTGATAAGCTAATGGAGTATTTGAAAGTTAGAGGAATTGAAACAGCTATCCATTATCCAACTCCGTTGCCATTTTTGGAGGCTTACAAATACTTAAATCATCACCCTGAGGATTTTCCAGTAGCGTATAATCTGCAAAGTGAAATCCTGTCTCTGCCCATGTACCCTGAACTATCAGAGAGTCAAATTAACTACGTAGCGTCATCAATAAAAAAATTCTATAGTGAATGACCACCATTTCAATTATCTGTCCAACATTAAATGAAGAAAAGTATATTGAAGGAGCTATAGATAGTTTCCTGGCTCAGGAACATTCTACATTCGAAATTGAAATTCTTATCGTAGATGGTATGTCGAAGGATCGAACCAGGGGAATTGTTCAGAACTTCGAAAGGAAGTTTTCAAGTGTTCGATTGCTCAATAATGCAAACAGCAAAACTCCCTTTGCTTTCAACATTGGTTTGAGTGAAGCAAAGGGTGAATTTGTGGCCATATTAGGAGCGCATACACATTATGCTTCTGATTATTTGGAAACTTGCTACAAAGAACTTTTAAAATATCAGGCCGCAGGTTGCACAGGAAAGATTATTTCAAGAGCCCCATCTACTCAGATGCAGGCAAAAATGGTAGAGTGGATTATGGACAATCCCTTTGGAGTTTCAGGGTCCTCATTCAGAACAATGAAGGAAGGATATACACATTCTGTAAATTTTGCAGTCTTTAGAAAAAAGAACTTGATCGAACTTGGTGGGTACGATACTGATATGTTTAGAAATCAGGATAATGATATGAACCAAAGACTGCTAGATGCTGGTAATAAATTGTATTGTACATGGAAAACACAATGCTATTACTTTACTCCATCAACAGTTCAAAAATTATTTCTCTATGGGTTTAACAATGGTTACTGGAATGCCTTCAGCTTGCTGACGAAAACCAGATCCATGCGTCCTTATCATTTTATTCCTTTTGTATTTTTAATGTCACTTTTTGTTTTAATGCTTGCCGGGGTTGCAGAGTATATTTTATTTGCAAGTTTCTATTCGACTGTATTACTTTCTTCGACAATTATACTTTATCTGTTTTTGAGTATAATCTTCACAGGGTATTCGATAGTTAAGAAATCTGATAGTAGGAAATTGCTGCTTCCAGTTTTCTTTTTTGCTTTCCATGCTTCTTATGGATGGGGTACTTTTAAAGGTTTTGTACACAAGTTGATTTTTCAAAGAGCATGATTCCTCGGGAGGCAAAGCAAAAAGATTTAAAAGATATTTCGATTTGTCATCAACGGGCGTTCCCAGATTCTTTATCTTCTAAATTGGGGCATGATTATGTCGAGACGATGTTAGGTTGGTATTTGTCTACCGATAACACGTTTCTGTTTTGTGTAGACGAAGGCAATCAATGTGTGGGCTATTGCGGTGGCATGGTGAAGACAATTTGGGGAGTGGGTTCTGCTTCGAGCATGGCGCAGTTTAGTTTTAATGCAGCTTTAAAATCTTTTCTTGTTCGTCCCTGGCTAGTGTTTCACAAGGAAATCAGGGCAAAGTTTCCGTTCATAGTAAGAAATGTGGTCAACCGGTTTATTAGAAAAAAGAAAAACCTGGGTGATGCAACTGTAGTATTTGAACCCTATGTCGGTCTTGTAGTCATTGGTGTCGATCCAGCGTTTCAAGGCAAAGGGTTTGGTGCCATGATGCTGCAAGAATTTGAAAGACAAACATTGCAGTATGGTTTTAAGAAAATGATATTAACCGTAAAAACGGATAATCAGAAGGCCATTCGGTCGTATTCTAGAAATGGTTGGTTTGCTTCCAGAGCTGTGGGCAAGTCCACACTAATGGAGAAACGATTGAACTAAGTAACCTAAAATGAAAATCCTCTTCTCACGACCGAACCGATTATGATTGTTGAACATGCTGCATTAAATATTTATTCCTTAAGATTGTTATATCTAACAATAAAATGGAATAAAATTGAGCTATCAA
>CAZLSB010000212.1:0-7300 GCA_964561825.1 uncultured Xanthomonas sp.
ATCCGAGATTGAGCGGATTACCAAAAACAACGACAGCGGCGTGGCCGCTGTCGTTGGGCGCTTACTACTTTGCGACTTGAGAAACAGCTGCTTTGGGTCCGATGTGCTGGTCAAAGAACGTCATCATTTTGGTGTACAAATTGACGTTGTGCTCGGTTTTGTAAAAACCGTGACCTTCACCTTTTTGAATGATGGGCTTGTCGACTTGGCTGCCCGCCGCTTTCAGCGATTCGAACATGCGCTCAGTGTGCACGGGTGGGGCGCGCCGATCTTCTTTTCCGGCAGCCAGGAATACAGCGGCCTTAATCTTACTCGCTTGTTTGTTGGGTGATGCCAAGGCCAACGCGGAATCATCGTTGCCCAAAACTTTACGCAGAAAGGCTTGGCCGGAATCACTTTCGCTGACGTCGCCGCGTGAATCCATCACCGTCATATCGTAAACGCCGACAAATCCCATCGCGCATTGATACAAGTCCGGTTCTTTAACGACGCCCATCAAGGCTGCGTATGCGCCGTAACTACCGCCGGAAATACAAATGCGCTGTTTGTCGGCAATACCCTGCTCTATCGCCCACTGCGTGGCATCAGTCAAATCGTCTTGCATGGTTCCGCCCCACTGGCGATAACCTGATTCAGTGAACTCCGTGCCAAAACCGCCTGAACCGCGGAAATTGGGCTGCAACACCGCGTAACCGCGCGACGCAAACATTTGCACTTCCGGCTGATAGCCCCAGCTGTCATAAGGACCAAAGGGTCCACCATGCGGGTTGACAATCATTGGCAGATTTTTGCCATCCGAATCTTTAGGCAGAGTCAACCACCCATGGATGGTGCGTCCGTCCCGCGCTTGATATTGGATCGGTTTCATCGGCGACATCAGGTCTGGATCGATCCATTCACGCACTGCAGCCAAATAGGTCGCCTTGCCCGATTCACGGTCATAGACATAAAACTCGCCAGGATTGCGATCGCTGCTCACCAGGAACACCCAGGTGTTGGAGTCGTCAGTGGAATTGACGATGCTCACCCATTGGCCGGGAAAGCTATTCTCCAAGCGCGCCAGGATCTTTGCATCGCGGTGCTCCGCATTAATGTATTGGCGGCGTGGCACGGTTGCATCAAACTCGACCGCCAATAAGGCCCCGGTATCTACGGCCCGCACCGAGGCGCTCGGGTTGGAAATTTCATCGCGTGCGACCAAGCTCATCGAACCATTTGCATCAACCTTGTACAAACCATCCGGGCCGGTTTTTTCACTCACCGTCGCATAAAAATGCACGCCGTCCGGATCGACAAACCACGGACTCATGGTGCGCCCAGTCTCCACTTGCGAAAAAATCTTCCGCCATTGTTCGTCTTTTTCGCCGCGATACCATATTTCGTTTTGCTCAAAACCACCTTCGCCGGATGCCACGCGCGCCTGGCCTTCGCGAGTCAATAAAAACGACGAGCCGCGCACCGGCGAAAACGCTTTGCGCTGCGCTTTGGCGGTCTTGACGTTCACTCGGTAGAGCACTTGCTCACCGCCCTCACCGCGCTGACTGGGCACGTAGTCGGTGACCATCACATAGTCAGTTTCATCTCGCAATGTGCTACTTAATAGCGAGCCGCGACCACCACCGCCGCCATAGGCCGCGCGATCTTTGCCGTTGACATCCATGAACAGCACTTCACCACGCCCCTGCGGCGCGACCAGTCGCCCACTGCGCTCATTCATCGTAAAGCTCACGCGGGTCGGTGATACCCAGGCAAAACTGCCGACTTGACGCTTGTCAGTAAAGCGGGCGACACCGGTGACTTTGCGATCCTCGCGCTGGAAAATCACCAGCGTGCGCGTTTCATCATCCGGAACAATGGCACCAAAGTATTTGCCATCGGGAGAAATTTGAATGTTAACGAACTCTGATTGTTTCCAGAAATCGCCGATTGAAATATCGGCCGGCGACTTGGCCGATACCGACATCGGTATTGCAGCCACAACAAAACCAAGGGTGCACATCCAGCGTTGCATGAGAATCTCCTGCTAGGTCGGCGACCGGCGAAGGATAGACGGATGACTGCATAAAAACCGTAGGCGTTCGGCGACTTGACGCGAACCCTAAAGTGCGCTAACGGGGCCTGGCGACATGCGCACGACGCCCCGCTGTCAGGTGCTCTGGATCACGATGTTCGGGAAACCGATTGACTTGTTGCGGGCTTGGCGGCTTAAACGGCCAGCGACCTTGCGGGCGATTTCGCGATAAGTCGCCGCGATGGCTGAATCGGGTGCGGCGATAACCGTGGGGTGGCCCGAGTCAGATTCTCGGCGAATTCGAATATCCAGTGGCAAACGACCCAACAAGCTCACGCCGTATTGTTCGGCCATCAGTGCGCCACCACCACTGCCGAATATCGGTTCTTCGTGACCGCAATTACTGCAAATGTGGGTACTCATATTCTCCACAATGCCGAGCACGGGAACGGCCACTTTCTCGAACATTTTCAGACCCTTGCGAGCGTCCAGCAAGGCAATGTCCTGTGGCGTGGTGACAATCACAGCGCCGGATACCGGCACGCGCTGGCACAGTGTTAATTGAATGTCGCCAGTACCGGGCGGCAAGTCGATGACCAAATAATCGAGGCCCTGCCAATCGGTCTCATTCAATAACTGCTGCAGTGCCTGGGTGACCATCGGTCCACGCCAGATCATCGGCGTGTCTTCTTCGATCATGAAACCAATCGACATGACTTGCAGGCCATAACCGATCTTCGGCACGATGACTTTGCCGTCGCGGGTATCTGGTTTACCTGACAAACCCAGCATGCGTGGCTGGCTGGGGCCGTAGATATCGGCATCCAGCACACCCACCGTGGCGCCTTCCGCCGTCAGCGCCAGCGCGAGATTGGCTGCTGTGGTGCTCTTGCCCACTCCCCCTTTGCCACTCGCCACCGCAATAATGTTTTTCACTTCGGGCAGCGGCGTCAGGCCCTGTTGCACTTTGTGCGCAATCACCTGCCAGCCAACATCCACCACCGCGCGCTCTATACGCGGGTCTGCCTCTAATAGCGTTTGCACTTGCGCTGCCAAGGTTTCGCACCAGGTTTCGGCCGGGTAACCCAGCGCGATCTCTACCGCAACGTTGCCAGCATCGATGCCAATGCCACGCACGGAACCGGCCGCGACCAAATTCTCGCCGTGGTGTGGGTCAACCACAGTCGCCAAAATAGCGCGCACCGCGTCCTGGGTCAGTTCGGTCATGAGCAATCTCCATCAGGTCAAAATGGCGCAGTATGCGCGAGCATTGAGCGAGAATGTGGCTACGACTAGACATTCACAGGTCGGTTGAAAAGTGCCACCATGAATTGAAACTTTGTGATGGCCATCACACTATGAAAGAATTAGATGGCAAGCACTAGCCATTGTGTTTCAGGCTGGGTTCAGACGCCAGATCTGGCCAGAGGGGGCTTTATGTCGTTAAATGTTAAATCGTTAGTAGTTGGCCTGATGTGCGTACTTGCGTATCCACTCGCGCAGGCCACAACCATATATCCGGTGGAATCCACCGAAGGCTTAATCGAAGCGATCAACGCCGCCAACGCCAATCCTGATGTGGACATTATCACCATGGAACGCGCCTTGTATGTGCTTGATTCCATAAGCGATGAGAACCAACGTTCGGCATTACCAGCGATTACCACCTCGATGGTCATCCGGGGTAATGGGGCCGAACTGAGGCGTTACTCCGAGCTCGACTTCCGGCTTTTCCATGTGTCGGAAACCGGTCATTTACGTCTGGAGCATGTCGTTCTCGCCGAAGGCTCCGTCGGTGCCATTCGCAACCACGGCACCGCCGAGTTACATCGCGTCGCGCTGGTTGACAGCACGGCGCGCGGCGCATCTGCCATCGTTGAAAACTATGGCGAAATGCGATTGCGCGAGTGTGAAGTGAGTTTCAATACCGTGGCGGGCGCCTCACGTGACGCCGGAACGATCGTCAACTGGGGCAAGCTGTGGCTAAACGCCACCAATTTCCAGGGCAATCAGCTGTCTCGCCGTTACCAGGGCGTCGCTCTGGCATCCACGGTGCTCAATTACGGCACCGCGGAAATTGAAGACGTGGTGATTTCGGAAAACGTCGCCGGAGACATCGACATCGAAGGCGCACCGCAAGCACCGTTGGTCAATCTCGGCAATGGCCGTCTGGAAATGCGCTTGGTTCGCGAGCACGACAACCTGCCAGGTCAAGCACTGGTAGCGCGCTCTTTGGCGCCTTAAATCTGGGGATTCATGCGTCATTGCATGCGCTCTTTTTCGGCCTGTGGGAGCTTGCCCGCGATCCAGGCTTCGGTGGTTCATCAGCATCGATAGCGCGCAAGCGCGCACCCACAAGAGCCCGGAAATGCACGCGGATGAACCCACCAGACTTGTCTTTGCGAGGGAGCCTTAAGCGACCGCAGCAATCCAGGGACTTTGCCGTTGGCGTCCCGAAAGTCACTGGATTGCCACGGTCCTCGACGCTGTCGCGTCGAAGACCTCGCAATGACGAATCAACGACTTACGCTAAGTGGATTGCTGCGCGACGCTGCTAGCGACCGTGTACATTTCCAGGTCGAAAACCGCACCCGCAGGCCATTTCGCAATGCAAAATCGATCACGTTACGACGTAGCTGTAGTGGGCGCCGGGATTTTCGGCGCGTGGGCGGCTTGGCACTTGGCATCCGCCGGCAAACGCGTGATCCTGATTGATCAGTATGGCGGCGCCAATAGCCGCGCCAGTTCGGGTGGCGAGACCCGCGTGATTCGCATGGCTTATGGTCCAGATGCGATTTACACGCGCATGGCCAAACGTTCGCTGGAGGTGTGGAGCAAGCTTTTTGCCGATGTCGGTCGTCCTGAGTTATTTCAACGCACCGGCGTGTTGTGGATGGCCAAACGCGGCAACTTGGCCGCCGAACAATCAATTAGCGCGCTTCACGAACACGCGATCGAACACCAAGTACTCGACGCGCAGACCTTGCGGCGTCGCTACCCGCAAATCCAGGTGCCCGACGATGGCTGGGCGATATTCGAGCCCGGCAGTGGTGCTTTGTTGGCGCGGCGCGCGGTGCAGGCGGTTGTGGCGAATGCTGCGCTGAAGGGCGTGCAGATCAGCACCGACGCAATTTTGCCGATCTCCGGCGTGGGTCGATTGGCGGCTATGCGCACCACGAGTGGCCGCAGCATTCACGCCGATATGCACATTTACGCTGCTGGACCGTGGTTGCCCAAGCTCGTGCCGGATTTACTCGCCGATCGCATTTTTCCCACGCGGCAGGAGGTTTTTTATTTTGGAATTCCCGCAGGCGAGCAGCGTTTTAGCGCGTCACACCTGCCTACTTGGATGGATTTTGATCGCGAATGGTACGGAATAGCAGATATCGAAGCGCGCGGATTCAAGCTGGCCTGCGATGTGCACGGCGCAGCCATTGACCCGGATAGCGCTGATCGTCGTGCCGACCCAGCCACCATTGATGCCGCCCGCGCATTTTTGACCCTCCGCTTTCCAGCCCTGGCCAATGCGCCGCTGTTAAGCACCGAAGTCTGCCAATACGAAAACAGCTCCAACGGCGATTTCCTGATTGATCGCCACCCGCAGTTTGACAACGTCTGGTTGCTCGGCGGCGGCTCCGGCCATGGTTTCAAACATGGCCCGGCGGTGGGCGAATACGTGTGTCAACGTTTGAACGACGAAATAACGGTCGAGCCGCGTTTTTCTCTGGACAGCAAGCTGCAGCGGCAAATGCGCGCGGTACATTAAGTCTGCAACCGTACGGCATGGGCCTGCCTTGGTGGGTTCGACCTGCGCTTCATCGGTCGAACGCTTCTGGTCACGGCATGCGAAAGAGTCAGCGCACAGCGCCGACTCACCAGCGCCCACTGGCGCCACCACCGCTGCTTCTGCCACCGCCGTAACTGCTGCTTGAACTGGAACTACTGGGCGGTGGCAATACCGGCAATACGCGCTGCTCGATGTTGACCTTTCCGCAGTGCTGACAGGTTTTGGTCACTTCGGCTAACCCGGTCGAATAACGTGTAGCCGAGCTTAGGGTTTTGGACACCGACGACAGCGCTCGCGCCTGACAGGCGCTGCAGTCCGCATATCGGGTGAACCACGCGCGCCTCGCGATGAGGTCGACATGATTGCAGCGCGGGCACAAATAGACCCGGTGGTCGACACTCCCTAGGCGCTCCTCGGTGCGTTGACCTTTGTTCAAATGCGCGTCGTCGGCCACTTCGGACAACATTTGCATTGCGCTGCTGCAGTCTTTGCACTTACGCACAAACCAACGCGAGCCGGTGAACCACCACAACATACGCAAAAAGCGCTGCACTAACCAAAACAGCGCCGCTGCGGCCCCGGCAATTACCCCAAAACCCAAGGCGATGATGCCGGGCGATGTCGGTTCGCGCGGCTCAGTGTAGCTCACCACCGGGCGCTTGACGCGCGCCGCAGCCGGCGCGCCATCCGCAGCCCCCGCCACTGCAGCCGTCGAGTAGCCCACAGCAGGCGCTGTATTGCTGTCAGCGGCGCTGGAATCGCGCAGGCCAGAAAGGGAAGTCGGCATCTCGGCGTTTTCCGCCAGCGCAGGCGCGAGCGCACCGTTCGGCTCTAATTGTTCGGCCGGACGAGACCAATCCACTGCGTAAATACGCTGCAATAACAAGGTGGTACCGGCGACCAATCCCTGATCGTAATTGCCATCGCGAAACCGCGGCAACATCGCTTCTTGCATCACTCGCGCTGCGTGAGCGCGGTTGACCGGATTATCGATGCCGTCGCCCAGCACAATTTCTGCGGCGCGATCCTGCTTGGCCAGCAAAATCAAGGTTCCGTCATTGCGTTTGGCGTCGCCCACACCCCACCGATTGAACACCTCAGTGGCGAATCGACGCGGAGCGACGCCGGCGGTGGTCGCCACGACCGCAAATCCCAATTGCCCGCGTCCGCGGCCATCCAGCGTGGCGGCCAAACGATCCAGTTCGGCGCGCGTGTCGGCCGCCAACAATCCCGACGGATCGGCCACATGGCTACCAGGCAAAGGTGACGGCAGTTGATCGACTCGCTCGGCGAACGAGCAGAACGGCACCAGCAAAACAGCAGCGATGAGGATGCGAGCAATGGACATGGGCGCGATCAGCAATGGAATCAGCCAAGCATAGCGCCGCTATTTATTTAATCACCGCCTCAAGCGGTGTGAAAGTGTGGAGTCCGGCAATTACCTTGCACCTAGAAACCTCAGTTGGACGGGGTAGAGTGTGCGGTTATGGGGTGAAAGCCGG
>CAZLSB010000213.1:0-7265 GCA_964561825.1 uncultured Xanthomonas sp.
GCGCGCCCAATCCGGCGAGCAAAAAGTTCAAGTTATTGACGAACGAGCCCTTAGCAACAGGGACGAGCCGCTGTCATGATGACTCCATTATTCCGTCGTAGCGGTCTGGCGATCGGCTTGTTGTTGGCGAGCGCCAACGTCTTCGCGCAGGCGCCAAGCTTGAGCTGGGCAGCGGTGATCGATACGGGTGCCGCCAATGCCGACCGGGTCTTGGTGACCCGAGGCATGACGGGCGGCGACATCATCGCTGCGAGTCAGGTTGGACTGAGCCCTGCGATTGACGCGCGGCCGGGGCCGGTCCAATCTTTGTCGGCCTCATGGGGTCGGGGGACGACTTGATGGCACCGCGCTTTTCGGTGGTGATACCCGCATACAACGAAGCCCGGTTGCTGCCGCGCCTGCTCGACTCTCTGGCTCGCGCCCGCGACGCCTATGGGCAGGCGGATTCGATCGAAATCATCGTCGCTGACAATCTGTCGACCGACGCCACCGCCGAGATTGCCCGCGCGCATGCTTGCACGGTCGCCAGCGTCGAGAAACGCGTGATAGGAGCGGTGCGCAATGGCGGCGCCGCGATCGCGCGCGGCGAAATCCTGTGTTTTGTCGATGCCGACTCGCAGGTGCACGTGTCGACCTTCCTGGCTATCGACGCTGCGCTCGCAAGCGGCCGCTACGTTGGCGGCGCCACCGGGGCGACCATGGAACGCTGGTCTGCCGGCATCGCGCTGACCTACGCGACCCTGGTGCCGATGGTCTGGATAACCGCAATGGATACTGGCGTAGTGTTCTGTCGGCGCGAGGATTTCCAGGCAATCGGCGGCTACGACGAGTCGCGACTGGTCGCCGAGGACGTGATGTTCCTGGTCGCGCTCCGGCGTCTCGGACGGACCCGCGGCCAGAAGCTCATGCGCCTTCGCACGTCGAAAGTCATCGGTTCGACGCGCAAATTCGACGAGTTTGGCGACTGGCACTACTTCGGACTCATGTGGCAGGGGGCCCGCCATCTCCTGCGCCGCGGCGACCACACCTTCACCGATCGCTACTGGTACAAGCCGCGCCGCTGAGCGGCGACCAGTTCAAGACCAGAGTGGGAACAAGAAATCTGTATAAAAACGTGATCCGCAGATCCTGGGAGAGTCGACCGATGAAACGCGCTTCGTTGCACCTACTCGCAGCCGGATTGGCTGGCGTTCTGGCGTTCCAGACCACTGCAGCGAATTCCGCCGTCGGCGACCCGACCGGATTGCAGGTCAATATTGCCAGCGGAGGGCCCAACAACCACGATCCATACTTCCAGGACTTCGATCAACGCCATGGCCTGATCGCGCTCACCGGCGGCGGGCTGGTGGTGGGTTGGCGCGCTCGCGACGAGCCCAGCGCGACGCCGGTCTCGCCGGACGGACAACTGTACGGATCCTACTTCCGCATCCTCACCGGTGCCGGGGCGCTCGTCGGCGCTGCGCCGATTAGCCCTTACCTGGATATCAATCCGACCGGTCAGGGCTATCAGAACACGCCGATGCTGGCACCGCTGAGCGGCGGCGGCTTCGTCACCATTTGAAATTCGGTGAACGGTCCGGGCGACACCTACGATGATGGTGGCTCGGGCTTCGGTGGCGACACCTATGGGCGCGTTTACGCCGCCAGCGGGGCCGCGGTGAGTGCCACATTCAAGGTCATTGAGAGCGATCCGAATGGGGTGCCGGACGAACAGACGCCACTGGCGGTGGTGGGCCTGACCGGGGGCGGGTTCGCGGTGGCCTGGAACGATAATAACGATAGCCCTTCGCTGCCCGTCGCGGAACAGAACACCGCCGATCTGTTCCTGCGCGTGTACAACGCCAGTGGCGCTCCGCAGGCGGCCAGTGTGCGCATGGGTGGCGCCGGTCAGAACACGTTTCTCAAGGACTTTGGCACGCTCGTCGCGCTGGCCAACGGCAGCGTTGCAGTGTCCTGGCGCACCCGCGACAGTATCGGCGACGGCACTGGCACCAGCTTAGACGGCGGCGCTTATGCCGGCTTTTTCCAGATCTTCAACAGTTCCGGCGTAGCAGTGAACAGCGCAACTGCGCCGTACCTGGACATCAATCCCGACGGTAGCGGCAGCCAGCATCAGGCCTTGCTCGCGGTGCTCACCGGCGGCAATCTTGCGGTCCTCTGGAACTCCGCAAACAACAGCAACGACGGCGCCAACAGCGACGTCGGTGCTGGTTCCAACAGCACCAACGGCGGCGACACCTACACCCGCGTCTACCAGCCCAATGGGACCCCCGTATCGGGCAGCGTGCGCGTTAACGATGTGCGCACCGACGATGTCGAGCGACCCGAGGCCATCGTCGCCCGCAGCGATGGCGGCTACGCGATCGTTTGGATAGAGGACGATCGCAACACGGCCGGCGCGCTGAACAATACCGATGACTTCTACGCACGCTCGTTCAGTGCTGCCGGCGCCGCGGCGCCAGCGACAGCTACACGGTGGCTCTGACCAGCCAGCCGACCGCCAACGTCAGCGTCGCGCTGACCACGGGCGTGCAGATCGCGGCGGCAACCAGCCCGCTGGTCTTCACCAGCGGCAACTGGAACACGCCGCAGACGGTAACGATCACGGCGGCCGACGACCGCACCGTCGAAGGCACCCATGCCGACGCCGTGACCCACACCGTCAGCAGCAGCGACAGCAACTACGGCGGCTTTGCGCTGTCGTTGTCGTTGTCGGTGCTGGTGACCGTTCACCGGCGCCAGCTACCAGTTCACGGCGGCTGCCAGCAGCACTGGCGAAGGCGCTGGCCCGGTAACGATCAGTGTCAGCACCACCTTCACCACCAGCGGCAGCGTCGTCAACGCCCTGGAAGCAGCGATCAGCGTGCCGTACACGCTGGGTGCGGGAACGGCGACTGGCGGCGGCACCGATTACACGTTGGCAGCCGGCACTGTCAGCATCCCGACGGCAGGCACGACGCAAACAATCACTGCCACGGTTAATAACGAGAACCTAGTCGAGGGCCCGGAGGGGCCCGGAGGGGCCCGGAGACGATCAGCGTCAACCTCGGCACCGAAACCGGCGGCACGCCAGCGCAGCAAGCGGTGGTCACGCTCGGCGCGCCGTCCTCGCACACGGCGACGATCAACGACGACGACAGCGCGGTGGTGAACTTTGCCCCGGCGGCGGTCAGCCAGACGGAAGCGATCAGCCCGATGGCCTTCACAGTGACTTTAAGCAACCCGGTGCAATCGGGCGTGACGCTGAGCGTGAACAGTGCGCTGGGCACGGCCGGTGCAGCCGACTTCACCGCGATCAGCGGCACGGTGAGTTTCGGGGCCAGCAGCACCACCGCCCAGGCGGTAAACGTCATCATCAACAACGATCTGCTGGACGAGAACGATGAGACCTTCGGCTTAACGCTGTCGGGTCTCACCGCCACGGGTAATGTGACGCTGGGCGCATCCAGCGCGACCGCTCAAGGAAACCAGGTAACCTGGGTAGCACAACGCGCCCGGGACGTCCGCTAGGCAGAGGATTACGCAGAATTTAGCGCGTTCAATCAAACCCGGCCCAACGGAAGTAGCGATGCTGGGCAACCTCCAGCAAAGCCTGATCCTCCTCGTTATCGCCGTAGGCATGTACGGCATCGAAGCCGGCCAGATCGACCCGTTCGCGCACCATCGCCACCGCCGCCGGTCAACCACGAACAAAATGTGCGCTTCCAGGCCGAGCAGAAGCGCAATTGCCGGCCCTCGCCGATGCCCGAAGACTTCTTTGATCCGGCGAAAATGCGACAGCATGATCAGCCCGCTGTAGTGCGGCCAGAGCCGCCAAAGTCGCAGTAAAATCGCCGGGGCGGGCTACACGCTCCAAAATTGCCGGGAGCGTTTAGACGCTCCCGTCTTTATTCGGCGCTCGCTCCGCTAAATTCGGCTTGAGCGAATCACCCGATGCAGCAATTGGCCCGATTGCAGTCGCCGCTGGATCGTCATTCTGGTGGCGCCATATTTCCATGAGTACCGAGGTGATGGTCAGAATCACCGGACCGAGTATCAGTCCGGCGGCGCCAAACACGATCAATCCGCCGACGATGGAAATGAACACCAGCACCGTATGCATACGCATCCGATTGCCAACCAGCATCGGGTACAACAGGTTGTCGATGCCACCGACCACCACGGTACCCCAAACCGCGAGCAGCAAGGCTTTGCCGGGCGCGCCGGTGACCAACAGAAACACCGCGGCGGGAATCCAGATCACAAAAGCGCCCAGGACCGGAATGATCGCGAGCAGACCCATGATCACGCCCCACAGCAGTGGCGACGGCAGTCCCAGCCACCAGAACATCAGGCCACCCAAGGTCCCCTGCACGATGGAGACCACGAAAGTCCCGTAGAGCGTCGCATATAGCGTGTCGCCGAGCCGATGAAAGAGCTGTTCCATCTGCCTGCTGGACAACGGCGACAGACGCCGGATGGCAGCCAACGCGTGTTCCCGATCACGTAGGAAATAGAACAACAGATAGAAGGTCAGCGCCAGCATGATTGCCTGCTGCAGCGACCCGCGCAGGAACTGTCCCGCAAAGTTGCTCAGCCGGCCGGTTAGCGCGGTGACCGTCTGCGGCAGATTGAACTGATGATCAAGCCAATCGACCGCGCGCAGCAGGCGTGGGTGAGGTGCAACTAGCTGCCGCCACGCGCCAGACTCGGCTTGCGCCTGCAGCGACTGCGCCGCGTCAACCGCTTCCGCGAGCAGATGGGAGCTGACCAGTGCGACCGGAACGGCAATCGTCAGCGCCGCGGCAACCACGGTGATCGCCGCGACTGTGCCAGGGCGGTGGTAGCGCTTTTCCAGCCACCGGTGGAAGGGCATCACCAGCACCGCCATCGCCAATGCCCAGGCCAGCGCCGGCAGAAAGGGCGCCGCCATTCGAAAGCACAGATATAAGCAGATCAAGGTGATCGCGAACATCACCAGCGTATGAACATGGGCGCGTGATCCCCAGTCTTCGGCTGGCAAAGGCGGCAATTTCTGCTCACGGATCATCACGTACCTCAAGGCGGTTATCGGCTCGCCGCCAGTGTACGAGCATCTTTGACCTGCATCATTGATCGAACTTCCAAGGTGTGCGGATCAAACTGAGATGGTGATCCATAGTCGCTGTCATTTCGCCCAGCCGGAATCAAACGATGGAGGACAAAACAGCGGATTTGGGTGGGCCGGCGCTGTGCGCTGACGCTTTTCCTGCATGGTGACGGAGCAGCCGCTCAATCCATGCCGCCGGTTTATCCGTGTACATTGTCGGGAGAAGCAGCCTGTGGGAGCGCGCTTGCTCGCGATCCGGGCTTCGGTCTTTCATCAGCGCTGCGCGCAAGCGCACTCCGACAAGCGCTATCTAGTCACATGAAAATCCCTTATGCGACCAATATCCTGCGCGATCATCGCGCGAATTCATGAAACATCAGGACCTGAAATCATTGACATTTAATGTGATTCGGCCTCGCCTGCGTCGGTCGCACTGAGGCCTGTGTACACTGGGGCTCCCTGTTCAGCCAGGATTGGTCAAAACCCACACATGAATGCCTCTGCGGCGCTGTTGACATGGACAGACCAACTCGCGACCGGGATGCCTGCGCTGGATAATGAGCATCGCCGTCTGATCGACTTGATCAACGCCGTGGGCATCCTGCATCAGCGCCAGGCGAGTGTGGCGGAACTGCGCGGCGCATTAAATGAATTGCGTGGCTATACGGTCTACCACTTTCGTACCGAAGCCCAGTTGATGCAGCGCTATCCAATCAATGCGGACAACCGCCGGGCGCATCTGGCGGCGCACGGCGCTTTCGTGGAACGACTCGACGAATTTGATGCGCTGGTCGATACCAGTCCGGCGACCGTTATCGAATGCCTGATGGCGTTCATGATGAAGTGGCTGGTGCATCACGTCAGCGGTGTTGACGTGCGCATGGCGCGAGAAATTGCCGATATTGAAGCGGGGGTTACGCAGCCTGCAGGTGACCGCGATTCAGCGCGGGTGAACACGCTGATCGACATGGTGAGCGACCTTTACGAGAGTATGGCGACGCGCACCCTCGAATTGTTGCGCGCCAATCAGCAACTGCAGCAAGAGATCGCGCGCCGTCAGCAAGCCGAGCACGAACTGCGCATATCGGCCATCGTGTTCGATGCGGTCGACGAAGCAGTGATGGTGACCGATGCCGATAATCAAATCATTCGGGTCAATCCATCCTTTACGCGCATCACCGGTTTCAGCGCCGCAGAGGCGGTGGGTGCCAATCCGCGCATCATGTCCAGTGGCGCGCAGCCGCCTGAGTTTTACCGCGAGCTGTGGTCTAAGCTGAACTGCGACGGCAAGTGGCAGGGCGAGATCCGCAACCGGCGCAAGAATGGCGAGTTATTTGTCGAATGGCTGTCCATCTATCGGGTGCTCGATGAGGACAGTGGCGCGACACGGCATGTGGCCGTCTTTACCGACATCACCCGTCAGCGCATCGAGACAGATCGCATCCAGTATCTCGCCAGCTACGATTTGCTCACTGGCCTGCCGAACCGGGGGCAACTGATTGAGCGCATGCGAGTGGCGCTGGACGCCGCCGCGCAGGTGTCTGGCAAGCTGGCGATCTTGTTTATCGACCTTGATCTGTTCAAGGCCATCAATGACGCGCTTGGGCATGACATCGGCGACCAACTTCTGATCGCAGCCGCGGCGCGGATGAAAGACTCCGTGCGTAGTTCCGACACCGTCGCACGCCATGGCGGCGATGAATTCGTGGCGCTGCTACCGCAAGTCGCAGACCACGGCGCAGCGATCAGCGTGGCCCACAAGATACGCGCCGCATTGTGCGAACCCTTCGCGCTGGCCGGGCATGAGCTCAGCATTTCCTGCAGCATCGGCATTGCGTTGTTCCCCGATCATGGGGCGGACTCGATGCAATTGCTCAGGAGCGCCGACACCCAGATGTATCGGGCAAAGGCCGCTGGCCGCAATGCAGTGGCCTGCGCGGCGCGCCCGGACTGAGGCCGGGCGTCGGCCGCGAGTCGAACTGAAGTGGTGATCCATCGTCGCTGTCATTTCGCGCAGCCGGAATCAAACGGTGCGGGACACAACAGCGGATTCTGGTGGGCCGGCGCTATGCGTTGACGCTTTTCCTGCATGGTGAGGGTGAAGCGCAGGCCATCTCGACAGCCTTTTTGGCCCGGTCTGCAGGTCCGACAAACGTCACTGCATAACTGGGGCAGACCGAGTTCGGGCGACTTCAAG
>CAZLSB010000214.1:0-6967 GCA_964561825.1 uncultured Xanthomonas sp.
TCACCCAAATGGTGAACGAGTCAATCTGCTGAAATGTCACAAGAATCATCGAGCTACGCCACTTGAAAGCGGTCAACTGAGGTTTCTAGGTTGAACCATTTCCGCGCCTGTCGCCCCGAATGCTGCGTTGCTTGTCGTCGCCATAGCTTCTCCTCGCGCTTTGCCTAGTGCCCAAACGCATTGGAAATCTTTTTTTAGTTACTGACCGGACTCCACACTCGCAATCCACTCATCGATAGTCGCGCTAGTGGCGGCATCGACTGGCAGCAGTCTCATCCATGGCGCATCGAGCATTTCATGGTGTTGCAGCATGTCGTGAGTTTCTTCCGGTGAGCCAAATACGTAGACCCAAAAGAACGAGCTGAACGTATCGCGACTGCCATCGGCGCGGCGATCGCGTTTGTCGACCCAACCCGGAATCGTGCCGTCGACAATCAAATGCGCCGCCGCCTTGACACTGACCTGGCGCAAATAGATCGCGGTCTCGCTCCTGTCGTAGGCGATCAACACATAACCATCGGGTTTGTCTTCCGCGGTTGCCGGCGGCGCATCCTTGGGGCGATCGCGCGCGGCAATAAAGGTTTGCGTAGCGGTGCGGGTGAAACGCAAATCCATATCAACAGCCAAATCATCGACATCCGCTTGCATCTTGCCGGCGTCGTCCGGCTCTAGCCCCACTGAATACCAACGCTCACATTGCGGACTTACGCGCAGGTAAAGCGCTCCATTGGCCGCAGGCTCGCGCTGCATATCTTCGACCCGCCAATCGCCAACCAGTGCCGTATCGCAGACCTGCAAGGTGCTCGGCGGCGATTGGAATTCGACCGTGTCGCAGGCGGCGCAAACCAGTGCCGCGGTGATTAAGATAATCCGATTGATCCGTTTCATTAGCGCAGTTCCAAATACAGAATGGGAGGAGGAATTGCCGGTTAACCCTGCAGACGCACCAACACCATATCGGCTTCGACGAATTCGCCGACACGGGCGCGAATCTCGGCAACGACGCCGGCACGCGGCGCGCGCAGCGTGATCTCCATTTTCATCGCTTCCATGACGATTAACTCCTGGCCCTCTTCAACTTGCGCATCGGCATCGACGCGCACCGCCACAATACGACCTGGCATCGGGGCGCGTAGCGCATCGCCGCCTTGGCTTTTGCTGCCCTCAAACGCAAACGGGTGGCGCAGCGTCAGCTGGTAGCGGCGTTCGCCGTCATGCGCCAGATAACCATTAGGCAAGGCGATCACGCGCATACGCACGGCACGTTCACCGAGCAGAAAATCGACGCTGTCGGCACTGATGCCGGCGCCATGCACGCGTAAATGCCGATCGCCGATATCCAGCGTGTAATGGCCCGCATGGCCGTGCGCGGCCACTTCGGTGAGCAGCTCGCGGTACAACAGATGTTTGAGGCGTTTGCCCGGATGGCCATGGCGCCAGCCGTCGGCCACCGCCCACGGTGAATGCGGGTCGCTGCCGTTACGCACCTGCCGCGCCGCGATGATTTCGTCATCTAACAAGGCGCGCACACTGACCGCGACCAATACATCTTCAGGCAGCGTTGCATCGGCGCTCATCACCTGCGCCAGATGGCGATCCAGATAACCGGTATCGATAGTCCCGTCGACGATCGCCGGATGGCGACTCAGCTTTTCTAAAAATTCCACATTGCTTTTCGGGCCAACGACCACGGTGTCAGCCAGCGCACGCCGCAGTAACGCCAAAGCTTCAATGCGATCTTGTTCAAAAACAATCAGTTTGGCAATCATCGGATCGTAGTGCACGCTCACCGTGTCGCCCTCAACCACGCCGGAATCAAGACGTACCTGAGCGTTAGTTGCCGGCAAGCGCAGCATGTCCAGACGACCACTGCCAGGCAAAAAGCCGTTGTCCGGATCTTCTGCGTACAAACGCACTTCAATGGCGTGGCCGCGGGTCGGCACCGGGCGCTCGGGCACAAGGTGCGCCAAACGACCACCGGCGGCGATTTGCAATTGCAACTCAACCAGATCCAGCCCGGTAACCATTTCGGTCACCGGATGTTCTACCTGCAAGCGGGTATTGATCTCCATGAAATAGAAATCACCCGCCGGGCCGACGATAAATTCGACCGTACCGGCGTTGGCGTAATCAATCGCCAAGCCGGCTTGCACCGCCGCAGCGCCCATCGCGGCGCGCAGAGCGGGGCTCACAAAGGGCGAAGGGGATTCTTCAATGACCTTTTGATAACGGCGCTGCGCGGAACATTCACGCTCGTTGAGATGCATCACCTCGCCATGATGATCGCCAAAAATCTGCATCTCGATATGTCGCGGGCGCTCCACATAACGCTCCAACAACACCCGATCCCGACCAAAAGCACCCCGCGCCTCACGCTGGCAAGATTCCAGCGCGGCGCCGAAATCGGTCAAGGCATGCACCACGCGCATCCCTTTGCCACCACCGCCGTGCGCAGCTTTGATCATCAACGGAAAACCAATGCGCTGCGCTTCTTGGGCCAGCAAACTGGCGTCTTGATCTTCACCGGTGTATCCGGGCACTACCGGCACGCCAGCGGCGTTCATCAAGTCCTTGGCGCCGGCCTTGCTGCCCATTTTGCGCATCGACGCGGCGCTGGGGCCGACGAAAACCAAACCCGCTGCGGCGACGGCCTCAGCAAAATCAGCGTTTTCGCTCAAGAATCCAAAACCCGGATGCACTGCCTGCGCACCCGTGGCCAGCGCCGCTTCAATAATGCGCTCGCCGCGCAAATAAGAATCCGCCGGACTCGCGCCGCCAATCCAACGACCCTCATTAGCCAAGCGTACGTGCTGCGCACGCGCGTCGGCGTCTGAATACACCGCCACGCTGGCGATACCCAGGCGACGGCAGGTGCGCTGGATTCGACAGGCGATTTCGCCTCGATTAGCGATCAGCAATTTGTCGAACATCTTTCACCTGCGCTGGTTATGCAAATTGGGCGGAATCAAAGCCAATTGGGTGGCCGCTTTTCCAGGAATGCGGTTAATCCTTCCTGGCCTTCCATCGATATCCGCAAACGTGCAATGAGCGCTGCGGTTTGTTCATCGAGTTTGCGTTGCGCGGGCTCGTCGCGTCCAAAAATGCCTTCTACCAAGCGTTTGGCCACCAGCGCAGCGGTCGGACCGGCTTTTAGCATCGCGTCTAACTCGCGCTCAACGGCGTGGTCCAGTTGCTCGGCTGGCAACACCTCGTGCACCAGATTCATCGCCAAGGCGCGCGCTGCGTCAAACGCGGCGCCGCTCTGAAACCAACGTTTGGCGTGACGCGCGCCAATGGCGGCCACCACATACGGCGAAATTACCGCTGGCACCAAACCCAATTTGCTCTCGGTCAGCCCAAATTTGGCATCCGCCACACAGAGCGCCACATCACAACAGGCCAGCAGACCCACACCGCCGCCGTACGCAGAACCCTGCACGCGCGCAATGGTGGGTTTGGGCAGATAAGCCAAGGTGCGCATCAGCTCGGCGAGCTTTAGCGCGTCGGCATGATTTTCTGCCTCGCTAAATGCCGCCATCGCGCGCATCCAATTGACGTCCGCGCCCGCCGAGAAAGAGGCGCCTTCCGCGGCTAAAACCACCGCACGCACTTCCGGATCAGCCCCAACCCGCGCCAATGCGCTAGTCAATTCGACAATGAGTTCCGCATTAAAAGCGTTGTGTACCGCTGGCCGATCCATCGTCAGCGTTGCGACCCGGCCCGACAAGCCGACTCGTATCAGTGCAGTCATTCCTGGATTCCCCGCTATGTCCCTACCAGGAGTCTACACGCGCCGCGTTTTTGCGCAGATATCGTAAGTCGCTGATTCGCCATTGCGAGCGCTCTTTTTCAGCCCGTAAATGTACGCGGATGAACCCACCAGACTCGCAGCCGTTCCGCGACCTAACGACTGGCCAGATCGTCCTTGTGCATCGCTTGCACCGACTGTATTGGGCAACCGCGCAGTTGGGCAATGGGCGGGCGCCCAGATAGGAAGGTGCGCGCCACGTTGGCGATATCTTCGTGTTGCGAGCTAAAAACCGCAAACTCGCCAGGGATCCCACAAATTCGCCCCAGCCCGGTGCTTGATCGCCAGCTCAATCTATCGCGCACATCGGCTTCCGGACAGTTTCCAGATAACTGCACCTTGTACGCATACGGGCTACCATCGCGAACGCGCGAGGACTGCACGATCAAACTATCGCCTTGCACCGACCAAGAACGTACGCGAGTTGGATCCAAACAATGTTCGCTGGAGCCACGGAAAGACTGCTCAAGACTGGAACGCTGCTCTGCCGCGCTGGCGCTGCGCAAATGGCGGTACTGCGCGGTGCCCAGTTGCTCAATCGCGAGTACCGGGCACCGCTGTCCGGCGCCGCGCACAAACTCCTGCGCTTCGCCACAAATCCAGCCGTCGCGCGCCAGCAGTGCAGCGGGTTGAGCATCTGGTTCGCAGTTGGCGGACCAGCTCAGTCGATAGTGTTTATCTGCACTGCGCAGCAACGAAGCGTTCATCGCGGTTGGCCAAACTTCCTGCACCGCGCGAGCATCCAAACACAGTGACGACGGTGCCGGCGCGCGTTGTTCGGCGATGGGGAAAATGGCGGCCGTCAGCAAGCTGAGCGTATGAAGGAACATGATCGCATCCTCGATTACCGTTGCTGCACCTTCCTCCGGCGTATCAATTTCGTCAAGTGCAAGTAGCGCAATCCGCTATGGTACGGCTCCGCCAGATCTCCACTGGCACCGCCTGAGTGATGAAACAAATGGCCATTGAATGGCGCGATGACGACGAACTAATCGATCCTGCAGTGCGCTGTGAAAACTGCGACGCGGTATGTTGTCGATTAACCGTGCTGGTCATGCCCGAAGATGTCGTACCACGCGCTTTCGTCGCGATTGACGATCACGGTCTGGAGGTGATGGCGCGTGGTGAAGACGGCTGGTGTGTCGCGCTAGATCAACATCGAATGTGTTGCAGCATTTACGAGCAGCGCCCAGAAGCCTGTCGGCGTTTTACCATGGGCGCAGCTTATTGCCGCGACGAGCGCGAAGCCTACCGAACTCACTATATCCGCAGCATTCCGTCCGTATTGATTAGCTGAGGAATGTAGTTTCGCGATTTGTGGCTCGCAGGTACTACTTCAAACTTTCGCGATCTTCAAGAGCACCATCGGGGTCCTGAATGCGCTGCAATCGATCCATAATCGAGCGCACCACATCGCGGCGTAACTCGGTACGAATGATCTCTTCTTCTTGACCCGCGCCGATGGCCTGCTGTTCGTCAAAACTGTAAACGCGCGACAGCTCGATTGGCGTATCGCGCAATAACTCTTTGCCGTCCGCACTGTCTACCGCGTACACCACGCGATAGTGCAACTCGTATTCGCCCACTTTGGCGCGCTGATCCAAACTGATCACATTGCGCTCGGCGGTTTCGGATTGAATTTTCAGCGTGCTGGCGCCAGCGCTATTCAGCGCCACCAATTTTGCACCTGAGGCGCTCAGTTCACGTTGCAGATCGACGACCAGCAAGCTGTCAAGATCGGCCGCCTCAATCGCCACGCTGCTCAGCGACTCTGGCAGATCGGCGCTGCCACGCAGCGCAAAACCACAGGCACTGACGGCAAGAATCACGCTGATCAACACGGTGACACGCAGATTGCGAACTACCTTCATGACAGGATGCTCCTGGTTTAATCAGACACGACAATATTGACGAGTTTATTCGGCACCACAATGAACTTGCTCACCTGCTTGCCATCGATGAAGCGCGCCACATCTGGGTTAGCCAGCACCAACGGCCGCAATACGTCTGCGCCGCAGCCCGGTGCCACTTCCAGTTTGCCACGCAGCTTGCCGTTCACCTGAATCACCACGGTCACCACATCTTTAATCAGCGCCTGCGCATCGGCGATCGGGAAGCGCTGATCTTCCAGCAAGCTCTCTGGATGACCCAACAACTGCCACAGAGCATGACAGGTGTGCGGCGTAATCGGGTTGAGCAGCAACACAATCGCCTCCCATGCTTCCTGTAAAACCGCCCGCGACGCTGAGCCGGTGACTTCAAACTTGGAAATCGCGTTGCTCAGTTCCATGACCTTAGCGATCGCCGTATTGAAGGTGTAACGCGTACCAATATCGCGATTTACACCGTCGATGGTTTCATGCAACTTGGTCCGCAATGCGCGGTCGCTGGCCGTCATCGCGCCCTGATCCAGTGCTGGCGCAGCGCCGCCGGCGACAAATTCTGCCGCCATTCGCCAAATTCGCCGCAGAAAGCGCGCCATGCCTTCCACACCACTTTGGCTCCATTCCAGTTGTTGATCCGGTGGGGAGGCAAACATCGAGAACAAACGCACGGTGTCGGCGCCGTATTCATCGATCAAGGCCTGCGGGTCAACGCCGTTATTTTTGCTCTTGCTCATCTTTTCGATGGCACCGACGATAACCGGCAAACCATCGGCCTTCAGTGTGGCGCCGCTCATACGGCCATGACTGTCGCGACTCACATCCACATCAGCGGGGTTGTAATAAAGCGGCCGACCGTCTTCCTCGCGATAAAAGGTCTCGGCGACTACCATGCCTTGACATAAAAGATTGATCGCCGGCTCGTCGCTTTGCACATAACCACAATCGCGCATGGCTTTGTGCCAGAAACGGAAATATAGTAAATGCATCACCGCGTGTTCGATGCCACCGATATAAAGATCAATCGGCAACCAATAATTAGCGCGCTGATCCAGCATAGTCGGCGCATGCGGCGAGGTGTAACGGGCGTAATACCAGGACGATTCGACAAAGGTATCGAAAGTATCGGTTTCGCGCTTCGCCGGTAAACCCGTCGTCGGATCAGTCGTTTCGATAAAGGACGGCATCGATTTAATCGGCGAAGATACACCGGAAAACAGCACATCTTCGGGCAATACCACCGGCAGCAATTCCGCCGGCACTGGCACCGCTTGAC
>CAZLSB010000214.1:6977-7213 GCA_964561825.1 uncultured Xanthomonas sp.
CGATAGATCATCGGAATCGGACAGCCCCAGTAGCGCTGCCGCGATACGCCCCAATCGCGCAGCCGGAAATTGACTTTCTTCTGTCCACGGCCAGTCGCCGTCAGCAACCGATCCAAAGCGTCAAACGCTTCTCGGTAGTTCTTGCCGTCCAGATTCGGACCGGAATTCACGCAAATGCCCTTTTCGATATAGGCGGCGCGGGTCAAGTCAACACCGTCTTCCCCTGCCCCTTGCCC
>CAZLSB010000215.1:0-7129 GCA_964561825.1 uncultured Xanthomonas sp.
TTGCGTGCGTTCGAACCGGCGCGCCGCAGGCGGCGCAAGCCGCCGGTTCTCACCCGCCATAACCGCACACTCTATCCCGTCCAACTAAGGTTTCTAGGTTGAATCAACAACGGAAGTTCAACCTAACAACATAAGCACGCGACCGAAGGACTCGTTCGTCAATAACCTGGACTTTGTGCTCGCCGGCTTGGGCGCGCTGCTTCGCTGCGACTCGCTTGTGTGGCGCGCCGCACCTCGCTCATCGGCCCTCGCATCGCATCCCAGTCCGACGGTCTCACGAGCCCTAAGCCAATCACAACAATCATACCCAGCCGGTCAAATAATAAGTCGCAATAATCACAAACACCGCCAGCGTTTTGATCACGGTGATCGCAAAAATATCTTTGTAGGACTGCCGGTGCGATAAACCGGTTACCGCCAGCAAGGTAATGACCGCGCCATTGTGCGGCAAGGTATCCATACCACCCGAGGCCATCGATGCAACGCGATGCAAAACCTCCATCGGAATACCAGCGGCATTGGCATTGGCGATAAAGGTTTCCGACATCGCTGCTAGTGCAATGCTCATGCCTCCGGATGCCGATCCGGTAATGCCAGCCAACGAGGTGACGGTGATGGCTTGGTTGATCAGCGGATCAGGAATTGCACTCAAGGCATTGGCGACGATTAAAAAGCCGGGCAGGGCGGCGATTACCGCGCCAAATCCATACTCAGAGGCGGTGTTCATCGCGGCCAGCATAGCGCCGCTAATCGCCTGTTTGCTGCTTTCGGCGAAACTCTTAATCACCGGTGCCCAAGCAAAGACCAACACGCTGACAATGCCGACCAGCAGCGCGCCTTGCACCGCCCAAATTGCCGCGACTTTGGGTACTTCCTGTACGACCGGCGCGGCGTTGCCCATCACGGTGGGCACAAAGGAATAGCTGACGCCGTAAATATGGGGAATCCACAGGGTAAACAGCTTGTTACTGATGCCAACCAGCAACAACGGCAAAATTGCGATGAATGGATTTGCCAATGGGCCACCAGCAAAGGGTGCCGGCTCATTGAGCAAATTATCGCCATACCCTTCGCCGGCGGCCACCGCCACACGGCGACGCCATTCCAAATAGCTCATTCCCAGGATCAAAATAAAGATCGCACCGACCACACCCAGTATCGGCGCAGCCCAAGTATCCGTGCCAAAAAAAGAAGTGGGAATGATGTTCTGAATCTGCGGCGAGCCGGGCAGCGCATCCATTGTGAAAGTGAATGCACCTAAGGCGATCGTGCCCGGAATCAAACGTTTGGGGATGTTGCTTTGCCGAAACAACTCAGCCGCAAACGGATACACCGCGAACACCACGACAAACAGCGACACGCCACCGTAGGTCAAAATCGCGCAGACCAACACAATCGACAGTATGGCTCGCTGCGCACCAACCACGCGTATCGTTGCAGCGACGATCGCTTTGGAAAATCCAGAAACTTCGATCAGCTTGCCGAACACCGCGCCGAGCAGAAAGACCGGGAAATAGAGTTTCAGAAAGCCAACCATCTTGTCCATGAACAAGCCGGTGAACATCGGCGCGACCAGCTCAGGATCAGTCAAAAATACCGCGCCGAGTGCCGCCAGCGGCGCAAACAAAATCACGCTGTAGCCGCGATAGGCCACCGCCATCAAAAAAATCAGCGCAGCCAGGACAATCAATAAGGCCATGAGCAGTCGTTGTGCCGAGTTTCAATCACCTGAGTCTGGGTGATTGCTCCAGGCTGCGACAGCGTACAAAAGGGCAGTAAGCGGCAGGTGCCCTTGGTCGCCGACCCGCAGCGAATGTTAGAGTGCGCTTAACAACGCAACTTGGAGCCAGCAAATGCCGCACCGCACCGTCACTTGGCGTGATCGTTTGCGCTATCGCTTCGAGAACACTTTGTCGCGCGGCACGGGCGCCATCATCGCTTGGCTGGCGCTGGCCTCTTTGGTCATCGTGCTCATTTCAGCGTCCGTGTTGGCACTGGCCAATATCGGCAGCGATCCCACCGATAGCGCATCGTCGATTGGCTTCGTCGAAGGCGCTTGGCAAAGCCTGATGCATGCAATGGATGCCGGCAATTTGGCCGGTGATAGCGGCTGGGCGCTGCGCCTGTTAATGCTGCTGGTGACCATCGGCGGCATTTTTATTGTCAGTAGTTTGATCGGTACCATTACTGCCGGCCTGGAATCTAGGCTTACTGAATTACGCAAAGGACGTTCGCGAGTCATTGAACAAGATTTCACCTTGATTCTGGGTTGGTCGACTAAAATCTATTCCATCATTGGCGAATTGATGATCGCCAATGCCAATCAGAAACAGCCGCGCATCGTCATTCTGGCCAATCGCGATAAAGTCGAAATGGATGACGATATTCGCGCCAAGTTTCCCAGCACCGGCAATGTGAAGGTCATCTGTCGCAGTGGTGACCCGCTCGATCTGGATGATCTGACGGTGGTCACGCCAAACGCAGCGCGTTCGATCATCATTCTGGCGCCGGATGAAGAAAACCCTGATATCCACGTCATTAAGTCGGTGTTGGCACTGACCAATAACCCTGATCGCCGCGCTGAGCCTTTCCATATTGTGGCAGAGATTCGCGATCAGCGTAATTTAGAGGCCGCTGAATTGGTCGGTGGCAAAGAAGCAATTTACGTGCGCGGCGATGATTTGATTGCGCGAGTAACTGCGCAGACGTGTAGGCAATCGGGTTTGAGTGTGGTTTATACTGAATTGATGGATTTCGACGGCGCTGAAATCTACGTCAAACCTGAAGCAGCGCTGGTCGGCAAAAATTATCGAGCGATGATCGATGCGTATAGCAATTCAGCCGTTCTCGGTTTGATGCGCGCCAATGGCGAAACCTTGATAAACCCGCCGATGGACACGATTTTCCAAAGTGGGGATCGCGTTATTGCCATTAGCGAAGACGATGACACGCTAGTGTTATCCGACGACGATTTGGCGCGCGCCGATGAAAACGCAATCATTCCAGCACCTACGCGCAATGCGGTGCCCGAGCGCACGCTGGTGCTCGGTTGGAACCCAAAAGGCGAGGCGATACTGCGCGAACTTGACAACTACGTGGCAGAAGGATCGGAAGTGGTGGTGATGTGCAAAAGCGAAGGCGTGCGCGAGAAATTGCTGGTTTTATCGAAAGCCATGCAAAAGCAGCGCCTGCGTTTTGCAGAAGGGGATACCAGCAGCCGAGCCATGCTCGACGCAGTAAAAGTATACAGCTATGACCATATTATTTTGCTCAGCTATAGCGAATTGCCGGTGCAACAGGCAGACGCGCAAACGCTGATCACTTTGTTGCATCTGCGCAATATCGCTGAGCAGCAACAGGTTGATTTGAATATCGTCAGCGAAATGATGGATCTACGCAATCGCACGCTGGCCCAAGTGGCGCGCGCCGACGATTTCATCGTCAGCGATAAATTGGTCAGTTTGATGATTTCCCAATTAGCCGAAAACAAAGCGCTCGATCAAGTCATCGGCAATTTGTTCAATGCCGAAGGTTCAGAGATCTACATCCGGCCCATTCAGGATTACATTAAAACCGACCGCATGGTCGACTTCTACACACTCAGCGAATCCGCCGCACGGCGTGGCGAAACCGCAATCGGTTATCGGCAAATGGTCTTCAAAGAAGACGCCACCCGCGGATATGGCGTCAAACTCAATCCAAAAAAGACCGAGAAAGTTCGTTTTGGCGCCAGCGACATGATCGTGGTGTTGGCGGAGCACTGAGCTTTAGATAGTGCGAACATCCTGGCTAGGTTCAAATCGGTATACGTCGTTCACAGCGCCGCCCCACCAAAGCACCGACTGTGGTGGGTTCGATCTGTGATCGAACGCTTCTCCCCCACAGTGCAGAAACAGCGTCTGTCGTGGTGTCCATTGAGAGTAGACCACGACAATTCAGTAATGTCGCGCGCCCAATTAAGGGCGCGCGCGGATTGAAACCAGTCGATTTGTCAGGCTCGCCGTTGTTATCGGCGGAAGGCGGTCGATATCCCCCGGGAATACAAGTCGGCGAAAATGGAGTCACCTATAGACCTGCGTCTGGAAGTAAGGGTCCAAGAATTGACATTCCTGCTAACGGTGACAAGCCGCATGAGACGCTTCACTATCCAAAGCCGCCGCCTGAGCCAAAGAGTGGTGTGCAATGATTGTTTTGAGTGTCGCTAGGAGAGTTCGGTATGACTGAAATTTCGCCACTTGAGAAGCTAGAAGTCTCAATGGTATTGACGCGTTCCGGGCGAAGGAGTTGACGAGCGAACGTTTTTTTCTGAGCTGGCTGATGATGATGTGCGTCGCCACAAGTGCGATCCATTCGAAATAAGCGCGATTGTTATGCCGCCGGGCTTTCCCGATGAGCCCGTAGGCAATGTGATCTCTGGCGTGTGCGTTGCTCACCGAGATGGGTGGCGCGCTCCTGCCAGAGCGCGGCGATGGCACCAGCGAGATGAGGGCGGTGGCATGACCAAGACGTCGTGGGACGTCCACGGGCGCCCGCTGGCGAAGCGATGCCGCGCTCGCTGGTAGAAGCTGGAACCGGTGCAGGGCGACCAAGCCATCCGCTTCTGTGCTGCCTGCGAGCGCTCGGTCTATCTGTGCCAGAGCGACGAGGACTTGGCCAAGCACAGCGCGCTCGGCCGCTGCGCTGCGTGGCACTGGAGGGCATCGGCATCCGCGTTGCGCAGTTCGGCGAGTCGTTGCCGGTTCCAGGGCGTTACCGGGTGGTTGAGTCGGGCGCCGATGACTCGGAGACGTGAACAATCGGGCCGGCGTGATCGACGGCACTAAGGATTCCGATGTGTAAGGCGAGCGGTAGTGTCGGGCACGTCAGGCCAAGCATCATTGACGCATTGCGGCGCCTTACGCTGGCACTCGCCAGCAATAGTTCCATCCGGCCAGACGATGTTTCGGAATCCAAAGGCACGACCCCTGCATTGGCAGCAAGTCCTTGACGACCCCGCGCGCGCGTCACCTTCATCCAACCCTTCAAGGTTCCAATATTCAATCCCAGATCGTCGGCGACCGCGCGGATTGGCCGCGAACCGCGCTCGAAGACCTTGCGCAACGCCTGTTCGCGAAATGCCTCACTGTGCTGCTGTTTCATCATGACTACACCTTGTTAAACGCCCCCTTCGAGCGACGAGTGAAGCGACTAGCAGCCTGACACGGCGGGGCACGAGCTTATGCCGTCCGACGCAGGGCTTGGCACCACATCGTGCGCACTTGGCCCCGTTTTTCTGAATCTCCCGTATCTACCCATATCGCCGCCAGTGTTGGTGTTTTTTAGGGGATTGTGATGTGGAAATTTGCGCTGATTTTGCTGTTGCCATCGATGACTCTGACGCAGACCCCGCCAAGCGGTGGGCCGTATGTCTTGAAAAAGCAGGTCATTGCCACTGGCGGCGCTACGGCCAGTGCAGCGGGGTTAAGTGTTCGGCAGCGTCGGCCAGAGTACTGTGCAAGTCGTAGCGAGCGGGCCCTAACAATTGACCGGCGGCTTTCACGGGCCGGCCGTGACCAGCGCTCAACCAGAACCGCTTTTTCGCAATGGCTTTGAAGATTGATGTACCAGCCACGGAGCTTTTCCATGAAACTTCATTCAGTGGCCGCTGCCGTATTGAGCGTGCTCTTGGTCCCAACCGCATTCGCACTCGGCACCGGCTTCAGCCGTAGGTGCGCGAGGTTTGCCGCCGGCGCATCCTTATGGCTGCTGGCGACAACGTTGTCGGCGCAATCTTTCACCGGCGCCATGTCCGGGACCTGGTGGAACCCCCAGCGCAACGGCGAAGGCCAGTTCATCACCTTCGAGCAGGTCGGGGCGCGTCAGGTCGTTGTGCTCGCCTATTTTACCTATGACGATGCGGGTAACCCCAGCTGGTTGGTCGGCAGCAGCGATCTCATTGCCGGCTCCAACAGCATCGCTATTGCGGTGTTCCGCGCGTCCGGACCACGCTTCGGCGCCGGCTTCGACCCCGCTGCGGTAGCACTGACGACCGCTGGCACGGTCACGCTCGACTACTTGGCGTGCGGACGGATGCGCTTTCGCTACCAGGGCAGCGAAGCACTCGACTTTCCGCTTGAGCGCCTGGTCGGAGCACTGAACGGACCCGATTGCGACAATCCGCTCGCCAGCTCCAGCGCTAGCGTCCTAGTCGGCGCCTTGTCCGGCGGCTGGTGGGTACCCGCGCGCAGTGGCGAGGGCCAGTTCCTCGCCTTCGAAAGGGTGGGTGACCGTCGCGTCGCCACGCTGATCTATTTCACCTACGACGCCGCTGGTCGCGCGCGGTGGCTGGTGGGCAGCGCCGATTATGCCGACGGCGCCGCGAGTATTTCGATACCGTTGTTTAGCGGGCGCGGTGCCCGCTTCGGGGCGGCCTTTAGCAGCGCAGATGTGCAGATTGCACCGGCCGGCCAGGTTCGGCTGGAGAGCCTTTCCTGTTCGCAAATGCGCATCCGCTATGACGGCAATGTGGCCTTCGGCCTCGACATCAAACGCTCGGGCGGTCCGTTGATCGGATCGCCATGCACGCTCGTCGCGCCGCCGCCATCAACCACCGATGCCGCATTGCGCCTATTGATCGCTCGCGAAGGACTGAGCGGCGATGCTAGCGCGAACCGCGAATTGCCCGGCATCGACGCGCCACTGGCGCAATTGGGCAAGCTGCTGTTCTTCAGCAAGTCACTGAGCGGCAACAACGACGTCGCCTGTGCGACCTGTCACCACCCGAGCCTGGGCGGCGGCGATCAACTGGCGCTGCCGATCGGGCCCGATGCCGTCAATGCCAATCTGCTCGGACCCGGCCGGCGTCTGCCGGACAACTCGATCCTGGTCGGCCGCAATTCCAACACCTTTTTCAATGTTGGCCTTTACGATCGCGGACTGTTCTGGGATTCGCGCGTGGAAAGCCTGGTCGGTCAGCCGCTGCAGAATGGCACGGCGGGTGGCATTCGCACACCGGATAGCGTTTTCGGTAGCGCCGACCTTGATGCCGGTGGCAATCTGGTGGCCGCGCAGGCGCGCTTTCCGGTGGCTGTCGTGGCTGAAATGCGCGGCAACGGCTTCGCCGGTCTCAATGACCCGCAAATGCGCGCGC
>CAZLSB010000216.1:0-7079 GCA_964561825.1 uncultured Xanthomonas sp.
GGCCGCGCCGCGCGAGCGGTGTTTTGTCGTCGCTGACCGCGGGCGCCGGGTCAGTCACGTCGTGTTGGCCGTTTCCAGCCTTTCACTTCGGTCTGCGGCGCTCGGGTTAGGGTTAGTTCGCCGGCCGGCGCGTCTTTGTGGATCGTGGAGCCGGCGCCGATTGTTGCACCCGCGCCAATGTTAACCGGGGCCACCAGCGAACTATTCGAACCAATAAACGCGCCATCTTCAATGCGCGTTTGCGACTTATTCACGCCGTCGTAATTGCAGGTGATCGTGCCGGCGCCGATATTGACCGCAGCGCCGATGTGGGCGTCGCCGATGTAACTCAGGTGATTGGCCTTGGAGCCTGGCCCAAACCGCGCTTGTTTGGTTTCGACAAAATTGCCGATATGGCTGTCGGCCGCCAATTCCGTGCCGGGGCGCAAACGGGCGAAAGGGCCGATGCGACAGGCGCCGAGCGTGACCACGCCGTCTAGATCGCTATGCCCCAGCACTTCCGTGCCACCCGCCAATTGACAGTTGCGCAGACGCACAAACGGGCCAATGCGCACACCATCACCGAGTTCTACTTTGCCCTCAAAAATGACGTTTATGTCGACACTGACATCGCGACCAAACTGCAACTCGCCGCGCACATCGACGCGCGCCGGATCAGCTACCCGCAAACCGGCTTGGCACAATTCACGCACCCGTCGGTGCTGGAAGTAGCGCTCCAATTGCGCCAGTTGCCAGGGGTCATTGGCGCCAAAAGCCTCGTTGGCATCCACGCAGCGGACTGCCAGTGCCGGCGCCTGATCACCGCTGGCCAGCGCAAACACATCGGTCAGGTAGAACTCGCCCTGCGCGTTGTCTGGCCGCACGCGCGCCAACCAATCGCGCAGCGCAGCGGCCTGTGCGGCGAGCACGCCGGTGTTGACCACGTGTACGCGCCGCTCGTCAGCACTGGCATCGCGCTCCTCGACGATGCGTGTCACGCGTCCGTCGGCATCGGTGAGCACTCGTCCATAACCATGCGGATCATCCAGATAGGCGGTCAGTACCGCGAGCCGGCTGGGTGCTTGGGCAAGCGGCCTTAAGGTGCTGGCCGCCAGCAGCGGCACATCGCCATACAGCACCAAGACGCGCGCATCGTCAGCGATGCCCGGCAAGGCCAGCGCCACGGCATGCCCGGTGCCCCGTTGCTGGTCCTGCAGCACCCAACGCAGATCGGTGGCAGCGGCATAGGCGGCCCGTAACTGTGCGCCGCGATGCCCATAAACCACGTGAATCGCCGCCGGCTGTAGCGCGCGTGCTGCGGCGAGCACATGGTCGAGCATCGGTCGCCCGGCCAAAGGTACCAAAACCTTAGGCAGATCCGAGCGCATCCGCTTGCCCTCGCCAGCGGCAAGGATGATGACGTGCAGAGCTTGAGTGGCGTGCATGGCGCAGGTCGTGTGGGGGAAATGCGCTACAGACTAGCTAAAAGTGCGGCACGGAGGGGTGCCAGTCAAACTGATGTAGTGATCCAAAGTGGTCAGCGCTGTGCGCTGACGCTTTTTCTGCCCTGTGGGGGAGAAGAGGTGCCGGCTCCGGATCGGCGGCGCTGTGCTCACCGATCAACGCTCGATCATTCACGCCGCCTGCGCCCACGTTGCGCCGCTGAGCCATTGTTGGGTGTATCGAAACTGCGTGTCGGCGTGCTCAAAACGCACCACGTCACGGCGAAACTGCTCACCATCTGCGCGGGTTTTTGCGTACCAACCCAAGTGTTTGCGGGCAATCCGCGTGCCCTGCTGTTCGCCGTAAAACGCGTACAAGGCCTGCAAGTGAGCGAGCATAATCGCTGCAATTTCGCTGTCGTCCGGCGCGGCCATGTGTTTGCCGGTGGCCAAATAATGGGCAATTTCGCGGAAGATCCACGGGCGCCCTTGCGCTGCACGGCCAATCAGAATGCCATCACAGCCGGTCAGATCCAGCACCTGACGCGCTTTCTCCGGGCTATCGATATCGCCATTGGCCAGCACGGGAATGCTCAGGCGTGATTTGATGTCCGCAATGGTGGCGTATTCGGCTTCGCCCTCGTACATGTCCTCGCGGGTGCGCCCGTGCACCGCCAGTGCCGCGATGCCGGCGCTCTGCGCAATGTGCGCAATGACCGGGCCATTTTTCACCGCGCGGCACCAACCGGTGCGGATTTTCAGCGTTACGGGGACAGAAACAGCCCGCACCACGGCATCCAAAATGCGCCCAACCAAGGCCTCGTCACGCATCAGCGCCGAGCCGGCATCCACCTTGCAGACCTTTTTGGCCGGGCAGCCCATGTTGAAATCGATAATGTCGGCGCCGTGATCGACGTTAAAACGGGCGGCGTCGGCCACCTGCTGGGGATCGTAGCCGGCTATTTGCACACTGATCGGCGCCGGTTCACCCAAATGATCCATGCGCCAGCGACTTTTCGGCGTATCCCACAGACGCGCGTCCGACGTGGTCATCTCCGAAACCGCCAAACCCGCGCCCAGACGTTTGCAGAGCTGTCGGAACGGCTTATCGGTGACACCGGCCATCGGGGCCAAAATCACCGGCGGATCAATCTGGTGTGTGCCGATCTGCATAAACTATTCGTTGAAGGCGATGTCGATAGACTGCCAGTCGTCGGCCGAGTAGGTAAAGCGCTAGCAGCCTGTCGGACTTTCATCGCGAGTGCGCCGGAAGAGCCATTGGCTGCGCGCCGCGCCTTGCATCCATCCGCTTAAGCCACACAACGCATCTCACGCGCAAAGTCCGACAGGCCGCTAGGCGCACTCGCGGCCGCGCAAGCGTAACTCTACAAAAGCATCTCAATCGGCAACGCTCGAAAGCTTGGGGCGGCGCCACCCGCCCCAAGCCGATAACGATCAAATCACGGTGCTGGCGCGAACGCGCAAGGACCATCTTCGAAGCCGTCTTTGTTAAAGCCGCGATCACCGGCGGCGCTCCAACCGATATCCCGGAACAGGAACGAGGTCAAATCAACGCGATCGAAAATGCTGCCGTTCAAAGCCGGCTCCATCAGCAGATTCGGGAAAGCATCAGAATGAAAGTGCGATACCGAGGATCCTGACTGCACTGGGTTAGGTGCAAACATACGCACACAACTGGCCTGTGTGCCGGCCAACGGCAGTGAAGAATCGGTGCCGATACGGACATTAACGCCCGGCGCGGGCACATTGGCTTTGATGCTGGTCCCCAGTGCTTGGGTAATGCCGATTGACGGAATGGTGATCGCTGGACTGGCACCGCCCATGCTTGGCAGGCCAGCCGCGTTATTGGCAATCAATACGCCAACTGCGCCGGCGGCCTGCGCGTTCGCCACCTTAATTACAAAGGCACATAGACCACGGTCGATCAAAGCAATCTTGCCACTGACTGCTGCCGCGTTGGCAAATGGTGCGTCGCAGCCATCGTTGATGGTCCCGCCGCCAGCCACGCCGTCATCGACCAACACGACATCATTGGTGACCGGACTTGCAAATAAACTGGGGCCGAAGCCGGCAGTTTGCGCCTCGTAACTGCCCACGATGGACGCTGGAGTATTGACGATGGCGCGTGCCGGCGGACCAAGAAACTCTGACGAGGCCATGTTGGTGATGCGGCCCGACCAGACCAAATCCGGATCGTTGATGGCCGAGGCCGCACGTTCGGCATTGCTCATGTTAATCCAACGCCTGCTGGTTTCGGTGTCATACAAAAAATGCGCCCACACCGACGGCGTTGCACCGGTAAAATACGCGCCAGAGGTGGTATTCACCCCGGCAGTGAATCCCAACCCATGCCCAATTTCGTGAAAAACCACCGGCAACAATGCCGTGCGGTTAGTGGGTGCGGGAACCAGAGGATTTGTGCCATACCACCAACCCACCACGCCATTCAAACAACCGGCGTCAATACTGATATTAAAGTTGGTGACGATATCGTTGGTCGCCCCGTTCAAATCCGTGCCCGCCAGTGCGTTGGCCAAGGCCACGGGATAGGCGGTATTGGCGCGTGGCGCGTTGAGAAAATTAGCGAACGAGCCGCTCGGACCAGCACTACCCAGTACCGCGCTGGTCCCGCTGCAGGTTTGCGGGATCAGACCTGCTTCTACTCGGATTTCGACATTTGAGTCGAGCAATCGACCCCACTGCGCAGCGGCGGTCGTGAATACATTCAACCGACACGCACCGAGCGTTTGACCGATCGTGCAGCCGGCATCGGCATTAGCAACGATGTTGGTATCGTTGAACCCAACACCCGCAGCATTGGTGTTGACCACGGTGACCGTTGCCGCACTGGCAATGGATGCGCAGCCGAGCAACAAACCTGCGGCTGTGGCGCTACGAATAATTTGACCCAGCTTACTCATCGCGGCTCTCCTTGGCAGTCAATTCATGTTGGTGAATCGCGGCGTGCTCCGCACAGTAGATATCGATACCGCCATCCGCGTTACGTTGGGCAACAACGGATTCCATGGCTTGTCCGTTGAACTGCCATTCGGTCATGCCATTGGGGTGCCGAATCTCTTGGATCAGTTCCATTTGTGGTTGCGCCAACTCCGGCGCACGCACGTTTGGCGGTGCTTTCGAAGTGAGTTCCCCGGTTTCCGAGTCTACGTAAACACGCACCGATTCCTGAACGGGTGGGGTCGAAGTGTCCTTGGAATCTTCCACGGCGTAACAGTTGGCGCATGCCAACCCCGCCAGCAGACTGAAATAAAGGGTCTTACTCATTTGAAGCTCCTGTATGCGCTTAGACATAACGCTGGAACGCCGGAGTTTAGTCTTTCGGGTTCAAGGCTGGTGTGAAATCGGCAGCATATTTTCAGCTTTGATGTCGGTGCGTTGGCCGACAGATGGTCGCCGCCATGCCCATCGCCTGAACCCATCCTGGGGCTGAGCTTTGCTCAAACTCTGACGCTCCGCCCAGGGCTTGCAAAATGCGCAACCGCGCCGCCAGCACGCCCAACGCAATGGCCGACATGGCCGGTAGATAGGCCTTCTCTTGCCAGATTTCTTGGCCATCTAAGGCGCCGCGCGTGCGCCTGGCAATCAAAAATCCCGAGATCACAAAAAACGCGTACACCGCGGCATAACCGCTCTAACTGAGCAGATTAGTGACGCGCGGCCCCAGCCACTCGCCCACCGCCGCCGAAAGGGCAGCGCCAAATGATGCAAAATCACCAGCAGGATCGACAAACCACGCAGCACATCGATGGCGCCGTTGCGCTGCATCGCGGCGGATGCGGACGATTCTTAAAGTGGGTTCAAGCCCATGCTGCGTGGTTCGCCGCTCATCCTGTCCGGAGCGCGTTGACAGCGCCATATTGCCATCCATCCTGTTTAGCGGCGGCGTTTGCGGCCGCGCGCCTAAGCTGCGCTTCGTTTCCAATAACGGAGTACACAAGTGAACCATTCAATGTTGAAGGCTGGACGCGTCCTGGCAATCGTCGGCGCTTTAGTGCAACCGTTGTGCTTGGACGCTGCCAACAGCACCGTTGCGGCCCAACTGGAACAGCGCGCCGCGCAGTTCTTCAAGGCTGATCAGCCCGGTGGCGTGGTCTACGTGCGGCGCGGCGACGAGGTTTTGCTGCGCCAAGCCTACGGGCTGGCCGACCTTGAGAATCAACGGCCGGCGTTTGCTCGGTCAACTGAGCCCGCACTTCACGTTCAACACCATCAACAACATCCGCGCACTGATCCTGAAAGACCCGGAAGCCGCGCGCAGCATGCTCGGCAAATTCGCCGCCACCTTGCGTTACCAATTTGCTGACGCGCCACAGGCGGCGGTCACCCTGGCCGATGCG
The DNA here is from genome assembly GCA_964561825.1 of uncultured Xanthomonas sp. Taxonomy (GTDB): domain Bacteria; phylum Pseudomonadota; class Gammaproteobacteria; order Xanthomonadales; family SZUA-5; genus JADKFD01. The sequence goes on from CAZLSB010000216.1 coordinate 5,801, forward strand.
CTTAAAACGGTCCACGACTATCTGGAACTGACCCGTTTGCAACTCGGCGCGCGCCTAAGCTACAGCGAGCAAATCGACCCACTGGCGCTGCCGCTGCAGGTACCGAAGTTTTCGCTGCTGCTATTAATCGAAAACGCGATCAATCACGGCTTGGTACCTCGACCGCAAGTGGGCATCCTGCATATCGATATCAGAATTCAGGCCGATACCCTGCAAATGGTCGTGCGCAACAGCGGACAACTGATCGAACGCGCAAACGCCGGCGGCATAGGGCTTAGCAATCTGCAGCGCAGGCTGCAGCTGATGTATCCGGGCGCCACGAGTTGCAATCTTTGCGCAGACGGCGACAGCGTGCTCGCGCGGGTGCGTATCGAGCACTGCACTCCGTCCAACTCAAGTTGCAATCCCTGATGATCCGCACCGTGCTGATCGAAGATTCCGAGCTGGCGCGCTTTGAGCTAGAACATCAGCTGCGCGCCTACCCGGAGGTCGAGATTGTCGGTCAGGCCGGCGATGTGGCCAGCGCGCACGCGCTGATCGACGCGCAAGCCCCGGATTTGCTGATGCTGGATATCGATCTGCCCGGTGGCAACGCCTTTGATCTGCTGCAACGCTTGCAACAAATCCCACAAATCATCTTCACCACCGCGTTCGACGCCTACGCACTGCAGGCTTTTGCGTACCACACGATCGATTACCTGCTCAAGCCCATTGAGCCAGAACGCCTCGCTCAAGCCATCGCCAGGCTGCGTCCAGCAACACTGACTGCGCGCGATCGACTGACCCCCGACAGCCCACTGTTTGTCAAAGATGGCGAGCGCTGTTACCTCGTGAAGGTCAAAGAGATTCGCCTGATCGAGGCAATTGGTAACTACAGTCGGCTCTATTTTGGCGCGCACTCGCCGCTGTTATATCGCGCGCTCGGTGCCATCGAAGCGCGCCTTGATCCTTGCCTATTCTTTCGCTGCAGCCGCAAACACCTGGTCAATCTCAACTACGTCGAATCGATCAACCTGTGGATCAGCGGCGGCCTGCAATTGCGCGTCAAAGGCGGCACCGAAATCGAAGTATCACGCCGACAGAGCAATAAACTGCGCGAATTGCTGAGCTTGTGAATTGCGGCGCTGTTGCGTTGCATTTGCTGTTCCAGAGCGGAGCTTACTCGATCTCGCTCCGCTGCATTTGCTGTTAATTCTTGCCCTACTGAGCCTAGTCAACCAGTGTCAAGCGACGCAGAACCGCTTGGCACTGATGTCCGATGACGCAAAATTCGGTCTCT
>CAZLSB010000217.1:0-6968 GCA_964561825.1 uncultured Xanthomonas sp.
GCCAGCGTGCGCATTGCGCCTAAACGCGCCCGATCGACTTTCGGCAATTGCGCTGCGCGTTCATCGACCGCGGCCAGAATTTCCACCCGTTTGATTGAATCGATGCCTAAATCGCCCTCCAGATCCATGTCGAGATTGAGCATATCGACCGGATAACCGGTTTTTTCGGCAACGATGCTGAGCAGCAATGCCGGCAGATTGATCGCCGTAGACGGTGTGTCGACGAGCGCAACTCGGAGAGGGCTTGGTAAGGGTGCAGGCGCCGCGGTTGGCGTCGCTTGCACAACAGCCGGTCTTGCGACCGCAGCTCGCGCAACTGCATCGAAGCTTGGCCGCGGCGGCGCGCGCGCCTCAACAGGCGCGGCGATGATGGGCGTCTGCACGGGCGGTTCGTCGGTTTGCGTCACCGGCGCGCCATTCAGCAGCGCCGTCAATCCAGTCAACGCACTCTGCGCTAGTTGCAGATAGGCCGTGTGGCTGTCGGCCATCGCACGCTGAAAACCCTCATGCGCGGCGGCGGTTTGCGCTTGGGTTTCCTGAAAAGCGAGCAACCAATCAGCGGGGATTTCGCGGGCTGCGGGCATCGGTGTGGGCCTGGTGATGGTTGTGGGTTGCGCTGCTGGCAGTGCGGGCGGCGCGGCGCATTCCACCGCCTTGGTGGCGGTGTTAACGCTCACGGGCAAGGCAGGCGCCGCGGGGCGCGGCGGATTGGGCGGCGGCGGCGCGCTGCCATCAATCGGCGGATACGGCTTGCCGATATTGCTGCCGTTAATCGCAATGGCGTGTTTGGCGCGTGGTGGTGCTGGCGCCGGCAAACGCACATCGGCGAACAAATGCTGGGGCTGCAGCGCTGCGCCGGCGGCCGCCAAGCGCGCCAAACCGATCAGCAGTGATTGCAATCCATCGCGCCCTTTGCGCTCCAGTGGCACAACTTGGTGCGCTCGCGTGCCCAAAATGGCGCCGACTAAGCCGCTCAACACCTGCCCGGGGCCCACTTCGACAAAAATGCGCGCGCCGGCGGCGTACATGGCTTCGATCATCGCGACAAACTGCACCGGTTGCGCCAAATGCGCGGCCAATTGCTGGGTGATCGCCGCCGCATCGCTGGGATAGGGCGCGGCACTGCTATTGGCAAATACTGGCAACTGCGGTGCCTGCAGCGGCGTTTGCCGCAGCGCGGCGCCAAATGCGGCACTTGCGCCGGCCACCAGCGGTGAGTGAAAAGCGCTGGCAACCGGCAAGCGCGTATAGCCGATCTGCCGCCGATCCAGATCCGCTTCAAAGTGCGCGATGGCATGCAAGGGGCCTGACACCACTACTTGGCGCGGTCCGTTGTGGTTGGCGATCACCACATCGGGATGCGTCTGTAGCCAATCGCGCACGCTTTCGATGGGCTGCGCTAACGCGCTCATCGCACCCGCTTGCTGCGCGGCATCGCGCATCGCCAGACCACGGGCGCGGGCCAGGATTAGCAACTTGTTGGCATCGAACACACTGGCCGCGTGCAGCGCAAGCAGCTCACCAAAACTATGGCCAGCGCACAGATCGGCACGCACTCCCAGATCGCGCAAAACCGCCAACAGCGCCAAGGAATGCGCGGCCAGAGCCGGCTGCGCCCATTCGGTGGCGGTCAAATCCGCCAACTGTGCGGCGCTCTCATCGACACCAAAAGCCGGGTGCGGGTAGACCCGCTCGGCCAATCCCGCACTGCCATCCGCCCAGTTTGCCGATTCATCCTGGGCCTGATCCCACACACCGCGCGCCGCGGCAAACTGCATCGCCAGTGCATCGCCCATATTCAAATACTGGCTGCCCTGGCCGGGGAACAAGAAGGCGATCTTGCCGCTGGCGCCGCTGCCATAACTGCAACCGTCCTGCGCAAAACTCTGCTCCGGATGGGCCTGCAGCTGGGCGATGGCGGCACGCAGACCGCTGCGCAACTGCTCCATGGTGCCCGCCACCAGCGCCAAGCGGTGCGCTGCGTTTGCGTTCCAGTTTTGCCGACTGGCGTGCGCCAAGTGCGCCAAACTCAGTTCCGATTGCGCCATCGCCGCGGCCTGCGCGAGCAAATCGGCAAGCTGCTCGGCGTGCAGCAATAGCAGCTCAAAAGCGTGTGTCGCCAAACGTTCGGCGCGTGGCGCCGGGCCGCAATATTCCTCTAGCGTTACGTGAAAATTGGAGCCGCCAAAGCCGAAAGCGCTGACCGCGGCGCGGCGCGGATGCGCGCTGCCACGGATCCACGGCCGCGCGCGGGTGTTCAGATAAAACGGACTGTTGTTGATCTGCAGCTTCGGATTCGGCGCGTCCACCTTAATTGTCGGCGGCAACACCTTGTGATGTAAGGCCATGATCGCTTTGAACAAACCGGCGGCGCCGGCGGCGGCTTTGCTATGCCCGATCTGACTCTTGACCGAGCCCAGCGCGCACCATTGGCGGCGCTCGCTGGCGGCTGCGTAGACCAAACGCAGGCCTTCAAACTCGGCGATATCCCCGGCTTTGGTGCCGGTGCCGTGGGCTTCGACCAGTTGCACGGTTTCTGGCCCATAACCGGCCGCTTGGTAGGCGCGCTGCAAGGCCAGTGCCTGGCCGGCCGACACCGGCGCGTAGACGCTTTTCGAGCGTCCGTCGCTGGCCGTGCCGATGCCGCGCAGCACGGCATAGACACGATCACCATCGCGCTCAGCATCGCTCAGGCGCTTTAACGCGACCATGCCTAAACCTTCGCCGAGCATCGTGCCATCGGCTTGCTCGCTAAACGGCCGGCAGTCGCCGCTCGGCGACAGCGCCGGTGTTTTCGAAAAACACAGGTACATGAAGATGTCGTTGAGCGTATCGACACCGCCGGCGATTGCTAAGTCGCTATGGCCCAATTGCAACTCGCTGACCGCCATCGCCAACGCGCTCAATGAGGACGCGCAGGCCGCATCGGTCACACAATTGGTGCCACCGAGGTTCAATCGATTGGCGATCCGACCGGCCACCACATTGCCCAACAGACCGGGAAAGCTGGCTTCCTGCCACGGCACGTAATGCGCAGCAATGCGCGCGCAGGCGGCTTGCACCTCGTCTTCCGGAATGCCGGTTTCGCGCAGCGCTTTGACCCACACCGGGCGCTGCAAACGCGAGACCATCGAAAACAACAACTCCTGCGCCGAGGTGACGCCCAGAATCACCGAGATGCGCGAGCGATCCATGTGCTCGAATTGCTCACGCGTGGCGTCTTGCAATACCGCCTGGGCGACGATCAGCGCCAACAATTGCGAGGTATCGGTAGCCGGCAGCGTGGAGGGCGGCACGCCCCAATGCAGCGCATCAAAGTCGACCGGATGCAAAAACCCGCCACGTTTGGCGTAGGTTTTGTCCGGCGCCGCCGGATCGGCATCAAAGTAGTCGTCGATGCGCCAATGAGTGGCCGGCACATCGCTCAGCAAATCGCGCCCAGCAAGGATATCGCGCCAAAAACCCGTGGCATCGGCAGAGCCCGGAAACAAGGCACTAACGCCGACGATGGCGATAGGTTGATTTACAGCGGAGGCGGTCATCGGCGTCTCGATTAGATTTTTGACGGCACTGGCTTTCACGCCAACATCCGCGGTCGGTAGTCAAAGGCGCTGGCGGGTACTGCAAGGCCGTAGCTGCGCAGTTGCTGAGCGCGGGTGAGCACCGCGGCGCCTTCCAGCAGATTGAGCGCCACTTGCAGCACGCTGCGCGCTGCTAATTCGTCTAGAAAACTGCCCTTTACCCAGCCGTTGAATGCGCCCATCGCCGGGCCGCACCAGATTTGATAATCCGATTGGCGCCCGTCGATGCTGTCAATGGCCCAGCGGCTGGCGAGCCCCAAATAACTGCGAAAGACCAAGGCCATCTGTTGTTTGGGATCGCGATCTGCGCGTTCGACTTGCGCCGGGTCGCGGCCCAGCCAGAAGCTGCGCGTGGACTGCCAGGCTTGCTCAAAACTGGCGCGCAGCATGCCGCTCTCGACTTTTTCGCGATCTTCGGCGGGGATGGCATCTAGCGCTGGATAGCTGCGATACAACTCGTACAGTTTGCGAGCGCGTGCCGCAAACAGCGTGCCACGGCGCAGCACTTGCACGTTGACACCCATCTCAAACATATCGGCCGCCGGTGCCATCGCCACATCGGCCATATCGGCCTGCGCCAACAGCGCGCGCGCCGCGGCGCCCAGGCCCGCCTCCACGCAAGCCTGATTGACCGAACCGGTCAGCACATAATCAGCGCCCAGCGCAAAGGCCGCCGCCAGCGCCGCTGGCGTGCCTAAACCACCCGCGGCGCCGATACGAATCGCGCAGGGATAAGCGCGTTCGCTGGCGATCTGCGTGCGCAACCGGGCGATTTCCGGCAGCAGCGCGCTTAACGGGCGATTATCGGTATGGCCGCCAGAATCGGACTCGCAGGTCAGATCCTCGACCAGCGGAATGTGCGCCGCCAGTTCCACTTCTTGCGCGCTCAGCAGGCCGCGCGCCAGCAGCTTGTCGAGCAAGGCTTGCGGCGCGGGCTGCAAAAATTGTCGCGCCACTTCGCTGCGCGAAATCTTGGCGATCACCCGATTGTGGCGCAGCACGCTGCCATCGGCGGCGCGGCTTAAGCCGCTGCACGCATAGCGCACCACCGCCTGGGTCAAACGCAAATAAGCAGAGGCCTCGACCAAGCGCACCCCGCGGCTCAGGTACAAGTCCACCACCGCTTCTTCGTGGGCTGGTTCGCTGGGGCTGTGAATCAAATTACTGCCCCAAGGCAGACGATCGCCGTCCAGCGCCCGCTGCAACTCATCGATGGCCGCCGCGACCCGTCCAATCGACAAGCCTGCCGCACCAAAAAAGCCCAAACAGCCGGCGCGCGCCAGCGCTATGACCATCTGCGTGCTGGCAATGCCATTGGCCATCGCACCACCCACGTACGCAAAGCGCGTGCCGTGCACTTGCGCAAAACCGCGATCACCCAACCACTCCGGATAGAGCGGCGGCAATGATCCAATCAGCGGCCAAGCACCCTGCTGCGGCGCGGCCTGCAAACGTCCACCCAAGCCCACCCCGATAGCGCCGGACGCCGGATCGCGCACGACATACGCGGTCTCCCGCGGCTGCGCGACGATGGCGGCAATCGCGTCGGCGGTAAATGCCGGAGGCTCATTTGCTGACCAGTGAAGTTCGCCGCAATCGGCGGCAATAGAATTTGGCACTGAGACTCGTTTGGCACTGAGTGGCACATTGCACACGCGCTCCTTATATCCTTCGCGTATGAAGAAGTCATCACTACCGCTGCGCGAACGCAAAAAAGACGCCACTCGACGGGCGTTGGTGCGTGCCGCGAACTTGCGTTTTCATCGCGACGGTTTTGATGCAACGACCATCGACGACATGTGCGCCGATGTGAGTGTCAGCCGGCGCACCTTCTTCCGCTATTTCGCCAACAAAGAAGCGCTGGCTTTTCCGCATCGCGCCGAGCGTCTGGAGCGCTTTTTGGAATTGTTGGAGGGTGCGCCCAGCCAGCAAAGCCCATTTGTCAGCCTGCGCGCGATCGCCCGTTTGATGGCGCGCGAATACGCCGCCAATCGCGAACAGCTGATTGCCCAACAACGCCTGATCCAAAGCGCGCCGGCGCTGATCGCCCGCGAACATGAGATCGATCACGACTGGGAACAAGCCATGGCGCAGGCCTTTGCACCGCACTTCGGCGCCACCGAACAGGCGCAATTGCGTGCACGCATGCTGGCCGGCGCGGCAATCGGCGTGATCCGCGCCACGATGCGCTACTGGTTCGAACACGACGGCCGCCCCGACCTCGGCGCCCTCGGCACTCAAGCCCTAGATGCGCTGCAGGACGGTTTTATGGCGCTCAGAGGCGCTGAGCGTTTGCCGAGTTAAGCTGGTCATGATGTCGAAATCGTGGATGACCACTGCCGGGAAAAGACCATGCGCACCGTTGCCCCCGTGCCCGGCGAAATGCTGGACGAATGCATAGTTAGCCGACGAGCTCGTCAAACTCGCCATGAGTTCCGATCCAAAACCATTGGATCCTGACCTGACTCGAACTCACTCCGCGCTTCGGCGAGTAACCCGGCAAGCTTCCCGGATCTTGCGGCAGCTTTGATCTTGCGATCCCACACCTGTGCGTCGAACTCGATGTACCACGCGCGGAACTTGGCCAGCTCGGAAGCCGGCAGACGCTGTACTTGCTCTTCCAGTCGCTCAGTTTCACCCACGTCTACCCCAACCTCATCACACGTGCTCAACAGTACGACAAACGTGCCCTCTGCGGCTAACTGAGGCTGCTAGCAGCTGAATCAATGCGCATTTGCCTGCTTTCGCCCGCATTTTTGCCTTGAGCACTCACCTGTTTTGTAGGTACGCTGAGCCACCTCTTCACGAATTTCTAACTAACCGTGCTTCGCCCAATCCCGCATAACGAGCGCCTAGCCGATGTCCGTTACGACATCCGCGGGCCGCTGCACGCCCGCGCGCTTGATCTCGAGCAGAAAGGTATCCCTATCGTGCGCTTGAATATTGGCAATCCAGGCCGTTTTGGCTTTGAGACGCCAGCCCATATTCGCGAAGCGATGGCCGCCAACTTGCGCCACAGTGAAGCCTATTGCCATCAGCAAGGGCTTACCGAAGCGCGCGAAGCCATTGTCGAAAGCATGCACGCGCGTGGTTGCACCGCGGTGGATATCAGCCACGTGTTTATCGGCAATGGCGTCAGCGAGTTAATCGACCTAGCCTTGCGCGGTCTGCTCAATCCCGGTGATGAAGTCTTGGTGCCGGCACCGGATTATCCCTTGTGGACGGCGGCGGTGATCTTAAATGACGGCCAGCCGGTGCATTATCCGTGCCCGCCGGAACGGCAAGGATTGCCTGATCCGGCTGAAATCGAGCGAATGATTACGCCGCGCACGCGCGCCATCGTGATTATCAATCCAAATAATCCAAATGGCGCGGTTTACCCAAAAC
>CAZLSB010000218.1:0-1849 GCA_964561825.1 uncultured Xanthomonas sp.
GTAGCCCTACGGGCAACGTGACCTACTGCCAGAAGCACCGTCACGCATTGATTCGCAGGTCACGTTGGCCGCAGGCCTACGTGACACTGGCGCACCGTCACGTAGCCCTACGGGCAACGTGACCTACTGCCTAAGACGGCACAAACTTCAACGACACACCGTTCATGCAGTAGCGTAATCCTGTCGGTGCTGGGCCATCTGGGAAGACATGGCCTAGGTGGCCGCCGCAGCGTCGGCAATGCACTTCGGTACGGCTCATTAGCCAGCCGCGATCTTCACGCTCGCCGACGGCGGCCTCGATGGGTTTATAAAAGCTCGGCCAGCCGGTACCGGATTCGAATTTGGTCGCCGCATCGAACAACGGCAAATCGCAGCCGGCGCAGTGAAACACCCCGGCGCGTTTTTCGTTATTGAGCGGACTGCTACCGGCGCGTTCGGTGGATTCTTCGCGCAATACAGCGTAGGCAGGGGCTGATAGGCGCTTGCGCCATTCCTCTTCGGACAACTGCAATTCAAACTGCTCATCGGTGCTCGCTGACGAACGTTTGCTCCATAAAGCCATGGTGATTCCTCCTGCGCCCAGGGTCAGGGCGGATGCCAATACAGTTCTACGTTTCATGGAACTACTCCAAAGGGGCGGCTTTGCAACCCGTCTTCATCCAGACCGGCAGTGTCGCGCTTCGCTTTCATTGCCATCTGTGCGTTCACAGCCTGGCGATCGCCATGATGCGCGCCTGCCGCAACGCGTCGCCGAGCGCGACGCCGCTTAATCCACGTTCCAGCAAAGGCTGCGTGCTGACCGCTTTGGCGGCGGCCAATGCATTCAGTAATCGTTGCGCCTGCGGATAGGGTCGCTCAGACAGACCTAAGCGGCCGCGATGGTCTGCCTCGCACGCCAGCGCGAAGCGCCGCACCCGATCCGGACGGCGTAATCCATCCAGGCTTTCGATCAGACTCATCTGCGTGCCGGGTTTGAGTTCTTCGATGCGGTGCATCAGCAGGTGGTGTTCGCATACCAGCACACCCAAATCCCGATGTTCAGCCGGCACACGCAAGCGTTCGCAGAGCGCGCGAACCGGCGCAACACCGCGTTGTTCGTGGGCGATGTGGCGCGGCAGTTCCTGCGCTGGCGTCAAGCCTTTACCCAGATCGTGGACTAGCGCGGCGAAGGCGACTTGATCGTCGCCCGGCGCCAGACGCGGACACATATCAAGGACCAATTGCAGATGAACGCCGGTGTCCACTTCGGGGTGATACTCGGCTCGTTGCGGCACGCCATACAAACAATCGATCTCGGGAAATAAGCGCGCTAGGGCGCCGCAATCACGCAAACAGGTCAAAAACGCGCTTGGTTTGGACTCACACAGCGCGCGTCGCAATTCCTGCCAAACGCGTTCGGGAACGAGGTGATCCACTTCTCCGTTGTCCACCATCTGGCGCATCAGTGCTAGCGTTTCTGGGGCAATCACAAAGCCCAGCGGCGCAAATCGTGCCAAAAAACGCGCCGCACGCAGCACGCGCAGCGGATCTTCGGCGAAGGCCTCACTGACATGGCGCAACACGCGGCGCTCTAAATCTGCACAGCCGCCATAAGGATCGATCAGCGTGCCATCTGCGCTTTGCGCAATTGCGTTGATGGTGAAATCACGGCGGCGCAGGTCATCTTCCAAACTCACATCGCTGCCGGTGTGGAAGGTAAATCCCGCGTAGCCGCGCCCGCTCTTGCGCTCGGTCCGCGCCAAGGCGTATTCCTGTTGGGTGTGTGGGTGCAGGAACACCGGAAAGTCTGCACCAACGGCACGAAATCCCGCCGCCAGCATGGCTTCTGGCGTGCTGCCTACCACGACAA
>CAZLSB010000218.1:1859-6947 GCA_964561825.1 uncultured Xanthomonas sp.
CCACGACAAAGTCGCTGTCGCTGTGCGCACGCCCGAGCAAGCGATCGCGCACCGCGCCGCCGACCAGAAAAACTTGCATGCCGCGCGTCAGGGAATCGTCCGCTGTCATCTCGTTGCTCGCTACAATCCGGCCACTACCATACGGGAGTACGATCGTTCGAATGCGCGCGTGGCCGTTACTCGCTGGGCTTTTAGTTGCTGATCCGTCATTAGCAGGTGACGGGCGCTTGTTGGGCAGTGGCGGACTGAGTTCCGTAGACGGTGCCGCCGGTGGCGGTATCGTGCCGTGGGCGGTGATCGCCGGTCACGGTGAGCGACGCCGCTGGGATGTGGTGGCGTCCACCGCGCGCATAGACACCGGCGATTTCGATTTGCGCACGCAGGCGGTTGCCATTGGCTGGGATAACCGCCTGGAACTATCGTTTGCGCGCTTGTCTTTGGGCTTGGATGCGCTGGTCAGTGCCGGCTTGTTTCCAAACCGACGCCTGGATACCGATGTTCTGGCCGCCAAACTGCGTTTGGGTGGCGATTTCATTTATGGCGTGGCCCCACAAGTGGCGCTGGGCGTGCAATGGCGCCGCTCACGCGATCCAGATTTGCTCCGCTTTGCATCCGCGCAAGACGATCAAGGTGTGGATATTTATTTGAACGCCAGCAAATTGTGGATTGATGGCATCGCCAGTTTACGCACCGTCGCTAGTTTTGGCGTACGTTCAACTAGCGCTAATCAACTGGGACTTATCGGTTTCAGCAATCACCGCTCGCTGACCTTGGAAGGTAGTTTGGCGGTGTTTGTGCATCCCAATTGGCTGGTCGGCGCGGAATATCGCAGCAAACCGGATCGTTTAGCTTTTGCCAGCGAAGATGATTGGGGCGATGTGTTTGTCGCTTGGTTACCGTCGCGCCAATGGCACTTGGCATTGGCGTATGCCGATTTAGGCTCGATTGGCGGATTTGATCGTCAACGCGGCTTCTATTTTAGTGTGCAGGCTTCGCCATGAACCGCTGCAGTCAGTTTTTGGCGTCCCTCGTCATGGTGTTGAGCGGCTGCGCAACAACGCCGCCAGCTTCTTTGTATGCGCAACTGGGGGAACAGGCAGGGGTGGAGCGTTTGGTCGATGCGATTATTGTTGAGGTCAAGGCCAGCGACTCTTTCGACGATCTATTCGCGCAGACCGATTTTCCCTATTTCCGTGAACGCTTGATCGAACAAATCTGCCAGATTAGCGGCGGTCCCTGCGAATACACCGGTTTGCCGATGGAAGATGCACACAGTGGCATGAATATCAGCGAGTCGGAGTTCACCGCATTCGTCGAAGACGTCGAACTGGCGATGCGCAAGATCAAGCTGCCCTTGCAAACGCAGAACCGTTTACTGGCGCGCTTTGCCGCAATGCGCGCCGAAGTGATTCGAATGTAGCGATCAGCCGATTTCTTCAGCTAGACGCAAAAACACCTCGATCACCTGCTGGCCGGTTTGACCCGGTTGCGGACCGCCGGGAAACAGCTCGCGCATGCGCCGGCTTTGCCATTGCACTTTCGGCTCGTTGTTGCGCTTACCGCCGCCAAACACGTCTAAGCCCATCGGCGACACAAAACGGTGTAACTCAAAGAAATAGCGCTCTTGGCCAGAGGTCAAAAAATCGAAAACCGGTTGCGCCGATTCGGTGGCTTGCAGTGCGCGTCCGGCGCGTTTTTCACGCTCCTGGACCAAGCGCACGGCACTGCTAGCGAAGGAGCTGAAGGGTTCACTGACGTTGGCGGTGTCTAGATCGGCGGCGATCAGCATCAAACGCGCGCGTTTGGCGGTGGTGGAATCGAGTTCATCCAGCGGACGCCCCAGCGCAACTTCGGTGACCAATTTGGGGGCCAAGGAACCTCCGGAGGAGGCAACTTCAGCGGTATTGTATGGATTGGGCGCCGCGGGCCGCGCATCAAAGGTGGATCCGGCAATCATCAGACCCAAACACACGTAAAACTCGCGATCCGTACTGCGCGAAAAGCCGACCTGTTCCAATACTCGAAAGGCCTCGGCAATGCTGGCGCGCTCGTTAGCGCCGATATCATGCCAATAGTCCGCGGCTTCGCGTTGGCGCAGATCGTGGCAAGTGGCAAACAAGGCCAGCAACAACCAGTCATCCGCATCCAACGCGCGCCAGCCCAATTGCAGCCGCAAACGCGCCAAACGGCCATTGAGCAGTTCCAGCGCGTGCTGCTCGTTGTGGTACTCGTGGAGATCGTTGCCCCAACTGCCGTGGCGGCTGGCCATCCGTACAAAACTCAAGGCCAACGCGTCTTGTACGCGTTTTAGCTGCGCCTGCCGCTCAACGCCAAAGACCAGCAAATAGGCTTGCCCCACCTCTTGCATGATCGCAAAAAGGTCCGGGCGCCGTTCGCGTAGAGCGGTTGCGGCTTGCGCAACTACGCATACGCGCAGCTCGTTGGCATCCGCGGGAAACTGGCGATCCAAATGGAGCAAAGCGGAAGCAATATCGACTGGCATGCCGGACCCGCTGGCCTTCGGTGGCGATTGGTTGCCGAGTATACGAGCCTACGAGCATTCGGCGCATCGCCAGCGATGTTTTGTGCGGCGCTATAACCAGCCGCGTTCCGCAAAGGAAACGCTGTGCGCATCGCCGACGACGACATGATCAAGCAATCTGATCTCCACTAAAGTCAGTGCCTGCCGCAAGCGCTCAGTGAGTTCACGATCGGCGGCGCTAGGTTCGGCAACGCCGGAAGGATGATTGTGCGCTACCACCAGCGCTGCAGCGCCGAGTTTCAACGCGCGCTTGACCACTTCGCCCACATACACCGCAGCACCGGTGAGCCCACCATGAAACAAATCCTCTATACAAATGACCTGATGGCGCGCGTCCAGAAATAGCACCGAGAAAATCTCATGATCGGCATCCCGCAAGCGCGCCCGAAAAGCTTGTTGCACGTCGGCAGGCGCGCTGATCGGATTGCCGCGCAGTAAAGGGCTGGCATGCGATCGTCGACCGATCTCAGCGCAGGCTTGCAACAACGCCCATTTCGCCGGACCTATCCCCAGACCCGTCGGGACCTCGTTGCGCGCGCAAGCGATGGCCCGGCGTAAATCACCCTTGGCTTTGATCAGTTCGCGGGCGACGTCAACCGCACTGCGGCCGCGCGTGCCGCTGCCCAACAATAGCGCCAGTAGTTCAGCGTCGCTCAAGCGCGCCGGGCCGAGCTCCAACAGACGTTCGCGAGGTCGTTCGCCGTCGGGCCAGCTGTGGATCGGCAGATGTGGATTCATGTCGGGTGTCCGGTCGGTGCAGACGATCAGCATCCCTTGACGATCGGATGCAGAAAAGCGGTGCTTTTCGCAATTTCCGGTAGTCTCCAGCTGGTCTTTTCGTAGGAATTTTCTGACGCGTGCCCGATCTTGCCTCCATGCGCTTATTGCTCGGTGTCGGCGCCGGCATCGCGGCCTACAAAAGCGCAGAGTTAGTGCGTCGCGCGCGTGAGCGCGGCGCGCAGGTGCAGGTGGTCATGACGCCATCGGCGCAGCATTTTGTCGGCGCCGCTACCTTTCAGGCGCTTTCCGGGCGCGCCGTACGTAGCAGCCTGTGGGATGAATCGGCCGAAGCGGCGATGGGCCATATCGAATTAGCGCGCTGGGCCACGCAGATCCTGATTGCGCCAGCCACCGCCGATTTGATCGCGCGCCTGCGCTGTGGCATCGCCGATGATTTGCTAACCACGCTGTGTCTGGCCAGCGCGGCACCTCTGGCCTTGGCACCGGCGATGAACGCGCAGATGTGGGCGCACCCGACCGTACAAGAGAATCTTGCCGCACTCGGTGCGCGCGGCGTTCGAGTCCTTGGCCCCGCTAGCGGCAGTCAGGCCTGCGGTGATGTGGGCGCCGGGCGCATGTGGGAAGCCGCGCAGATGCTGGATGCCTTGCAGCCAAGCGCGGCCACGCTGTCCGGTTACAAAGTGGTGGTGAGTGCCGGCCCAACCTTTGAAGATCTCGATCCGGTGCGATTCCTTGGCAATCGCAGTTCCGGCAAGATGGGTTTTGCGATTGCCGATGCCGCACGAGCCGCCGGCGCGCAAGTGCATCTGATCGCCGGCCCGGTCCATTTGCCCACCCCGGTCGACTGCATTCGTAGCGATGTGCGCAGCGCACTGGATATGCGCGCGGCGGTTTTGGCAGCCTGCGTTGACGCCCATGTGTACATCGGCGCTGCGGCCGTGGCGGACTACCGACCGGCGTGCAGTGAAGCGCATAAGATCAAAAAAGGCGCGCAGCACATCACGCTGGACCTGGTCCGCAATCCAGACATCATCGCCGAACTGGCGGCCGGCCAAAGGCCGCGTTTGGTGGTTGGATTTGCCGCCGAAACGCGCGATGTGGTGGCCTACGCGCGGGGCAAATTGGCGGCCAAGGGCCTGGACTTGATTGTCGCCAACCAAGTTGGCCCCGACGCGGCTTTTGATCGGGACGACAACGCCTTAACGGTCATTTCTGCCGATACCGTGACCGAATTGGGCAGTGGCAGCAAACGCGCGTTGGCGGCTTTGCTGATCGACTTGATTGCGGCACGTCTGGGCCGCCAACCATGAGCGCCGGGGCGATTGATCTGGCGGTGAAGATACTGGACGTCCGTTTGGGCACCCTGTGGCCGTTGGCCGATTACGCAACAGCGGGGTCGGCGGGGCTTGATTTACGCGCCTGCATGGCCGAGCCGCTGCAATTGCAGGCTGGCGAGAGCCAGCTAATTTCGACAGGCATGGCCATCCATATTGCCGACCCCGGCGTTGCCGCGCTGATATTGCCGCGTTCCGGCTTGGGTGCGCGGCATGGCATCGTTTTGGGCAATCTCGTCGGTTTGATTGATTCTGATTATCAAGGTCCGCTATTGGTGTCGTGCTGGAACCGCAGCGAGCAGAGCTTTACCATTGCACCCGGCGATCGGATCGCACAATTGATCCTGGTCCCGATATTGCATGCACATTTTCGGCTGGTCGACAGTTTTGCCGCGAGCGAACGCGGAGCGGGTGGATTCGGACATAGCGGACGGGATTAGCGCTTGCAGGTCCTCAGGTTGCGGTGCGCAA
>CAZLSB010000219.1:0-6920 GCA_964561825.1 uncultured Xanthomonas sp.
CGGTCGCCAAGGCTCCCTCGCAATGACGATCCGTGCGATCCTAATTTTTCTCCCAGCTGGACTACTAGGATGATAGCGACTGAGCTGCCAGTGTTGCTTACGCCGCGACTACGTCTGCGTCCATTGCTCGATACCGACACCGATGCCTTGTTCGAGGTGTTTTCGGATGAGCGCGTGATGCGTTATTGGAGTCGACCGCCGATGCGTGAGTATGCCGAGGCGGTGCAATATCTCACTGAAATAAGCACTTACGTGAAGCGCGGCGATCTAAAGCAGTGGGGCATCGAGTTACCGTCTGAGGGACAGATCATCGGCACCTGCACCCTGTTCCAAGTCAACTGGGCGCAGGGCCGTGCAGAAATTGGCTACATCTTGAACTCGCGTTTTTGGCGTCAGGGCATCGCAAACGAGGCCCTCAGCCGGCTTCTGGACCATGCCCGTGACGATTTGCGCCTGCGCCGCATTGAGGCCGACGTTGATCCGCGTAATCTGGCCTCGCTCAAGTGTTTGGAGCGTTTGGGCTTTGTGCATGAGGGCTTGATGCACGAGCGCTGGTTGGTCGCTGGAGAGCTTCAGGACGCAGCCGTGTTGGGACTGTTACTGCGCAACTGGCGGGCATGACCCGGCGCACCACTCATGCAGGCAGCATTCGTGGGATCGCTGAGCGGGCAAATAAGTACAAGCTCATGCCGACCAGTGTCAGCAGCGCCGCGCCTATCGCCAAGTGTGGCGCACTGTGTTGCAGCAACGGCGATAACAAGCCTGCGACACTGGCGTTGACGATTAAACTCAGGAACATCTGCAGCGAACTGGCGCCGCCACGCCGTTCGGGAAACAGATCCATGCTGGCGATGGTCAATAGCGGGAATGCAATCGCCACGCCAAACGCAATAAACGCGATCGGTAACACCGCATAGGGCCACACCACTTGATCAACGGATTGCGTGTAGACAACGTTGACGACGGCCGCGATGAGCATGACCGCGTAGGCCAAAGCCAGACCCGTGCGGCTCTGGATACGCCCGGCCATGCGACCGCTGACAAATGCGCCAATCACCATGCCGCTGATGGTGGGAACAAAAAACGCGCCAAATTGGCGTTCGTTGAGTTGCAAAATCTCCAGCACAAAGGCCGGCGCCGAGCTGATGTACAGAAACATCGCCGAGAAATTGAAACCACCGGCGAAGCACAACAATACGAAACGCCCGCTGCGCAACATGTGCAAATAGCCCAATACCAAAGAGCCGGGCCGCAACGGCGTGCGGGCGGCGCGTGGGTGGGTTTCTGGCAAACTGCGCCAACAGGCAATCAATAACGCCGCTGAAGCCAACACCAGAAACCAGAACGACGCGCGCCAGCCGAAATACAGCAGATACCCACCAATGATTGGTGCCAATGCCGGCGCGATGCCGAAAATCATGCTGATGCCGCTCATCACCCGCTGCGCCTGTGAACCCTCAAAACAATCGCGCACAATCGCGCGCCCCACGATGACGCCGGCACCCGCACTCAAACCTTGAACGGCGCGAAACAACAAAAGCTCGTCGATGCTGCGCGATAAAGCGCAGCCTACCGAGGCCAAGGTAAATACCACCAAGGTGGCCAAAATGACCGGTCGACGGCCGATCGCGTCAGACAAGCCACCGTGCAACAAGGCCATCAATGCATAAGCGATCAGATAGATCGACAGGGTCTGCTGCATTTGAAACGGCGTTGCCGAGAATTCGCCAGCAATCGCCGGAAATGCCGGAAAGAAGGTGTCGATCGCAAACGGACCGAGCATCGACAAACCAGCGAGCAGCGCAATCAGCGGTAAGGACGTAGCAGCTCGCATGGCAAGGTTCATTTGCGCGGGTCGGCATTGTAGCTAGGGAAACTCTGAACCTGTCCCGAGCGGCCCATTCTGGTGGCTTTGCGTTCTTCCGGGTGCAAGAGCAGGCGCCCAACTCGGCGCTCCAGTGGGCTATCCGGATCGCCCAACTCGGCGCTCCAGAGGGCTATCCGGATCGCCCAACTCGGCGCTCCTGAGGGCTCTGCGGATCGCCGACTTGCAGTTGAGCGTTTTCGGATGAGCCAGGAATGCCGCTCAGGCGCCGACCAGTTGGTAGCCTTTGATGCGCCGTGCGAATTGTTCCAATGCGACAACGCCGGAGCGCTCGGCGTCGTCACACCACGCGCGGATTGCCTCTTTCACTGTGTCGCTATTGCGTCCCGAGCGTTCCAGGGTGTCGGCCAAACGGCGCTGATAGTCCATCACGGTGGCCATCAATGGCCGTTCGCGCACCCAGGCGCTCATTCGCTCCCGAGAATCGGCGTCCAACCAGCGACCATCGTTGGCCAGCGCGCGTTTCAGTCGACCGCCAAGCTGCGCCATTTGTCCGCCTGCTCGATTGGCCTCTTCACGCAGTACCGGCAAAATCACGCCACGGAAATACTCACGCATCACGCTAAAACGGTGGGTGAGTAGCGCGCGCACGGTATCGGAGTCCGGCATGCTGACGTTCGGGCGAATCGACAAACTGGGCGCCACGCGGGTCACTTTGGCTAATCGCAAGGCCGATAAGATACGGATGACAAACCAGCCCAAATCAAACTCATATTTACGCAGCGCAAATTTCGATGAACTCGGATAGGCGTGATGATTGTTATGCAGTTCCTCCCCGCCAATAAACAAGGCCCACGGCGTTAGATTGGTCGAACTATCGCTGGTCTCGAAGTTGCGATATCCCCACCAGTGGCCCAGACCATTGACGACGCCTGCCGCGAACACCGGTATCCACAGCATCTGGATCGCCCAAACGGCAATCCCAATAACCCCAAATAGCGCAAAGTTGATGAACAACATGATGGTTGGCCCCAGCGGCGGATGCGCTGCATAGAGGCGGCGTTCCAGCCAATCGTTCGGCGTGTTTGCGCCATATTGTTCAACCATCGCGCGGTCTTGGCGCGCTTGTTGGTAGAGCACTACGCCGTGGAACAGCACCTTGTTGATGCCGTAAATCTGCGGGCTATGCGGGTCCTCAGCTGTTTCGCATTTGGCATGGTGTTTGCGATGAATTGCCACCCATTCTTTGGTGACCATCGCCGTGGTCAACCACGCCCAGAACCGAAACAGATGCGCGACGATGGGGTGAAATTCCACACCACGATGTGCCTGACTGCGATGCAGATACAAGGTCACCGCAAAAATGGTCAGTTGAGTGACGAGCAAAAAGTAGCTCAACACCAACCACCAGGGCGACCCGCTCAAGCCGGCGCCGAGAAAACTTAAGAAATCGGATGGCATCTTTTGCACTCGCATCAATGGATGCGCTCATTATGGTGAGCATTGTTACAAACATCTACGCTACGCGTGCGTATGGTTCTTGTGGGGAGCGCGCTTGCGCGCAGCGCTGATGAGGACGCCGAAGCGCTCCCACGGGCCACGGGCCTCTCCATGAACGGATATCGTAAGTCGTTGATTCGTCATTGCAAGGCACGCGCCGCGAGAAGCGGCAATGATCCTTGATCTGTGCGCGCGTGGCGTGGCAATCGAGGCACGGCCGCTGGATGGCCGCGGCCTGCTCGTGAATGCTCACTGAGGAAAAATCGCTAGGCGATCAAGAGGCAGCGAGGGCGCTTGTCATTCATGAAAGATCCGGGTTACGGCAACTGCGCAGCCATTCGTCGGCGCAGCGCGCAGCTGGCAATCACTTCTGTCCACGGAAACAGCGGACCCGGATCACGTTTGCGACGCACCACTCGATGGGCGTCGTCGCTGGCCGGCACTTCAGTCAAGTCCAAATCCTCATGGCCGGCGATGTCGGTGAGTGTCGGACAACGTCGGCGCAGATCGGCAATCAGCGTCAATAAGGCGCTGATCTGCTCGGGCGGGTAGGGCTCGGTCATCTGTTGCGTGCGCGAATCCAACCAATCCGGGTAGCGGCCTAGATTGACCAACTCGATGCCAATGGACTGTGGGTTCCAGCCACGCGTGTGATGCGCAATCCGTTC
Source organism: uncultured Xanthomonas sp. (assembly GCA_964561825.1). GTDB lineage: Bacteria > Pseudomonadota > Gammaproteobacteria > Xanthomonadales > SZUA-5 > JADKFD01. The sequence goes on from CAZLSB010000219.1 coordinate 3,994, forward strand.
AATTGGCACGTATTCCTGCGTGTGGCCGTCGCGATCAATGTAGTAATGACCGCTGTTGCCCGTGCCACTGGGGTAGGCTGCTTGTTCACCAAATTGCCGCGCCAGTTCCAGGCTGGGCAGTTCCGTACAGTGCACCACAACAAGTCGGATATCGCTGATTTCGCGCAGCGTCAGCTTGGCGACATAGGGCAATGGCGTGTGGGCGATCGGCATGGGGGCTCAATGGGTACGTGCGCGGGTGCGCGGCTTAGGTAGGATAGCGATCCGCACGCAGCGCCTGCATGCGCTGCCAGCTGGCTAATGGAGTATTCAATGTTGAACCCAGCCCCTGTGGGCCATGTGATTTTGTCGCACGGCATGGAGAGTGGCCCTAACGCTACCAAGGTGACGCGGCTGGCAGCGGTCGCTGAAGGTTTGGGTTTCAGCAGCGAACGTGTCGACGATCAGGGCATTGTTGAACCGCTCGCGCGTCTGGATAGACTGCTGCCGAAGATCGATCGTGCGCCGCGCCCGCTGGTGTTGGTCGGTTCCAGCCTGGGTGCTTATGTGTCGGGTTTGGCGTCTATGCAGCGTGCGATCGAAGGCCTGTTTCTGTTAGCGCCACCGCTGCGCTTGCCCGGCATTTCGCCTGATCTGAGCCTGCACGCGCGGCATATTGCCATCGTTCATGGCTGGCGCGATGAATTGATTGGGCCCGGGGAGGTCTACGCGCTGGCCGCCGCAACCCGCGCGACTTTGCATCTGTACGATGCCGATCATCGTCTGACCGATGTCATCCCCGCGATTGAGCGCGATTTCGCAACATTTTTGTCACGCATTTTAGAGTCCCATCAATGACCGCTTTAACCTTGTTTGCCACCTGTGCGCGTGGGCTAGAAACCTTGCTGGCGCGCGAGTTGGCGGCGCTCGGTGCCACCGAGATCCAAGAAACCGTAGCCGGCGTGGAGTGCACTGCCACCTTGGAGAATCTCTATCGAATTGGTTACAGCGCGCGGCTGCCCAGCCGTTGGCTGTTGACCTTGGGCGCAGCCGAGATCGCCGATCCAGATGACTTGTACGCGCTGGGACGTAGCGTGGCTTGGCATGAGCATTTTGGTTCGCAGGATCGTTTTTCGGTGCACGTGGCGGGAAAATCACCGGCTTTCCGGGACACTCGTTTTGCCATGCTGCGGGTCAAAGACGCCATTGCTGATGCATTTCGCGAGCGCGATGGCGTGCGGCCCTACGTGGATGCAGACCTGCCGGATGCGTCGGTTTACGTCGCATTGAAGGGCTCGCGTGCGGTGATTTCCTTGGATCTGGTCGGCGGCTCCCTGCATGAACGCGGTTACCGTCGGCCCGGACACGAGGCGCCGATCAAAGAAAACCTCGCCGCCGCCTTGCTAGTGCGCGCCGGCTGGCCCGAGTTGGGCAAAACCGAAGCGGCCATTGTCGACCCGTTTTGCGGTGGTGGAACCTTGTTGATCGAAGCGCTGTGGATGGCCGCCAACGTGCCGGCACAATGGCTGCGCAGCGATTTCGCCTGGAGCCGCTGGCGTGGCCACAACGTCGCCACTTGGGAATCCATGCGTTTGGAAGTCGATGATCAGGCGCAACGCGGCTTGCAGAGTTTGCGCGTGCGCGGTTTTGGCAGTGATAGCGACGCCAATGCGATCCGACTGGCGCGCGGCCAATTGCAAGCAGCGCGTATGGCCGGTTTTTGTCAGCTGGCAACGCATGACGCCCAACGTCTGCATCCTCCCGCCGGCTTCGCGCACGGCTTGGTCGTCGGCAATCTGCCCTATGGCGAACGCCTGGGGCAGGAACGCGAATTGATGCCGGTGCATCGCGAATTTGGTCAGGCGTTGAAGCAAAACCTGGCCGGCTGGCGCTTCGCGTTATTGGCGGGAACCGAGCCTTTGGCGCGCGCCACTGAGCTACGCGCTGAAAAGATTCAGAAAATCTACAACGGCACGATCGAATGTTTGTTGATTACCGGCGACATTGCCGCGGTATCAAGCGTGCGCGCCGACGCGCCGGTGCGATTCAAAAGTCCGGGCGCCGAAATGGTCTACAACCGGCTGCTGAAAAATCGCAAACGCCTGAAACGCTGGTTAGAGCGCGAACAAATCGAATGTTATCGGGTCTACGACGCCGATATGCCCGAATATTCAGCGGCGATCGACGTCTATGGCGACCGTTTGCACATCCAGGAATACGCCGCGCCCAGCGAAATCCCAGCCGCGAAGGCCGAAGCGCGCTTCAAGGATTTGCTGTTCGCCGCGCGCCGCGCGTTTGATGTGCCGACCGAGCGCATCTACATCAAACAACGTCGTAGCCAATCGCCCGATGCGCAATATCGTCGCCAAGACAGCAGCGGCGATCACTTCATCGTGCGCGAAGCAGGCGCACGTTTCGAAGTCAATTTGCAGGATTATCTCGATTCCGGCCTGTTTCTCGATACCCGGCAAATCCGCAACTGGATCCACGACAGCGCGCGCGGCCGGCGCTTTTTAAACCTGTTTTCGTACACCGCATCGGCCAGCGTCGCCGCGGCCTTAGGCGGCGCGCGCGACAGCGTCAGCGTGGACTTATCGCCCACCTATAACCAATGGGCAGAGCGCAACTTCCGCCTCAATCAGATTGATCCACGCCGGCATCGATTGGTCGCCGACGATGCGGTACGTTGGCTGAGCCAATGCCGCGAACAATTCGACCTGATCTACGTTGATCCGCCGACATTTTCCAACTCCAAACGCACCCCCACGGTGTTTGATGTGCAGCGCGATCACGCCGCGTTATTACGCGACGCACTGCGTTGTTTGGCCCCGGATGGCCGCATTCTGTTTGTCTGCAATTTGCGGCGTTTCAAGATCGATCCAGAACTCGCCGAGATCGCGCACATCGACGATGTCACCGAAGCCAGCATCCCACCCGATTTTGTGCGC
>CAZLSB010000220.1:0-6920 GCA_964561825.1 uncultured Xanthomonas sp.
AACACGACCAAGCAAAGCTCTTCTACCGCCGCGACCTAGTCAGCCAAGGCCCTGACAGATGGGGGCGTACCGTGGCGAATAGTTGTTCGCGGGAAGAAGAGTGGTCTCGACAGAACTTTCGAATCCCAGATCCGCTCCGATTTTGCAAATGGCATTTTGTAGGCTCGTCGTGGTGGCTTTAGGCATCACCTACTCCTCTTCCTCGCGATACACCTGCTCCCCAAAGCTCAGCAAAAACGCATCGAGCCTGACATTTGGCACCACGGTGGCGGTCACCCGATGGAACCCGTCTTTATTGGGTTTTGGATTGATCTTTTGGTCTTCGCTGATCGGCATTTCTTCGAACTCGATGACGCGATCCTGGTGGACCCAGAACTCGATTTGTTCGGGTTGGCCGTAGGGCCAGTTGAAGTCTTTGCCGACGTGTTGTTTGAAGTTGAAAGCGTCGAGTTTGCGGCTGTCGCCGGGCAGCATTTGCGCCTTGCTCATGCGCATTAGGTTGAAGTTGTAGGGCTCGACGTAGTTGTTGGCTACGGCGATCAGCGTGAGCACTTCGCCGTCGAGCACCAGGCCTTGCGGGTGCAAGATCATCGATTTGGCGACGCGGGCGCCGCCGCGGCGGTAGTCCACTTGTATTTGGCGGCGATTCCAAAGTGCTTTGCTGACTTCCTGCACGATGTTGTCGTCGAATGCTTTGGGAAAGCGCGGCGGGCCGCTAGGTTGAATCGCGCTTGCGAGGCACGCGCCGCAAGAAGGCGCAACAGTCCTCGAGCGGTGCGCGCCGCGGCATTCCAGGCACGGCCGCTGGCTTGCCGCGTCCTGCCCGTAAATGCTTCTATGTGCGTCTAGTCAGCGCCGGGCAGGCCTCGCGATGACGTCGCTTGGCGGCCATAGTTTGGCTCACACCCGGAAACGTTTGCCTGATGGCAGTCAACAACATATCGACAGCGCGATCGGCTAAAGCCATGCTGATCGACTGCCGATTCCCAAAATCACCCTGTTGATCCTTCGATGAGCCTGTCGCCCGCGATGTTTTTGGTTATCGTCATGCTGACGCTCGGTAAGGTGTTCGCGCACAGCAGCCTGTTGCCGCTGAACACCCCGGAGGTGATCAATCGACTGGTGATCTGGTTATTGCTGCCGGCGCTGGTGCTCAAGGCGGTGCACGGTTTGCAGTTTCGTGCCGAGTTGCTGGTGCTGGCAATAACACCCTGGCTGTTGGCGCTGCTCACCGTGCTGATGGTCTTTTTGCTGGCACGCTTGTTTGCTTGGCGGCGCGAGGTGATTGGTTGTTTGTTGCTGTGCGTGGCGCTTGGCAATACCGCTTTTCTGGGTTACCCAATGGTTGAAGCGACCTTGGGTCACGATGCGCTGGCCTATGCGGTGGTTTACGATCAGCTCGGCTCCTTCATTTTATTGTCGAGCTTCGGTTTGATCGTGGTTGCGCTGTACGGCGGCGCCACGCGGCCCAGCGTGCTCATGGTGATTCGCAAAATTCTGACTTTCCCATCCTTTGCGGCCTTGCTGATCGGGCTGATGCCCTGGCAGCGCCCCGCGTTGATTGAGGGGCTGATCGAAACGCTGGCCGGCATGTTGGTGCCGATGGCCATGTTCGCGGTCGGCTTCCAATTGAAACTGGTGCCCTCGCGGGCATACGCGGCGCCGCTTGCCGCGGGCCTAGGCCTGAAGCTGCTGATATTGCCCGCAGTCGCGTACGCGATTGCCACCGTTGCTGGCGCGGACGCGATGATCCGCGCAGTCAACACGCTGCAATCAGCCATGCCGGCCATGATCACCGCTGGCGCATTGGCCACCGATGCCAAATTAGCGCCGGAATTGGCCGCCGCACTGGTCGGTTACGGCATCCTAATTGCGGTGTTATGGGTGCCGCTGTTGGCCAGTTGGGTGGGCAATGGCTAGCAGCCCGTCTCATTCGGCACGGTTTTGATGAACCGGACTACCAGGGCAGTCTTCCAGCTGCTGATGGGCAGTGTGGCGATTTCCCTATTGCTGAGCTGCGCGCAACCCCAATTTCAGCACCAAGCCTACCTTTGGCAACGCCAGTGGACTCCGGCGGTGAGCAACGCGCTCAGCGCACAATCGGCCAGTTTTTCTGGCTGGCGGGTGTTGGGTTTGCAGGTGGTCGGCACGCGTTTTGTCAAGGCTGGCCCCGATTTGGCCGCGCTGAAACGCAGCGGTAAAGCGCTGCGTTTGGTGGTCAGAATCGAAGGCGCGCGTTTGCCTATCGACGTGCCGACGCTGCTGACGACGCTTAACCCGCTGATCGCGCAGTGGCGCGCCGCGCAGCTGCCGCTGCTGGGTATCGAGATTGATCACGATTGTGCCAGCGCGGCGCTGGGTGACTATGCGCCGTGGTTGCGTGCGTTGCGTGGCGCGCTGGCGGCGGATCTAAAACTGTCGATCACCGCACTGCCGACTTGGTTAGAGAGCGAGGCGCTGAGCGCGGTGCTCGCTGCGGTCGATGACAGTGTGCTGCAAGTGCATGCGGTGGAGCGGCCAGATCGGGCCTTGTTTGATCCGCAGCGGGCTTTGCAGTGGACGCGCAGCTACGCCGAGCGCGCGCCGCATCCGTTTTGGATTGCGCTGCCAGCGTACGGCGTGCGGGTGGCCAGCACGGCGCAAGGGCAGGTGGTGGCGGTCGATGCCGAGGGTTTGTTCGATCACAGTGGTGCGGCCGGGCGCGAACTGCGCGCTGACCCGCGCCAAGTTGCCGACTATCTGGCCAAGCTGCCGCGCAGCGCGCAGCTTCAGGGTTTTGTATGGTTCCGATTGCCGCTGCAGGGCGATCGACGGGCCTGGAGCGCGACCACGCTAGCGGCTGTGATCGCCCGCCAACCGTTGACGGCGCGTTTTGTGGTCACCGCGCGGGTCGCCGCCAATGGCGCATTTGACCTCAGCGTACGTAACATCGGCAACCTGGATGCGCCGGCGCCGAGTATCGAGTTGCCCGCGAGTTGTCGCCTCGCCGATGGTTTGGGGCGCTATCGTGTTCAGCAAGAAGCGGCAGCCTTGCGCCTGTTGCCTAGCGATGCCTGGCTGGCGGTCGGTGAGGTGGCGCGGGTGGGCTGGGCGCGTTGTGATTTAGCGTTGGCACAGGAGTGGTCCTTGTAATGATCCAAGTAACCTCAGTTGCCCCGCGATCGCCTACGGCGCGGGGCAAGCTCAGCGCGCTGTGCGCCGCATTAGTCCTGAGTCTGCCGGCCTTGGCCTGTGGCCCGGATTTTCCGATGACCTTGCTTGACCGTCGCGCGCAGATCATGGGTGCCTTGCCGGAAGGCGTGTTCGATTTTGAGATCAAACATCTGCTGGCTAAACCAGACGATGCGCTGATCGTGGTGGAAGGCGGCTGGTGGGATGAGCCTAACGAGGCGCGCGCCAAGGCCGATGCGCTGGGTTTGAGCGCCACCCAGGTGCAAGCGCTTGCCGCGATGCGCGGCGCCGCCTCTGCTGACCAAGCACTCAGCCATGCCGCTGATTTGCCACGCGATGTGGCGCTCTACGCGGCCGGCGCGCTGGCTTTTACGCAGGACGATTTCCCTGCCGCGTTGACCTATTTCCAAGCGGTTTCCGCCTTGCCTGATGCGGAGCGCAGCCATCGTGGTCTGTGGGCGAGCTTCATGGAAGGCCGCGTTCAGCGCTTGAACGGTGATGCGGCGGCGGCCACCGACGCGTTTGAACGCACGCGCAGTTTGGCGCGCGCGGGCTCAAGTGATCCTTTGGGCTTGGCGGTCGCCAGTTTGGGCGAACAAGCACGCCTGCTGCGCGAAGGCGGTGACGTGGCTGGCGCCGTGCGTTTGTACGCGCAACAAGCCGCTTACGGCTCCAACGTGGGTTTCACCTCGTTATTGTTTGTCGCGCGCGGCGCAGTGAACGATCCAATTCAAATCGATGCACTGCTCGCCGATCAAGTCGGCACTAAATTGCTGCTGGCTTATTTGTATTCGCGCTACAACGAGTTGATCGAAATTGACCCAGAAGCCGAATACCAGGACTTCAATGCGCCCGCCGACGGCCCGCGCCTGCTGTCCTTGTTGGATCGCATCGCGGCTGCGCCATCGATACCGGCGCCAGACAAGGTCGCCGCTATTGCCTATCGCGCCGGCCGTTTTGAGCAGGCTGCCAAACTCGCCGGGCAATCGCAATCGGCGCTGGCCGCCTGGGTGCGCGCCAAGCTGGCGCTGCGCGCGGGCAATACCGCTGCGGCGGCGCAAGCCTACGCCGCCGCGGCGCAGGGCTTTCCAGCCGAAGAAAGCTGGGGTGAGGTGCCGCTGGGAACTGGGGACGACTATTACCTGCGCGAACAACTCAAACCACGCTGCCGCGTACAGGCGGAAGCCGGTACCTTGGCGCTGTCGCGCGGCGATTATGTGCAAGCGTTGGAACTGTTATTCGCCGCGGCCGAGGTCTATTGGACCGACGCCGCCTACGTCGCCGAGCGGGTAGTCACCGTTGATGAGCTCAAAGCCATGGTCGATCGGCTTGCGCCGCAGGCCATCGTGCCGCCGCCCAGCAATCCAGAAGACGCATACGAGGACAGCTATCAAACGCCGCCACCCGCCAACCAATTGCGCGCGCTGCTGGCGCGGCGCCTGTTGCGCGAAGGCCGTTTGGACCTCGCGCTGAACTATTTCGACGATCCAGCCACGCGCGATCAGGCGGCGCGCTATATCGCTGCGCGTGGCGCTACCGATGCGTGGACACGCACCGGCCAAGCGCGCGCCTGGTTTGAGGCTGCCGAGATTGCCCGTTGGCACGGCATGGAAATCATGGGTTACGAGGGCGATCCAGACTATTTCAGCTGGGGTGGCAGCTTTGACCTCAACAGCCCGATCACCTACGACGAAGACTACAACCCAGTGTTTAACGCACGCAGCGATCTTATCGTTGCGGGCCCCTACACCAGCGACGGCGAACGCCAACGTTTAGGCGCCAGTCGCGCGCAACCGCTGGAGCGCTTCCATTACCGCATTGTCGCCGCCGGACACGCGGGGCAGGCGGCCGATTTACTGCCCGCGCGCTCGCAAGCGTTTGCGGCCGTTTTGTGCGAAGGCACCCGCTGGCTGGTTGATCGCCAACCGGAAACCGCGCAGACCTTGTATCGCCGCTATCTGCATGAAGGCGCTTTGGTGCCATGGGGCGCCAGTTTTGGCCGGCATTGCCCAGAACCGAATTTCGATAAGGTCGAGGCTGAGTTGCGCGCCGCAACATTGCGCAGCGCCGGCCGCTGGGCAGCCATCGCCGCGCCGATCATCGCGCTGTTCGGCGCTTTATGGTGGTGGCGTAGACGCCGGCCCGCGTGATGGGCGATCACTCGAAGCCGTTGATGCCCAACACGCCCAGCCCATTGCGAGCTGCGGAGAGCGCGTCGATGCGCCCATAACCGACCACATTGTTCGGAATGGTTGCCGCCGCAATGCCACCACACGCTTGCGCGTTGATGGTGTCGAGCACCGCCGTACTACGCATCAGTGCTTCGATGCGCGCCGGATCGCGTTTTAGCGTGGGGTCGATGCTCATCAACAATGCGGCAACACCGGCCACGTGCGGGCCGGCCATGCTGGTCCCGCTCTTAGTTCCATAGCCGGTGCCAGGTAGAGCAGATCGGGTGCTCACGCCGGGCGCGACGATATCCGGTTTCAAGCGACTGCTGCCATCAATGAGCACGGGACCACGGCTGCTGAAGCTCGCCATGCTGGTGCCGCTCACCGCACCCACGCTGAAACTGGCCGCATAGATGGCCGGCGGATCGGCCACCGTGGAACAAGCAGATCCGCCATTTCCCGCCGAGACCACCACCAGAATGCCGGCATTGCGGACATTCTCAACGACGGTCTGCAATATTGTTGGAGCGACACAGCCCTCTGAAGGTGGACAACCCCAGGAATTATTGATCACATGCGGCGCACGGCTGGGATCTGGACTATTGCCGGCACGGTCGGTTGGCGCTAAAAAGAACTGGAAACAATCGCTATACGTGCTGGGTGTGCCATTACCCCGGTCCATATTGCGACAGGCAATCCAGCGCGCGCCCGGCGCCACGCCAATTTGATTGCTGCCACCATCGTCGCCGACCATCGTTCCCATGGTGTGCGTGCCATGCGAGTTGTCGTCGCACGGCGCCAGCGCATTGGCGCCACAGACGCCACCGCCCGATTTGATCGCATCAAACCAATGGTAATCATGGTTAGCAGTATTACCAACCCAACCCGCATAGCTGCGCATCAACGCCGGGTGATCCCAGTCATAACCGGTGTCCTGACCGGCGATCAGCACGCCTTGACCGCGAAAACCCATCGCCCACAGCGCCGGCGCCCGGACTTGATTGACACCCGGCTCAATGGCAGTGATCGCTTTGCTGCTTGGGCTTTGCTCGACTGGATCGTCCAAGAAAAACGTCGAATCAAGTTCGATCTTGGCGACATCGACACGCGCGGCCAATTGCGCGCTTAACTCAGCATTCGCATCAAGCGCGATGAAATTGGCTGCCCAATACGCCTTGTAAACAATGCCGCGTGCGTCCAGCCAGGCGCGCAACGGCGCCTGCGTGCGCGCCGCCTGGGCACGCAACGCGTTGACACTGGCAATCAGCCGCGCATCACCGCTGCGTTTGCTGGCAATTTTGGCGACGTCCAATTGCTCGCTCAAACTGACCAGCACCGGCGCGCGTGAATCACGGGCCAACGCGCTGTTGACACTCGCGGCAATTTTGCCTTGCGCACATACAGGTGTGGCGCTAGCGAACAGCACAACTAAAGCAGCCAAGATACGCACAAGGAACTCCAATCACAGACGCGGCATGCAGTGTAGCAAGCCGGCGAAAGACGGAAAATCAATCAAAGGGCTCGTTCGTCAATAACTTGGACTTTTTGCTCGCCAGCTTGGGCGCACTGCTTCGTTGC
>CAZLSB010000221.1:0-6891 GCA_964561825.1 uncultured Xanthomonas sp.
GACAATTCGCGCTGTTCACCTAATAGAGGAATAGCCAACAAAATTGCGTACACGGGTTCCAGATTGATCGCGAGTTGTGCACTGTAAGCGCTGAGTTGGCGTAATGCCACTAGGGATAATGCAAATGGCAAAAGCGTGCAAACCATCGCCAATAGTAATAAAAGGCCGGCATCATGCTGCGATGGCATTGGCAGCGGATTACCCAGCATCGGTATACAAAAGCCGGCCAGCGCTAAGAAGGCTGCACCGGCGCCCAGTTCTAGCGCGGTGACCGTTAACGAATCGGCGCGCTCGATATAGCGCTTATTTAGCGAGCTGAAAATCGCCACTAAAAAGGCGGACAGGACGCCGACGGCGATTCCTAGATACATGGCTTTATCCACACCGCCCACCACCAAGGCCACACCCGGAACTACGGCAATCCCGAGTGCTAACTCACGCGGCGCGAATGGACGGGACGTGATGATTGGCTCGACCAAAGCCAAAAATACCGGAGCCAGTGCAATGCAGGTGACCGCGATCGAGGCATTGGCTAACTTGATCGCGCCATAGAAAGTGAGCCAGTGTAATGCGACAACGATGCCGATGCCGCTAAAAATCAGCCACATACGGCGCGGTAATGCGTACAGGCCGCGCCATACGCGTGGCACCAGCAAAAGCACCACACTGACCAATAACATACGCCATACCACTAAGGCCAAAGCTGGCAGAGAAATGAGTTTGCCGAGTATTGCGGTGAATCCCCATAACAGTACGCAGAAGTGGATTTGCCAAAGCGCGCGCGTGTTTGCTGAAGCACTCACTTATGCACCAAGCCTAATGCGGCGCGCCAGATTAACCACAGTAGCGCCGTCGGAATGATCAGCGTTTGCAACAAAAATACGACAATTAGCTCAACAATATGTTCGGTAACGCGCGTTGCGGACTCTTTCAGCGCTTCCAGTCGCCGGCCCACATCCAGTGATTGGCCAGTGTCGGTCCACCAGCGCTGCAGTCGGTCACCGATCGACGCATCTGGCGTGCTGGTTTGCACGGGCGCGGCCAATTCGCCGACTTTTGCGCTGTCCAGCGCCAGCGCCGCTTGGCTTTCTTCATAGCGATCAGACAAAAACCAGCGAAACGCCGCATCACTGCCTAGTGCGGCCACCGGCACCGCAAAACGCACCAATAACAGCAGCATCAACACACGACCCATCGCCAGCGGCGCTGACTCATGACGAATGTGTGACCACAATAACCAGATCACCATCGCCAGCGTTAACAGCAGCGACATGATCCAATGGCTGCCCATCGCCACCATGGCGCTTTGCGCCGCAAAGGAAACGCTGGCGGTGAGCATCAAGGTTGAGAACTGCTCAAGCAAATCATTAATGGGATCAAGCACTTGACCAGGCGCGAAGGTGACACCAATCCCACCTGGCTCGACCGCCACTTCGGTACCCTGGGCGACCGAGATGATGCCGTTCAGCGCGCGCGCGGTTGCAAAGGTGGCCAACGCGCGCTTGAGCCCCGCTTGCGCCTGGTCTTCCGCCAGCCGATCAAGTGGGCCTAGCCACGCCAAAACCAGCAAGCTGATGGCTAAAATCGGGTACAGCCAATACCATCTGCGATTCATGCTCGGGTGCCCCAACAGGTAAAGGTCTGCGCAAGTGTAGGGTCTTCATCACCACGAAAGCGAAAATCCCTACATCGTAAGTCATTGATTCGTCATTGCGAGGTCTTCGATGCGACAGCGGCGACGGCCGTGGCAACCCAGGGACGTTGGAGGTGGCTGGAGCGAACGTCCCTGGATTGCCGCGGTCGCTTAAGGCTCCCTCGCAAAGTGAGGCTCTCGTTAACGATTCGGAGAAACGTAATATGGGTCGAGAAAAGAACATCGAAAGAATCTGGTCCCGTAGGGACCCAATGTGGGTAGAAACAAAACACCCAGACAATCCACGTGCCGTAGGGACGTAATGTCGGTGGCGGAATGTCTCCGAGGTACAAGCTATTTCGCCGTATACGGTGGATTCCGCACGGTGAGGTGAAGGATGGCTGCGGGATCACCCTACCATTCCGCGTCACGCGGCTTGCGTCCCAATCAATAAATAATTGATGCGTTTCGTTCCTCAACACATCCTACGCGAGCTGACGCGCGTATCCGCGCCGCGGGCCCGCCAGCACAAAAAAGGCGGCCCGCAGGCCGCCCTTAACTCATTGGTTCACCACAGAAGCTTATTCGAAGCCGTGAGCAAAGATGCTATTGGGCAGCGGCGCAGCGCCCACGGTGCCCCACAAACACCAAGTATTGACGGTTCCAAGGTCGGCGCCGGAATTGTCGCTTGCCGTTAATCGCCACGTGCCGTTGCGCGCCAAACCATCAAAAACGGTCAACGGGTTATCGGGGCGGAATGAGCCGTTGATCGTCGGCACGCTCGCTGCGCATTGGACTGGACTGGCGGCTTCATCGTCAAGAATGGCATTGATGTCATTGCCCGAGCAGCTGCTTGGTCGATTAATCAACAACGCAGTTGTGCCCGATTCCACATGGGTCAGTCGGAAACTCAAATCGCCCACAAAGGTGTGGGTGACTTGCAAAGACATATTCAGATCAGTGACTGAGCCGCTGTTGGCGATAACCAGATTCGACGTGACACCCGCTGGCACATTGTCTGGAATCGCCAGATTCGGCGAGACGCAGAAGAAGGCCTGCGTGGTAAACGAGCGTGTCGTCGTGTTGGCGCCTGGACCACAGCTATTGGTTGAGCGTACGCGCCAGAAATACTCGGTAGAGCCGGTCAGCGGCACTTCTACGGTGTGGCTGGTGCCGGTTACCGTGCGGGTGTAGACAATGCTGCCAAACGCTGCGCTGGTGGCGATTTCCAACACGTAGTTTGCGCTTTGCGTGGCGGCAGTCCAGGTCAAAGTGGGCGCAACGACAACGTCTACTGCAGCATTGGCAGGCGTACTCAGGCTTGGCGTCGTGGGAACGGTGCTGAACACATCCAAGCTCAATGGCAGCGTCGCCGCCGGACCAGGCGCATAACTGGCGTTGACAGTCATGCTGTAGTTACCTGGGGCCACTCCTGCGGTATTGCCGATGGTCAATGAACTGGCGCTTGGCACCGCATTTACCGGATTGTTCGCAAATGACGTCGTGGTGCCGGGCGGATTGCCGGTGACGCTCAGGGTGACCGGTGGCGTAAAAGCGGCGCCCAAAGTCAGCGGGAATACCGCGTTGCTGCCAGCGCAAATTTTCTGATTTTCTGGCGCTGAACCCAAGAAACTGCAGACCGCCGGAATGTTAAAACCATTGGTGGGCGAAGTGCTGGAAGAACCGCCCGACAGCGCATTAGAACCCAGCCCGAATTCCGCAAAGGCGCCCCACATGAGGCAAACATCCGCGCCGTTATACGGTTGAACAGCCGCCGCAGCTTGAATGACACCGTCGCGGATATTGGCGAAGGTCGGGCTGCAGGCGGTGTTCTTCAAACCTTCAGTAATGTAGTACATCGCACGGATATTGCCCTTGTCGGCTACCGTGCGGGTGAAGGCATCGATGTCGGGCTCGTATCCGTGTTTATCGATCAAAGCCCAAGTCACTTGCCAATAGGCCTGCGCCCAGCGGGAACCCACGCCATGCGGCACCGCCGCGTTGTTGATGGAGGCATAGGTCCAGGTGTTCTCCTGCGGCTCCGGGTTCACCGCCGGGTCACCGTCGTAATAGTCAGTGCGAATACCCTGGCCAGACACCAGTTGGTTTGCCGCGTAGGTGCCAATGCCACGCAAGCGCGCCGCAGAATTGGTGCTATTGGGCTGCGTGAAGTACAGCGTCCACCAGTCCGACAAGCCCTCTCCGGCTTGCTGGCTGTTGGCCAAACAGCTGGTTTGCGACGGACCGCCCACTAAACGATTGGAAATGCCGTGGCCGTACTCATGGGCGACGATGCCGTTATCGAAGTTACCATCGCGAGCGGGCGTCGGCTCCGTCCAAACAAACATTTGCATACGTGGCCGTTGACCGTCCGGCGGTGTGGCGAAATTGGCGTTATTGGTGCCTGCGCCATCTTGTGCTTCGGCTTGCACCGAATCGTTGCCTAAACCACCATTACCGTAGTTGTTGGTTTGGAAATTGCCGCCCGCCTCGTCGAAGCCAAAGGGATAGGCGACGTCATGCATGATGTTGTTGAAGTAAAACAAATTAGCAACGGCGGCTGGGCGATAGGTGCTCGGTGCCTGGGTCAAATCCAACGGGAACACGCAATTCAGCGCGGCCGTACACTCGGGTGAGCTGCCGGCGTCCGGGGCGTTGTTGGCATCAACGTCGGTGTAGGCGTGAACGTTGTTGCCCTGGGTCACGGTGAATTCGGCACCCGCTACGCCGTTGGTATCGTGCCAGCCGAATGGGGAGGCTGCGCTTTGTGGATTAGTAACCGTCACCCGGCCATCCGTCGGTGGCAACGGAGCAATGTGCTGCGGACTTTCGACACCGACCGGATAAACCTTGTAATCGGCGTGGCCGATCCAACTCAATTTTGTCCACACTTTGCCGGTTTCCGCATCTACGGTGAAATCGGCGACATCACCGCCATCGGGCAGCCAAGTCTGGAAATTCCACACCAAACGCGCTTCCCCGGCGCCAATCGGCAACAACATTAAAGTCGCTTCGATCGGGCGGCTGGACAAGTCGCTGGCACGCATCACGGTGCGCTGGCGCGGCGTGGAGTCACTTGCGGTCTGGATGATTTGGCCAGCAGCGCGCTGCAGGTGCGCTGCCGCAGCGCTGACCGCTTGTTCGGCAGTCAAACTGGGCTGCACGCGATTCACCGACTGCGCCAAATTGGGTAAAAACTGATTGTTAATCGACAGAATCGCACCGTCCTGGTCGATATTGATGTGCAATTGCCCGTTGTACAGCGGTAGACCTTGATGCAATTGGCGCAAATACAGATGGCGAACGCCACTCGCTTTGCTCAGCACGTCGTCGGTGATCTCAAAATTCGCCACATCGGCCGCTTGCAGGCCCAACAGGTTGGCGTTGTCGCGCACAAACGCGAGCGCCGCCGCTTTGCTGTCGCCGACCGGGTTGGGGCCAGTCAAATAGCCCACATGATTCACCAGCGAGCGCGTGGCGCCGCTCACCCCATCGAGCTCAACGCCCAGTTCAGGCACCTGTAAACGCAGAGCTTGCAGCGCGCTGGCTTGTGCACCCTGCGGTTCGCGCTGCTGCGCTGCATTGATCAGCGTACGGGCATCGAAATTGCGCCCGGAATAGCCCTCCAATTTGCTGTTGGCAGACACCGGCGACAGCAAAGCGGAAGCGATCAAGCACACCAACAAGGAGCGTTGCAAGGGTTTGCGAATTGAGGTCATCTAGGTAATCCTTCGAAAATCGGGCGAAAAATGAGCGCTCCAAATATCCCCGATTTTCGATTGATTTTGAAGCTGGAATTTTGGAACATTTGTGGTCGATGAATGCCGTTTTTCCCCCATGGTTTATGGCGACGCGCGACGCGCCAACGCAAAGGAAGGTCCTGATGAGGAACAGCGGCAAGACACTTTGGTCATTCGCGCTGGGCATGTTGTTGATCCCCACGTGGCTGCAAGCACAAGCCTTCGCGTACCTAGGGGACCGCGGCCCAGCCTTCTGGGATCTGCTCAATCCGGCGTGGGCAAGCTGCCACGCGGGTAGGCAGCAGTCTCCGGTCGACTTCCAGGGCGAGGTTCCGGTGCGGCAATGGCAGTTGACCACTGATTACCAGATGTCGCGTGGTGAGATATTCAATAACGGACATACAATCGAAGTAGAAGTGGAGGGCGAAAATAATGTGATTCTAAGCGGCGTCGATTATCGGTTACTGCAGTTTCATTTCCATGTTGCTAGCGAACACCGGATTAATGGCGGCGGGTTTGACATGGAAATGCATCTGGTGCATCAAAGCGCTGCTGGCAATTTGGCGGTTATCGGGGTGTTGTTACAGCGAGGTACCAGCAGTGCTGGGTTGGCACCGATTTTCGCTAATCTGCCCGCGGCCGATTCGCCAGTGAATGTCAAAGTGGCTTTGCCAGATTCGTTTAACCCTATGGATTTTTTGCCAAAATCAGGCGACTTTTACGAATACAGCGGCTCGCTCACCACGCCGCCGTGCAGCGAAGGCGTGCGCTGGGTGGTGATGGCGCAGCCACTGACGATTAGCGACGAGGACCTTGCTCAATTTGCCGCGCGTATTTCATTTAATGCGCGCTATGTGCAGCGGGTGTTGAACTAATAATCTTCTTAACAATTCTGAAATGCCATGTGGCATAGGTTCCCAGGGGACTACATTTGAAACGCTTTGGCCTGACGGTGGGTTTGCTCTTGCTGATCTGCAGTCCAACAAGCGCATCGACGTTTGACAACGAGGCGGGCGCTTACGTTTTAACCGCGTTGCCAGATGCAGAAAGTGAGGCGCGACGCATGGATCGCATGCAACTCTGCGACCAACAGCCTGCTGGCATCGCCGTGCGCAAAGGCCAGCGGGTGAGCGTCACGGTGCAGGGTCTAGACAGCAATGATCTAGCGGCAATGGTGGGTTTCCGACCGCTGTGGGGCGACGAGCTGGATCAACAGGAACAGTTGCTCGTTGAGGGCGAGAACCGTTTCACCGCAGAGCAGGACGGACCCCTGTTTTTCAGGTTCATTCAACCAAGTGGTGCGAAATCGCTAGCCGAGGTGACGATCAAGGTGAGCGGAGGTCGCCCGTTGCCCTTATATGTGGACGGCAGCATGAGCGCTGAGGATTGGGCAGATGAACTTGCCGCACATGCGGATGCGCCCTTTGTGCAGTTGCTCGGCGATCAGGCCATGATCACCCTGCCTAGCAGCCTGTCGGACTTTCAACGTGAGATGCGTTGTGCGGCTGGGCGGATGGA
>CAZLSB010000222.1:0-3418 GCA_964561825.1 uncultured Xanthomonas sp.
GTTTTGCCGCACCTACGCTTTTCTGTCGTCGGTGATTCCCTACAGCAATGCCGAGTGGGAAAAGCTGTCGATCTTGCTGAACCTGCTGATCCCCAAGCTACCCGCGCCCAAGGAAGAGGATCTTGCCAAAGGCATTCTCGAAGCCATCGACATGGACAGCTACCGCGTCGAGAAGAAGGCACAGGCGAAGATTGCGCTGCAAGACGAAGATGCCCAGATCGAGCCGCTACCCACCACGGCAGGCGCACAGCGGCCGCAGCCAGAACTGGATCGCTTGAGCAACATCATCAAGAACTTCAATGAGCAGTTCGGAACGCTGTTCAAAGACGGCGACCGCATCGTCAAACGCATCCGCGACGACATCGCACCCAAAGTGGCGGCCGACAGCGCCTACCAGAACGCCCGCGAGAACACCCCGCACACCGCACGCATGGCCCACGACCAGGCACTCGGCAAGGTCATGCAAATACTGTTGCGCGACGACACCCAGGTCTACAAGCAGTTCGTCGAGAACGACTCCTTCAAGCGCTTCGTCGGCGACATGGTGTATCAGCTCACCAGCCAGGAGTCACGAGCGGCGGGGCCGGGATGATCCAGGGCGCTGCAGCGTGCAAATCCACGACAGTCATATCTCCGAATCAGCTATCCGCAAACGTTTCAGCATGCGACCGCTGTCGGCGGCAAATGCGCGGCGACCGTGCAAAAAACGATGATTATCAATGATCAACAGATCGCCCGGCCGCAGCGCGATCTGAATTGCGATGCGCTGCAGCGTTGCAGAAAAGCGCGTCAGCCAGTGGCGTTGGGTGGTCGTCAGCTGCGCTTGTTTGCATTCGGCCGCATTGAAGCGCACCACGCCGCGGGTGTTGATGGAACAGTAGTCGCCGCACGGGTAGGGCAGGCGTAATTGCGTCCAGGCTAACCATTCGACCCGAGCAAGCGCTGACTGTAACTGACGGGTATCGGCCAGCACCGTGGCGCCTTCGCTTGCCGCGCGCCAGCAATGCAACAGCACGTAGCGCGCCGGATCGGCAAAGAAGCTCTCGTCGGTGTGCAGATCAAAGGAATCGTGATTGGCCGACTTGAGTGGTTTGCCGAATCGATCGCGAACCGCTGCGGCGAGCGCTTCCACCCGCTGCACACCGTTTGCTTCGGCCAAACCCCGGTCAATGGCGCGCAGCGACGCGGTGCCCAGTTGCGTGGCAACACCGTGCAGGCTGCGGTTGTCGGCATCCAGAGGGACTTGATGGACGATAAGCGCGCCGAACTCGGCTAACTTTGCTTTCCAACCAACCGCGAGCGGCCAGTGAATGCTCGGTGGCTTGGATTGCTTATTGGCCATTTGCGCCTGAGGGAAGTCTGGTGAGCCAGGACAGGTGTCGCGACTGTCCACAATGAATAACCTACCCGCTTAAGCCTCACTCAAGCTCGCGTTGTCGATCACAAAGCGATACTTGACATCGCTTTTGACCATGCGCGCATAGGCTTGTTCAATCTGTTGCGCGCTGATCATCTCGATGTCGGCGACGATGCCTTTGGCGGCGCAGAAGTCGAGAATTTCTTCGGTTTCTTTAATCCCGCCGATCAGCGAACCGGCGATGCTGCGGCGTTTGAAAATGAGGTTGGCGACATTCGGCGACGGGTGTGCGTGCTCGGGAACGCCGACCAGCACCAGGGTGCCATCGCGTTTGAGCAAGCCGGCGAGCAAAAAGTCCAAGTAATTCACGAACGAGCCCTTAGGCATGGAAGAGCCATTGCCTGCGCGCCGCGCCTTGCAGCCATGCGCTTAAGCCTCACAACGCATCTCACGCGCAAAGCCCGACAGACTGCTAGTTGTCATCACCCATATCCATCGAAATAGCCTTCAATCATGCTGGATTGCGTATTTGGCTTCGAATCCAATTGATCGCAGCGCTGCGCCCAGCGCATCCTAGTCGGGCTAGCATCATCCTGGTTCGATCACTGGAGCAATAGCGATGCGCGTCGACCTAACTCAAGCTCGATTAGACGAAGCCGTCGCTGCGGGTGCGCTGGATGCCGAGCGCGCCAACAGCCTGTGGACTTTTTTGACAGCTGAGGCCGCCGAGCACGAGCCGCGCTTCAAGATGGCGCATTTGTTGTACTACTTTGGCGGCTTGATTGCGATTGGCTCAATCTCGATTTTCATCACCATCGCCTGGGACACCATGGGCGCTTGGCCGCTGTTGGTGTTGGGATTGGGCGTGATGCTGCTTGCGTATGCGCTAACCAGACGCTTTGTTGAAGTGGAACGCCAGCCCATCGCCGCCGGCACAATGGCGGCTTTATTGATCGCCGCGGTGCCGATGGTGGTATTTGCGCTACAGCACGTGAGCGGCGCTTGGGCGGGTGAGCAAAGTTATCGCGATTACCATTATTGGATCGATTGGCGTTGGTTAATGATGGAGTTCGCGACGCTGGCCGCTGGTGCCGCCGTGTTGTGGCGCTTTCGATTGCCGTTCGCAATGCTGCCGATCTCGATAACCCTGTGGTACATGAGCATGGATTTCGCCGCCTATTTGGCCAACGACAGTGAAGGTTGGTTCAGCGAGGCTGGCTGGAAACTGCGCGCGACGATCTCAATGTTGTTTGGCGCAGGGATGGTGGGAATTGCGCTGTGGATTGAGTTGCGACAATACGCGCAAGCCGCGATGCGCTTGGATCGCCGTGATTTTGCATTCTGGTTATATGTGATTGGTGTGCTGACTTTTTGGGGCGGGCTCAGTTCGCAAGACTCCGGTTCCGAATTTGGCAAGTTGATTTACGCTCTGATTAATATCGGACTAATCCTGATTGGCGCAGCGCTGGCCCGCCGCGTATTCACCGTATTTGGCGCGCTCGGTGTGATCGGCTATTTGGGGTACCTGAGTTATTCGGTATTCAAAGACAGCCTGGTGTTTACCGTCGTGCTCGGCGCATTTGGTATAGGCATCGTATTCGTCGGCATCTGGTGGAATAAACGCGAAGCCGCGCTGCACGCGACGCTGTCGAAACTGTTGCCAGCGCCGTTGCAGCGTGCCATTGCGGCGCGGGAGGGCTGAAGACGTTCTAAACGGGTGCGCGCCAAACTGAAGTTGCCACCCATGATGTAGGTGCAGAGCAACGCTCGGAGCAAGCAGAGAAACCCACCATGGAGGAAAAGCGTCAGCGTACAGCGCCGACCCACCAGACCTGGGCCTTTGGTGGGTTCGATCTGTGATCGAACGCTTCTTCCCCACCATGCAGGAAAAGCGTCAGCCTACAGCGCCCGCCTGGGGCCATGGATCACCCCATCACTTTGACTCCCACCTGTTCTCAACACCGCGCTACCCATTGGCCGCGCCTTCGTGTAGGCTGCGCCTCCTTCGGTCGGGGCGTAGCGCAGCCTGGTAGCGCACTACAATGGGGTTGTAGGGGTCGA
>CAZLSB010000222.1:3518-6830 GCA_964561825.1 uncultured Xanthomonas sp.
CGGTCGGGGCGTAGCGCAGCCTGGTAGCGCACTACAATGGGGTTGTAGGGGTCGAGAGTTCGAATCTCTCCGCCCCGACCAATTTATGGTTTTTATGCCAACGGCGACCGGTAACCCCGTGTCGCCGTTTGTTTTTCAGCGATTCGACGAGCGCAATCTTGGGAGTGCCAGCATGAAACGACGTGAGCTCTATCCGGAGATTGAGGCCTTTGAGACCGGTCGTTTGCCGGTGGGTGACGGGCACGAGTTGTACTTTGAACAAAGCGGCAACCCGCAGGGCAAGCCAGTGGTTTTTTTGCATGGCGGTCCGGGTGCAGGTTGTAGCCCGAAGGCGCGGCGCTTTTTCAATCCGGACAAATATCGCATCGTTTCATTCGACCAACGGGGTTGTGGGCGCTCCACACCGCATGCCAGTTTAGTTGCCAATACCACTTGGCATTTGGTCGCCGATATCGAGCGTTTGCGCAAGCATCTGGACATCGAGCGTTGGCAAGTGTTCGGTGGTTCTTGGGGTTCCACTTTGGCCCTGGCGTACGCGCAAACCCATCCGCAGCGGGTCAGCGAGTTAGTGCTACGCGGCATTTTTATGTTGCGCCGCTCGGAGCTCGAATGGTTCTATCAAGCGGGCGCCGACGCCCTGTTTGCCGACGCCTGGGGCGATTACCTGGCGGCGATCCCGGCCGTTGAACACGGTGATTTAATGAGCGCTTATCACCGCCGGTTGACCTCACCCGATCCGGCGGTGCAATTGGAAGCGGCCAAGGCGTGGTCAGTATGGGAAGCACGGACCAGTTTTCTCAACCAAGATCCCAATCATGTCGAGGCATCGGCGGCAGATTTGTTCGCACTGGCATTTGCGCGAATCGAATGCCACTACTTCGTCAATGGTGGGTTTCTTGACCGCGACGACCAGTTGCTGGCTAATGCCTATCGTCTAAAAGACATTCGCGCGGTGATTGTGCAAGGTCGCTACGATGTGGTGTGCCCGATGCGCTCGGCCTGGGACCTGCACCAAGCTTGGCCGGAGGCCGACCTACGCATCGTGCCCGACGCTGGCCACTCTGCCTTTGAAGCCGGCAACGTGCACGAGCTGATCCAAGCAACCGATCGTTTCGCGCAGTGAATAAGGGTGGGCCGGCCAGGAGCGCGGCTCACGCTAGGCAGAAGTAGGGTCGCAAAGCTCGCTGCACGGCGAATCACGCTACTCCCGCGCGGCGATCTGAGGCAGACTTCGCCGCGGTCGAATCTCGATCGAACAGGGGGAATCTATGGCAGGTAAGTTCGTGGTGAGTCGTCGCCGTGACGGCCAGTACCAGTTTGTACTGTGTGCGAGCAATGATCAGACGATTCTCAGCAGCGAGGGCTACAACACGCGCGAGAGCTGTTTGAATGGCATCGAATCGGTGCGCACCAACGCCGCCGACACGTCACGATTCGAAAAGCGCGAGGCAGCGGATGGCCGTCCGTACTTCGTGCTTAATTCACGCAACCACCAAGTGATTGGCACTAGTCAAATGTACGCGACTGACGCCGCTTGCGACAACGGTATGGCTTGGGTGGGAAATCATGCCAACGACGCCGAATTTGTAGAAGAGTGAGCTTTACGGCACATTTTCTTGACCTGCCAGGCGCCGACGTCAGTTACGACGGCGAGTGGCTCCACCCGGCGGCGGCGCAAGCCGCCCTCGACAACTTACGGGTCGAGGTGCCGTACAGCCAGCATCGCGTGCGGATGTTTGGTCGCGAACTGCCATCGCCGCGCTTGTCCGCGTGGATTGGCGACGCCGGCGCCAGCTACACCTATTCGCGCGTACGCCACGAGCCCTTGCCCTGGACACCGACCCTGGTGCACATCCGAACACGTTTGCAAGACGAGCTTGGTGTGTGTTTTAACAGCGTCCTGGTCAATCGATACCGAGACGGGCAAGACAGCATGGGCTGGCACAGCGACGACGAGACCGAACTCGGTGCAGAACCGCTGATCGCGTCCGTGAGTCTGGGCGCTACTCGACAGCTGCGTTTTCGCAGCAAAACAGCCGGTGGTCCGCGCGCCAGTATCGAATTGGGCAATGGCAGCTTATTGCTGATGGCGGGCGGCACGCAGTCTGCTTACGCGCATGCACTGATGAAATCCCGACGACCCATGGCTGAGCGCATCAACTTGACCTTTCGAAGGATCCTACTGCCATGTTGAATCGTCTGACCTTGTTGTGTGCGCTGATACTGAACGGCGGATGTGCGGCGCAGCAAGCGCAGGTTCAACTGCGCGGCCAAGTCTTTAGTGTTGAGTTAGCAGACGACGATGCTGAGCGCGCGCGTGGTCTGATGTATCGCGACCAGATGGCTGCCGACGCTGGCATGTTGTTTCTATTTGAGCGGCAAGAAGCACAAGCATTCTGGATGAAAAATACGCGCATACCGCTGGATATTCTGTATTTCGATGAACAATGGAAAATGGTCGGTTGGAGTTTAAATACGCCTCCCTGTTCATTGGGCGATCGTTGCCCGAGTTATCCCAGCCAAGCGCCAGCGCGTTACGTATTGGAGCTAAACGCCGGCACGGCCGAACGCATTGGAGCGCAGCTAGGCGATCTGCTGGATGTGTCAGGCGTGCCATTGCGGTGATTTGACGGCGCCGGGCATGGATGTGCGATCATTTTTCTTTACCATTGGTGACCACGCTTGCTGCTACTGCTGTTGGCGGTTAACGGTCTTTCCTGCAGCCGCGCCGCCGATCAATCGGCATCTACGGTGCCTATGGCCGATAGCGCTGCGCAAGACGCGGCATTTTCGGCGCCGCCTTGGTTACGCGAACGGCTGCCGCCCGGTACGATCGCCTATTTCCGCTCACCCAGCCCGTGGCGCACCCTCCTCGGGCCCGCTGGTAAAACGACCGATCGCATGTTCAGGCGCGCCGGGCTTTATCCATTTTGATGCGAGCAGCAAGCGCGTTTCGATATTGGGTGGCATGTTCGCCAATCTGGATTCGTAAAAAAACCCTGCGTAAAACCATCGCCGATGCCAAAGTGGAAGCGCGCGCTGAACTGGCTTTGGAACGTGAAATTGATGCGGTAGGCCATGGCTTCGTGGCCTGGGCAGATGTGGAGGCCTTGCGCCCGCTGCTCAGTGCGGCTGCTGCTGAGCCGTTTGCTCAAGCGTTGCTTGAGCAGACCAAACGAGTGGTATCGATTGGCGCTGCGGAAATTCGGGCGGCGGCGCCGATGACCCGCTTGTTGAGAGCCCGGTCGCCCCGGCGCGCTTATTCGCGCATCAAACTGAGTGGGACTTTCGCTCCGATTGGGAGTAAAAAAA
>CAZLSB010000223.1:0-6830 GCA_964561825.1 uncultured Xanthomonas sp.
AGCGCGCCCAATCCGGCGAGCAAAAAGTTCAAGTTATTGACGAACGAGCCCTAAGACCAACGGTGTCGGATTCGTTAACGGCGCCAATCTGGTCGACTACCAAATTGTCGTGTCGAATGCCGGGCCTGCGCCCGTGGCCGGGGCAAGGGGCAAGGATCCGCTGACCGCTGATTTCACTTCCGGCATCTGGCAGTGTGTCGCGCAGGGCCAAGCGTATTGCCCGACCGATGGCATAGGTGGCATCGACACCCGCGTCGACCTGCCAATCGCCAGCTCCGTCACGTTCACGTTCAGCGTTCTGCCCACGCAAGGACCGGAATTGCCGATCTCCAACGTGGTTTCGGTGACGCCGCCAGCCGGGATCAGTGATTCGAATTTGGCTAACAACGTCGCCAGTGACGGTCCCGATATCCGTG
This sequence comes from uncultured Xanthomonas sp., assembly GCA_964561825.1. Taxonomy (GTDB): domain Bacteria; phylum Pseudomonadota; class Gammaproteobacteria; order Xanthomonadales; family SZUA-5; genus JADKFD01. Next base: position 417 of record CAZLSB010000223.1, read on the forward strand.
GCATCTTCCGCGATGGTTTCGAATGAGCGACGGTTCTACCTTGCTCGCGAACGTACGCCTAACGCGTGTTGCGATTAGTCAGTTAGAATTTTGTTTTTCTAATTGCGTGGGTGCGTTGATGAAGCTCTGCTGGACTGTGCTCCTCTGTTTTGCCACCTTGGGCGGCGCTTCTGGGCTTGGCGCCCAAGCGCCCGAAGCCAACCTTGATGCCACCAAGCGTAAGCTGGATGCGGCCAAGCAGGCGCAGGCCGAGCAGGCACGCATGGCGACTTTAGTGCTCCGCTCAGATGCCGATTGTCGATTGAGCATCAACGGTGAGGACCAGGGCGTGCTCAACGCCGGCCAGGTCAAGGCGGTCAAGCTCATCCCCGGCGAACAGCTGGTTGACTGCACCAGCACCGAATTTGACAGCGCGCGCCTGAGTACAGTGAAAACGGCCACCGTCGGCACCCAGAGCGTGGTGATGCTGGAGCTGGCCGCTAGCGTCAGCGTAGAACGCGCAGCGCGTGAGGCTGCGCAGCGCGAGGCAGCGGAGCGGGAGCGCTTGGCTGCAGAGCAGAGCCGGCAAGGGGAAGAACGGCAGGCGGAAGAACAGCAAAGGCAAGCAGCCGCGATTGAAAAGCGGCGCGCGGCCTTGCAGGTGCGTTTTGTGGCGAAGCGCGGCACCGTTCGTGACAAAGAGACCGGGCTGGTCTGGGCCGCTCGCGACAATGGCAGCGATATCAACTGGAACCAAGCTCGGGGCTACTGTGCGGGATTGCGCGGGAAATGGGAGTTGCCGACCGTGCTGGAGTTGCAGGGCTTATATGACCCGACCGCCATTCTGACGCAATCGTGTTCGTCGAGTACCTGCGAGGTCACGCCGTTGATTCGATTGTCGAGTTTTTGGTTCTGGAGTCAGCAGTCCATTGATACCTTACAGGCGTGGAGCGTGTACCTCGACAGTGGCCGTCGCTACTCCGGCCTTATCGGCGACGCCACCGACCAGCGCGCCTTGTGTGTTCAGCGTTCCTGAGCACGCTGCTGGCATCGATTCGCCAACGATGCGGTGCGCTTTGCTTAGCGCATCCTGCTCGGGCTGCCGGTGTCGGTGGCCCAACTCAACTTAAGGCATCAACGTTGCCGATCGGTGCACGGGTCGCCGTGAAGGCGACCGACAGCGAGCCCGGGCCGACATTGGCCACGCCGGTGATGCCCATGGTGGATGTCAGCATGCGCACGTCGAAACGCTGGCAAGCGGACTGCAGATCGCGAAAGGGGGCGAGTTGCTGCAATTCCTGCACCGGGCCACCGTAAACCACGCTAATCAAGGGCACCTGCAAGCCCTCGCCGATCGCCAGCTTGGCTGCCTCGACTACTCGGGCAACGCTGCGTTCGAAGCCGCGAATACGCTCGACTGGGCCGGTACGGCCCTGATGACAGAGCACGATCGGCTTGATGTCGAGCGCCGTGCCGAGCGCGTAGCTAAAGAAGCTAACGCTGGCATCGCCCTTCAATCGCGCCCGCGCCCGCACCGTTTTAAGGTCTGCCGGCACGTTGTAGCAGTACACCGTCGGGATGAAGGCCTGCAGCCGCTGCGCGGTGCTCGCAAGATCCATAGTCTTCAACCATTCGGCAGCCTGGGCAGCAACCAGCGCATGACCGGCAAACAGCTGCTGGCTGTCCACCGCGGCAAAGGCCAGCGGCGGCAAGTTGCGCACCTTGCGGCCCGACTTCAGCGCCGGCGGCAGGCTGTCGAAGGCCTGTTTGGCGCTCTGCAGTACCGGCGAACGGGAGGCGGCGATGCCGACAAACAGCAGGTGATCGTGGTGCTCGGTCAGCGCCAGCAGCCGCTCGCGGGCGGCACCCGCAGAAATTGGGTGTGTCTGCGCCAGACCCGGCTCGAAATGCGCGTAGAACTCGGCAGTCGCAGCATCGTCCCGCAGGTCCAGGGTCGTGTTGCCGCCACAAATCACCTCGATCGGCCAGACCCCGATGCCCAGGCGCTTAAAATCCTGTGTGGACAGGTCGCAACCCGCATCAGCCACCACTCCGCGCCGAATTTCCATTTGCCTCACTCCCGAATCGACTGACTGTCGTGCGTTATGACCGCGAGTTTGCACATGGCCAGCGGCACTGCAGGGGCTGGAAATCCAACGCCCCTGTTTGCCCGAGTCTACCTTGCGAGTCCACTCCGTCAAGCGGGAAGCGCCGGCCAGATCAATCCTGCTCCACCCAGGGCAAGCGCGGATACGCCGGGGCAAGCCGAGGAGGCGCCCAATATCCTTCTGCTCAGGGGTGACCCGCTAGTTAGAATTGGCAAAGCCCATTAGAACTCCGCTTCTTTGGGTTTGGCGTAGCCGCTGGCGACCCAGGCGCTGGCGATATCGTGGTTGAAGCGATAGTTGGCGGCGACCCGAATGCGCGCCAGTTCTACGCCGTCATCAGCGATTGCGCTGAGTTCGGCGTACGGGCTGCCTTCGTCCGGCACGATGTCTAAATTGACACGGATGCGGCCGCGGCCACTGGCCACCTTGGTACTTTTGTGCAGGTCGGCGTAGGCTTGTTGTTGATGGCGGCGGATCACTTCCGACGCCGTTTTGACTAGCGTGGCAAAGGCTGCTGAATCCAGTGGTTTGGGATTTTTCTTATCGCGACCCATCGTCCACGGGCCAACCAAGGCCGGCTCGCTTTGGCCATCCAAGGTCATCGCTACCGCCCAACCTTCGTCATCTTCGTTCTTGATGACTTTGGCGGTCCAGCCATCGTCCATCCACAAACGATCTTGCTGAACCGGGCCACTGGCTGCCGGGTTGGCAGTGGGCTCGGTTGGGGCAGGCGGCAGCGGTGCGGCAGATCGACGTTTGGCCATGGGCTCGAAGGTGTGCAAAGTGGCGCACTACACTAACAGTGTCTTGCAAGCTCGCGTCGCGATAGGGGCGCTGTTCGTGTCGTTTGGTGAGAGTCCCGGTCGCCCCTGTCGGTGCGCTTATTCGCGCAGCAAACCTCAAAGTCGTAGGTCACGTTGCCCGTAGGGCTACGTGACGGTGCGCCGATGTCACGTAGGCCTGCGGCCAACGTGACCTACGAATCGGTCTCCCCCATTTTACAGGGAAAGCGTCAGCGCTCGGCGCCCACAGGAGCCGGGTCTCAGTCGCTCAATCCAACAACGCCAACCAATCATCGGCGCCTAAGCTTGCCGCTAGGCTCTGGCCCGAATCGTCAAACAACGCGTCGGCTAACTCTTTCTTGCGCGCTTGCAGGGCCAAGATGCGTTCTTCCACGGTATCACTGGCGATCAATCGGTACACAAACACCGGTTTGTCTTGGCCGATGCGATGCGCGCGGTCGGTGGCCTGCGCTTCAACCGCTGGATTCCACCAGGGATCGTAGTGAATGACGGTGTCGGCGCGGGTCAGATTCAAACCAAATCCGCCGGCGCGCAGACTGATCAAAAACACCGGCACTTCGCCGCGTTGAAAGCGTTGCACCGGTGTGGCGCGATCATCCGTTTGCCCAGTGAGTTTGACGTAACGAATGCGCTCAGCGGCCAGTTCAGCTTCGATCAGTTCCAGCATGCTGGTGAACTGACTAAACACCAGGATGCGCCGGCCGGCGGCGATCAACTCGTGCAGCATGTCCATCAGATAGTCGAGCTTGGCCGAATTTGCACCGCGCGCGCGGCCCTGCGCAATCAGCCGCGGATCGCAACAAATTTGCCGCAGCCGCATCAGGCCTTCCAGCACGCGTATGCGGTTGCGATCAAATGTGCGCGCGGCGATATAACCGCGGATTTCCTCGGCGTAGCTGGCACGCAAGGTGTCATACAGATCGCGTTGGCGGCCTTCGAGGGCAATGCTGCGCGTGACTTCGGTTTTTTCCGGCAGATCGGCGACCACTTGATCTTTGGTGCGCCTCAGCAGAAACGGTCGGATACGGCGACGCAAGCGTTCACGGGTTTCTTGATCGCGCCCGTTTTCGATGGGCTTGCGGAAGTTGCGGGTGAAATCGGCCTTTGAACCCAGCAAACCGGGCAGCAGAAAATCAAATTGCGCCCACAGCTCTCCCATGTGATTTTCCAGCGGCGTGCCGGTCAGGCAAATGCGTTGATGCGCGCTAAGTTTGCGCGCTGCGCGTGCTGCCAAGGTGGCCGGATTTTTGACCATTTGCGATTCATCCAGCACCACGATGTTCCACGGCTGTGCGGCCAATAACTCGGCATCGCGTGCCAAAACCGGATAAGTGGTCAGCACCAGATCCGCCTGATCCACTGATTTGCGATGTTTTTTGCGATCGGGGCCGGCCAAAGTCAACTGCCGCAAACTGGGTGCAAAACGCGCAGCTTCGGCGGCCCAGTTGGGCAACACGCTCTTCGGACAGACCACCAAACTCGGAAATTGGCTGCGGCCCGCCTGCTGTTCGCCGACCAGATAGGCCAAGGTCTGCACGGTTTTGCCCAAACCCATATCATCGGCCAAAATGCCCGACAAACCCGATTCACCCAAGAAGCGTAACCACGACAAACCTTCCACTTGATACGGTCGCAATTGCGCGTTTAGCGCCAGTGGCACCGGCGTCGCTGGCATGCCCACAAAACGGCTGAGTTTTTCAGCCAACTCGCGCACCGCGCCGCTGCCAGGCCACATGCGTTTGCCGGCCGCCAGCTCGTTTTCCAGCTCAATCAGCACCGCCGCGCGCGCGCGCGGCAAGTTCAGCCGGCGCTGATCGACCGCACCGGCTTCGCCCAATTCGTTCAGCGTATCCAGAATGAAGCGCAAGCGACCTGCGGCGATCGGCAGGCGGCGCTCACCGGGCAACATCAGCGCGACAATGGCATCGGCTGCGCTGGGCAGATCATTGAATCGACCGTCGCGCAGACCTTCGCGCAGCGTGGGCAAAAGATTGATCCGTTCACCGTCGACCTCAATCCCCAGCTCTACGGTCAGCGCACTGTGCAGATCGTCCTGTTCCACTTCGCCATAGAAACGGTATTCGGCATCGATCAACTTCAGCGGGAAACGCGGACCGTATTCCAGGCGCCAGCCCTCGCTGCGCAAGCGTGGCAACATCACATAACAAAACTCGTTGAGCGTTTGCGGATCGCCGTCGGCGTTAATCACCCAATCACTTTGCTGCAAGCCCGGGTGTTCGATGTGCGCATGCCGATTGGAAATCAGGCCGAGCTGCTTGAGGCGCGTCGCCAGTTGCCGTTCCACACCACGATCACGGCTGTACACGCACAGCTTGGCACCATCGTAAACGCAAAGTTCGCCGGCCGGATCGGCTTCGCCCACGCGCGCCGGCCCGTAGCGGAAGGACAATCGTGCGAAAGCGACCAAGCGCGCGCCGCGCCGCCCACGCGCCTCATGCGCAACCACGCTTTGGTGCAGCGTGAGGATAGGACTGGGCGCTTGCGCCAGCACGTTCTCAACGTCTATCTGCTGCGGACTTGGAAAGCGGTCGGGCAATCTGGACCGGTAACGGGTCAAAAATGCCTCGACCGCGCGCGCGGGCAATGCCGGTTGACCGATTAATTCGGTCAGCAAGTCACTGGGTAAATCGAGCGCCAAAATGCCCAGTTGGCGGCGCGCGGTATCGACATACACCCAGCTATCACCCAGACGCAGACAGTGCGCGCCGTCAGCGCTGACCGTGAGTTGCTGGCAACCGCGAGCGTCTAGCGCCCACGACCAATCGACCGGCCGTGGCGACGCGACGGACAACACGTTTGCTGCGGTCTGCCAGCTGATCGCGCCTTCCTGCGCCAGGTTGAACAAATGATCACGCTGCGATTGCATGGGCAGCCACCAGTACTCTTGCTCAAACCAGACCGGTTTTTCCGCCGCTGCCGCGTTCAAACAATGCAGGCCATCAGCGCTCAGCGTTGCGCGCCACTCCGGTTTTAGCGTGCTCGCGCTGAGTTTGTCGAAGCGCCAGCCACTGGCTGTTGCCACAAAACGACCGAAACGCACGCCGAGCGAGTGTTGCGCGCCGAGGCTGCTCATCACCCAGCCAATCCGCCCATCTACTGGCTGCCGCAGCAAGCCACTGGGCAAGGCCAAGGCTTGCATCCGTGCAGGTTCCACACCACCGGCCTGCAACAACAGCGCCACCGCGTGTTTGCAGGCCACCTGCACTGGGCAACTGCAGTGCGATTCAATGCGCCAGCGTTCGTCGCGCAACCAAGCCCGCACATGCACCCGATACGGCGCTCGGCGCGACCCCCGCACCTCGCCGGTCAGCACCCGCTCTAGCCCCGCTTCTTTGCGCTCTAGCCACAGCACCCGGCCATCGCGCGCATAACGCAAACCGCGGCGCAGATCGACCTCGGAAAAACTCGTGCGTAACTGGTCAAAGCTCGGACGCCACATGCGCTGCTAGTCACCTGGATGTGAGCAAACCGCAGAGCTTAACATCTGGGGTTGTTGGTTGTTG
>CAZLSB010000224.1:0-6085 GCA_964561825.1 uncultured Xanthomonas sp.
CGCGCAGCCCGCCGGACGGCCTTTTGGCATAGCGCAGACTCGAAAGTAGAGCCCAAACCTTCAAAATCAATTCGAAAATGGGTAATGATCGCCAAAAGGACTTCCGGCGCACTCGCGAGAAAAGTCCGACAGGCTGCTAGGTTAATGCTCGGCAAAATAGCGAGCGCTGAGCGCGCGCAGACCGACAACCCGCTGATCTTCGCCGGGCATGTGTTGGGCCAGCCAGTCGATCGAGTGCGCCAGTTGGGCGCGCGCAAGTGTGTTGTCCGGGGTCGTGACTGCGCGGCAGAAATCGGTGTAGGCAAGAATGTAGTAGTCGGTGGAGGAACGCCCGCCCGTGAAGGTCGCAGCGTAGCGTTGCAGCCCGCTGCAGTCGGGCGGCGTGCCGCGGATTAGCGCCAGCCGCGCTAGTTCAACGTCGAGCAACGCGGCATCACCGGGCGGATTGACCGGATCAATCTTGGCACGGGCCAGCGCGAACTCGCTATCTGCTTCGTCCAATCGTTGCAGGTCGATCAGAATCGCGCCGCGGAAGTAGCGCAGCGTGCGCAGCCGATCAACACTACTTGGCTGGTCGGTTAGGGCGAAGGCGATTCCCAAATCGGCCCAATACAGGGCCTGCTGCCAGTGGCCACGGCGCCATTCGAGATCGGCCAGCAGTCGACGCACGTAGCCGAGCTCGCGCAGACTGATGCGCGCGTCCTGCATGGCGACCACCGCGTCATGCCCGCTCTGTGCGGTTTTGATCGCCTCGTCGTAACGGCCCAGTTCGCCCACGATACGCGCGAGGTTGGCGCGGTTGTGTTGCAATTTGACGACCTCAACCTTGGGTTGCTGCATGCGCAACTCTACCGATTCTCGGAAGGCGGCTTCCGCGAGCGGCAAGTCGTCCTGCGCGGACCACGAGAAGCCCAGGTTGTTCTGGATCGCCGCGATGGTTTCGATCGGTCGCGGATGGAGAGCGCTCAGATCGCGCGCCAAATCCCGCAACATCACGCGTCCGCGCTGCGGATCAGCAGATTGCACCAGCGTGTAGCCGAGGCGATTGCGCACGTCGATCACTTGTTCATCGGTTTCGGCGAAGCCCAGCGCACGCAACCTCACCAGGGCTTCTTCGAACATCGTCGCTGCTTCGTCGCGCTGCTGATTGTTGAGCAGCACCGTGGCACTCTGCATCATCACCTTGATGCGCTCTTGCTCCGCTTCTTTGCCCAGTGGGCGCAACACGCGTTCTGCTTCGTCCAGCGCGGCGCGTGCTTCGGCCGGTTTATCCGCGCGGATCAGCGCGTTGACGTGCATGCGCAAGGCCTCAGACAGCGGCAACGGCGCGCCCAAGTCGCGGCGCAGGCCCACGGCCTCTGCGGTGAGGTCCTCGAAGTCGTGCCCGCCATGCACAATAAAAATCGCGCGGGCGATGGCCAGCAGCAGCGCAGCGCGGGTCTCGGGGTCAACGACTTCGCTGCGGATCTGATCGCGGGCGGCGGTCAGCAGGCCGATCGCAGTGACCTCCGCACCGGTGATGGGATCGGGCTCGGCGTTGCCAAACACATTGACCATGAAGCTGGTTACCTCATTGGCGCGCACGGCGGCCGATTCGGCATGCACACGCGCCGCGACCGCATCACGCCTTTGCATTTGTGCGAACACGGCGGAGCCGACGATGCCAGCGAGCGCGATCACGCTCAGTCCTAGCGCCAATGCATGCCGACGCATGAAGCGTCCGGCGATATAGCGGAAGTTGCCCTGCCGCGCGGCCACCGGACGCTGGCCGAGGTGGCTGCGCAGATCGGCGGCAAAATCGGCCACCGAGGCGTAACGCTGCGCCGGTTCTTTGCGCAAGGCCTTCAGCACGATGGCGTCGAGGTCGCCACGCAGTGCCTTGCGCACGCGAGCCACATCGATATCGCGGTCGGCGCGCACCGCGTCGCTCGGACGGGTCGGCGTCTGTTCCAGTACCGCAATCTCGTAGGCACGCGGCGAGGACTCGTCGACCCGATACGGACGCGCGCCAGTCAGCACTTCGTACAGAACTAGGCCCAGTGCGTAGATGTCGATCGCCGTGGTGACCGCCTCGCCGCGGATCTGTTCCGGCGCGGCATAGGCCGGCGTGAAAGGCGCAATGCCAACCGAGGCGGTGCTGACGCCGTCGTTGGCCAGCAACTTGGCGACGCCGAAATCGAGCAACTTGGCGCGGCCCTCCTGGTCGACCAGGATGTTCGACGGCTTGATGTCGCGATGCACAACCAGCCTCTGGTGCGCGTATTCAACCGCGTCGAGCAGGGTCAGGAACAGTTCCAGGCGCGCCTGCACCGACAGCTGCCGCGCGTGGCAGAAGTCGAGCAGGTTGGCGCCGTCAACGAACTCCATCACGATGTACGGCGTGCCATCCGCGACGCCACCGTCGAGCAGACGCGCAATGCGCGGATGCGCGAGGCTGGCGAGGATCTGCCGTTCCGAACGCAGACGCGCGTGCAAATACGTCGAACCGTAGCCCTGCCGGATCAGCTTGATCGCCACCTGTTGGGCATATTCACCATCGACACGGCGCGCCAGGAACACCGCGCCCATGCCGCCGCGTCCAAGCACGCGCTGAATCTTGAAGGCGCCAATCCGCACGCCAAGCCAGCGTCGCTCATCGGGATCGCTGTCGGCGAGCAATGCATCGACCAGCTCCGGCGAGACAGCGAGACCGGCCATGCCCAGATCACTAGCCGCGACCCCATCCGCCGCCAGCAAGGACTCAACTTCGGCGCGCAGCGCCGCATCGTCAGCGCACTCGGCATCCAACAACAGCGCGCGCGCGGGCGCTTCGAGCTCAAGGCAACGCTCGAACAATGCGCGCACGCGTGGCCAGCGGGTGATGGGGATGGTTTCGCTCATGCCTGGAGTCTCCGAGCGGTCTATTCGCCCCAATACCAACGAATCAGCGCAGTCAGCTGCGAACCGCCTTGCGCGGTGGGAAAATCGATCTGCGCGTTTCCTGGACGCTCAATGTCGGCGTATTGATACTCCACGCCATAGTTCCACGCATCCACTTGTCGCAACGCGGCGAGGGTAAATGCGCGCCCGCGCTGATCGTTACGTTCAGCGCTAAAGTCTGCCTCGTGCACGACAAAGCGCTCCACCCGCGCCGAGACGGTCCAATCTGACAGACTGCGCGTCAGCAGCAGGTACTGGGTGTTGAAGCGCGCCTGCACATTCGGACCCGGCGGGAAACCCATTTCAGTGCGACCGCTCATAGCCTCGCCAAGCAGCGCCCAGTCCGGCGAAATCTGCCAGTTAAAGCCAGCAATGGCGAAGCGGTTACGCCAAGCGTACTCGTCGCCATCATGCAAATCCTGATCGCCGCGGTTGTCAGTGACGAACAAGGAATAGCTGAGCTCTGGCGATTGCACGCGTAAACGCAGGCTATAGCCCAAACGGCCGTCCAAATCCGGTCCAAAGGGCTGGGTGCCATCACTGCGCTGGTCGCCAAATGGCATGCCCGGCCGTAGCGTAGTGAGCGGCGGCAGCGGCACGATTTCGCCAAGCACGCTCAAGCGATTGTGTAGCGCAAATCCGCGCCAGGCCAAGAGCGCGGGTCCAGTGTCATTGCCCTGGTAGATTTGCGTTTCCAGATCAAGGCTTTGCTGTGCGCCTTGCCAGCGCTTAGCGAAGCCAATGCCAAGCGGACGAAACTCTTCACCGATCCAACTGTTCAACGCGGATAGGCTCAAGGTATACGGCGTTTGCCAGAAGGCCGCGCTGTTTTCCCTGCTGGTGCCAGCAAAACTCAAACCGGTGCGAATGCGCCAGCCCTCAAAGTCCAAGGCGCCGATGTCCACGAAAGCCTCAAGTAAACCCAGCTTGCGCCCCTGATCCTCGCTGCTACTCGCGCGTGCGAGCGCGCTGACATGAGCGCCGAGCGTTAAACGCTCGGGATCTTCGCTGGCATATCGCAGGCCGAAACGCGATTCCAGTGCGGCTCCCTTGCCATAGCCTTGCGCGTGCAAACCGCCCGCCTGCCAAGCTGCAAGGGCAGGATTGGCGCGCTGCGCCTGCGCCGCGAGCTGGGCTTGCGCAGAGCCGCTCCACGTCCAGCCAGCCTGCAGCGGCGAAGCGTAAAGGGCGAGCACACACGCGCCGAGCAGCGCACAAGGGACAATTGGATTGGGCTTAGGCATGCAAGGTATCCGCGGGTTGAATCGAGTTGTGGTGCCGCAAACTTCACAAAGCAAGTTCGGTTTTTCGAGCGTGCATTTTTGGCCCGAAAATGCGCGCGGGTCAACCCACCAGGCTCGTCTTTGCGAGGGAACCTAAGGCGACCGCGGCAATCCAGGGACGTTCGCTCCAGCCGCCGACGTCCGTGGGTTGCCACGGCCGTCGCCGCGAGAAAGACCTCGCAAGGACGAATCAATGAGTTACGCGAGTGGTTCATGGAGAGATTAGAGATTGGGCTAGCGATCGTGTGAGGGAATCTCGCAGACGCCGTTTTTGCAGCTGGCGCTGCGTTTGGCAGCCCGTTTAGCGGCCCAGTGCACCAGCCAGCCATAAGGCGCGTTCAAGCCCAAGCGCGACAACAGCATGCGGTGCCGCGCGATGAATGGATAGCACTTGCGCAGCAGCGGGGAGAGCCGAGGGTGCGACCAAAAGTTGGCCACCGAGTTCATGCCGACCCGTCGATACAGCTCAACGAAAACATCCACACCGATCAACCAGCGCTGATCCGCACTACGGGCATGAATGAGTTGCATCATGGCAGCGCGCGATACCTGAGCCCGCTCCGCGTCTGCATCCGCAAAATCAGGAGATGAACAATCGCGCAACTCGATGCAAGCGGCGTGGTCATGCGCTTTGATGGCGAGCATTTCCGCCTTGCAAAGTGGGCAAGAAGCGTCGAAGTACACCACCAGGCTGTCGTTGTTCATGCCGTTTGCCGCCATCGTTGTCCGCAGTGCGGCACTTTAGGCGCAATGCTGTAGAGCTCGTGTCACTTCGAAAGCAGTTTTTGCCGCGCGGAGCAGCGGAGCCTTGCGCTCTTTTGGTGCAACAGCATGCGCACAACTCGGCGCTCCAGAGGCTATCCGGCGTTCCATGGGCTATCCGGATCGCTGACTTGTGTTTGAGCGCTGTTGGCTTTGGGCTCTTTCGGGCCCCCCTCGGTTGGCCCCTGTTGCGCGGAAGTTGCGTAGCAGAAAACTAGCCGATCGATATTCCGCGCTTTCTGATGAGGTTTGCCAGGCTTTGATTGAGCGCGCATCTGAGTGGCGCCGCGCATCGTGCCTACCAAGCTTGTTTTCGCCGACGATTATTTCCGCCCGTTTATTTGAGGACAATCTAATGAAACGCACCTTACTCTGCATCGCTTTACTGAGCCTGGTCTCCATCAGCCATGCGGCAACGTGGACCTATCGCGGCACGCTTAACGATGGCGGTAGCCCGGCAAACGGCAGCTACGATCTACGCGTCACTCTGCTGAATGAGTCCAAATCCGCATCGGTCACGGCGCCCATCACGCTGCATGGGGTGAAGGTCGAAAACGGCAGTTTTGCCGTCGATGTCGACTTCGGCATGGATTTGACGACAGCGCCGCCGATGGCGCTCAAAACCGAAGTGCAGCAGGGCGGCTCGGGGTTTGTCAGCCTGGGCGAGCCCACGCATTTTGATGCCAAGGCGGCCCTGGGCGGCCTGTGTTGGGATACGACGGGCAATGCGGGCACCAACCCGGCAATTAATTTCATTGGCACCACGGATGCCCAGCCGTTTGTGGTGCGCACGCAGAACGCGCCGAGTCTGCGCATCGAGCCGAGTACGGTTCTGTTCGGCGGCGTGCCTATCACCACCAATACGATTGCCGGATCGAGTGCCAACAGCGTCACCGCCGGGGTGCGCGGGGCGACCATTGCCGGTGGCGGGGCGCAGACGGGCAGCGACCCGGACTTTGGTTCAGCGAATCCCAACCGCGTCACCGATCACTACGGCACCGTGGGCGGTGGCTACGCAAACCAAGCGGGAGATGCTGCCGGCCCGACGTCTGATCGAGTCTTTAACACCGTCGGCGGCGGCCGTTTCAACACCGCCAGCGGCTTCGCCAGCACAATCGGCG
>CAZLSB010000224.1:6095-6813 GCA_964561825.1 uncultured Xanthomonas sp.
GGTAGGGACAACATTGCCAGTGGCGGCAGCAGCACCGTTGGCGGTGGCGACTCCAACACTGCCAGCTCCACCCCGAGCACCGTCAGCGGTGGTGAGAACAATACCGCCAGCGGCTTTGCCAGCACCGTCGGCGGCGGCAGCGTCAATCGCTCCACGGGCTTTTTCAGCACCGTCGGCGGCGGTCAATCCAACTGCGCTGGCGGCGACGGCAGCTGGGCGGGCGGGATGCGTGCTGCGATCCGACCGGGCAATGAAGCGGGCGACGGCACCTGCGCGGCCAACTCGGGTGATGCCAATGGCGACAACGGCACCTTTGTTTGGTCCGATGATCAGGTCGGCACCTTCACTTCTACCGGCCCGCGACAATTTTTGCTGCGCGCCGAAGGCGGCATGGCCATCAATACCAATACGCCCGTTGCGGGTGCAGCGCTAACCGTCAATGGCAATGTGGCTGTCTCCAATACTGGCAGCCTCGCATTCGGCTCGCAAAGCCGGCAGATGCTGAATCTTCTCAGCAACACCATCCATGGCATCGGCGTGCAGACCTCGCGCATGTACTTTCGCACTAATAGTGGCTTTAGCTGGTTTGAAGACGGCGCCCACAGCGATACCACCGACAATCCCGGTTTGGGCGGCACCCTGCATATGCGCCTTTCGACCGACGGCCAGCTGCAAACCACCACCGGCACGATTAGCACGCTGTCGGATGCACGCTTGA
>CAZLSB010000225.1:0-1129 GCA_964561825.1 uncultured Xanthomonas sp.
AGTCCAGCCAGGTGCCGGAAATACTGCCACCACCACTGCCGCTCGTCAGGGTCATGTTGGCCAGGTTGACGGAACCGACGTCCGCCAGCCCACGATCGCGGAATCTCAAGGTCCAGGTGCCGTTAATCTGTGCCGGTGTCAGCCCGCTGAACGCGGCGGTGAAGTCGGTCGCCGCCGCTGGAATGGCCGCCGGCCCGGCTGCGACAGTGCGGTAATCGCCGGCAGCAAGATCTTCATCGTCGCCGATCGCCGCAGCTGCAGTCCAGATGTTGAGCGTTGCGGCGTTCTGATATCGATAGGCACCATTGATGTTGGAGCTGTCGCCGCTTAAAGGGGCATCTATCGCGCCTACTCGGCTGAAAATGACAAAGCTACCGACATTTCCTGGGGTCACGCCGGGTGGCGCCAACACCACGTCCAAGTCGCCGACCCAGGTGTGCGCCCAGATCAAGGCCACCGAAATATTGGTCAAGCTGCCGCTGACGCCGGAGACTGGAAAAGTGACGTCCAGCGGCACGCCAAAGGTGCCGTTGACGGTTGCGTCCGGAATCGGCCCTTCTCCGTTACCGGGGAAAGTGGTCTGCGCCACCGCCACATTGCCGAGCAAGCCGAGTGTCGCTGCAGCCAGCAGCAGGCCGCACCTGCGCGCAAGGCCGCTCCGACCCGCTTGTTTGTCTGTTGTTTGCACATGACCTCCTGGATGGGCTACAGCTTCGTGCGGGCTAAACCACCGATTTCGCGCCGAAAATTAACACGTAGCTGCATTTAGGTATGCGCGGGTAGGAAAGTTAACAGTCTTGAGGACCGCGCTTCGTTAGAGGTTAACTGGTGGTTGAAAAGTCACTTAAGCGGTCGTTTTTAGTGGCATCTGTCGCAGCGGGTGATACGCAGGGCCGCCAATCTCGCCGCAACTTGACGATAGAAGGGTGTAATGGCGATGAGAGTAAGCTTGCTGACCACGTTGCCGACTAGCGAGGAATCTGAATCGATGCGGCAGGGCTTCGCCATCGACGCGTTTTCGGCGCTGCGGGCATGACCGCTATCGCCATTGATACGCTGTTGGCGGCGCGTACGCTTTGGCACGCCGGACGTAGCGCGGTCAGGATTGCCGATGGCGAACCGACCGGTT
>CAZLSB010000225.1:1139-6788 GCA_964561825.1 uncultured Xanthomonas sp.
ACGCGGCCTTGGACAACCTATTGCCACAACGCGGCTGGCCGCGCCGGGCGCTGACCGAATTACTGTTGCCGGCTGATGGGGTGGGGGAGTTGGCATTGTTGATGCCTACGCTGGCGCGACTCACGCAAGCCGGTGGCACGGTGGCGGTGATTGCGCCGCCCTATCTGCCGTATGCGCCGGCTTGGCAGCGTGCGGGTGTGGATTTGGCTGCGCTGGAAATCATCAAAGCGGCACCGGCCGATGCCTTGTGGGCTTTCGAACAATGTTTGCGCAGTGGCGCGTGTGTGGCGGTGCTCGGCTGGCCGCAGCAAGCCGATGCGTCTGCATTGCGCCGCTTGCAGGTGGCCGCCGATAGCGGCGATTGCCTGGGCTTCGCGTTGCGCGATAGCAAACATGCGGCCAATCCATCCGCCGCCGCGTTGCGCATGGAATACGCCGGCAATCCGCGTGGTGGCGCTTGGCATGTGCGTAAATGCCGCGGTGGCCCAGCACCGGCGCAAAGTTTTGCGGTGGTGGCATGACGGGGAACGCCATGATTCCGGTTGGCTACCAGCCATGAGCGTTGGCATGCAGCTGTGGGCCTGCATCGTATTGCCGCAGCTGGCGCTTGATGCGGTGCTGCGGCGGGTGCCGGATGCCAACGCGCCGCTGGCTTTGATTGCTGGATCAGCGCAGCAGCGTTGCCTGCATATGCTGAATACGGCTGCGCAACACGCCGGTCTGCGTGTAGGTATGCGACTGACGGCCGCGCATGCGCTGTTGCCGGATTTTGCGATGGTGGAGTACGACCCGCAAGCGCAGGCGCACTGGCAGAATTTTCTGGCCGCGTGGGCGTATCGCCACAGTTCGCTGGTCAGCGCGCAATGGCCAGGTTGCATCGTGATGGAAATGCGCGCCAGTTTCCGTTTATTGGGGCCTTGGGCGGAAATCGAAGCACGCTTGCGCGCGGAACTGGACGCGCTGGGTTTCAGTCATCGCATCGCATTGGCGCCCACCCCGCGCGCGGCGCTGGTGCTGGCGGGTGTGCGCGATGGCTGGGCGCTGCTGCAAGTCGATGCCCTGGCCGAACAGTTGGACCGCGTGCCGGTGCGGCAGGCCTGTTTGCCCGACAACGTCGGTGAACGGCTGCAGCGCATGGGCATCCGCGATCTGCGCACGCTGCGCGCATTGCCACGTGACAGCCTACGTCGGCGCTTCGGACTGCCACTGCTGGTACATCTGGATCATTTATATGGGCAGATCGATGATCCGCTGTCCTACTACACGCCGCCGGATCACTTCGACAGCCGGATAGACCTGGGCTGCGAGGTCAAAAACCATACCGCGCTGCTGTTTCCATTACGCCGGCTGATCGTTGATCTATGCACTTATTTGTCGATCCGCGATGGCGGTGTGCAGCGCTTTTTACTGCGCTTGGAGCACGACGAGGGCCATACCGACATGGATGTCGGTCTGTTAGCCGCCGAGCGCGAATCGGCGCTGTTGTTCGAACTGACCCGGCAGCGCCTGGAACGCGTAAAAATCTCGCGGCCGGTGCTGGCGGTGCGGCTCATCGCGCGCGAGTTACCGCCGTTTGTGCCAGCGGCGCGCGATCTGTTCGAGGGGCGCGCGCAGCAAAGCTTGCCGTGGCCCCAACTGCGCGAACGTCTGCGCGCACGGCTGGGGGATGATGCCGTGTATCGCGTGTCACCGGCCGATGATCCACGCCCAGAGCGTGCGTGGCGACGTGTGGATGGCGATGAGCTGCGCATCGGCGCGGCGCCTGCGCGTCCGCCACGTCCGTTGTGGTTGCTCGCGCAACCCGAGCCGCTGCGCGATCGAGAGCCACGCATTATTTCTGGCCCGGAGCGCTTAGAAAGCGGCTGGTGGGATGGCGAGGACGTACGTCGTGATTATTACGTTTTAGAGACCACGCAAGGGCAGCGCGTTTGGGCATTTGTCGCCGCCGGGGAGCGCAGCGGCTGGATGGTGCACGGGTGGTTTGCGTGAGCGGTGTGGACCGCGCTGGCAGCCTGTCGGACTTTGCGCGTGAGATGCGTTGTGTGGCTTAAGCAGATGGATGCAAGGCGCGACTCGCAGTCAATGGCTCTTCCATTGGCAAGGGTCGCAACGCCGCAGACGCCGTTGCGACGCGCAACCCGAAGGGCCGGAAGGGCTTTTGGCGCATTGCGGAGCAAGCAAAGAAATAAAATCCATCCAATTTCCCGAAATATTCACCATCGCGCTGCGCCAAAAGCGCTTTCGGCGCACTCGCGATGAAAGTCCGACAAGCTGCTAGGCCGGGCGGCCGGGCGCCACGCGTATCAGCGGCGCCGCGCTGGCCGCAGGCGGCCAATGACGATGTCATTGCGGAGGCATTGCCCGCCTACGCAGAACTGCATTGTTTATCGGATTTCTCTTTTTTGCGCGGTGCAGCCAGCGCTGATGCGCTGTTCGCGCGTGCGGCGCGCTGCGGCTACGAAGCGCTGGCAATCACCGACGAATGCTCGCTGGCCGGCATCGTACGTGGGCTGGAGGCCTCGCGTGCCACGGGTCTTAAACTGCTGGTGGGCAGCGAGTTCACGCTGCTCTGTGGGCTCAAGTTGCTGCTGCTGGTGGAAACGCAGACGGGCTATACGCAGTTGTGCCAGCTCATCACCATTGCTCGGCGGGCGGCGCGCAAAGGCGAGTACGAGCTCACCCGACTGGACCTGCAAAACGTTCTTAGCGGGGTCGCGCCGGGCGTCTTTGCGCTGTGGCTGCCCGCGCAGCAGCCCGACGCAACGCAGGGCCGCTGGTTGCGCGACTTACTAGGCGAGCGCGCCTTTCTAGCGGTGGAATTGCATCGTGAGCAAGATGATGCGCTGCGGCTACAGCAGTTACTGCTCTTGGCAGCGCAGCTCGATTTAGTCCCCGTGGCGACTGGCGATGTGCACATGGACGTGCGCCGCCAGCGCATCTTGCAAGACACCATGACCGCGATCCGCCACAACACGGCGCTCGCCGAATGTGGCGCCAAGCTGTTTCGCAATGGCGAACGTCATCTGCGTACGCGCCAAGCGCTGGGCAATATCTATCCAGCCGCGCTGCTCCATGTCGCCGTGCAACTGGCGCGTCGCTGCAGCTTTCGTTTGGACGAAGTGCAGTATGCATATCCAACCGAACTGGTACCGCATGGACACACACCCAGCAGTTGGCTGCGCGCGCTAACCGAACAAGGCATGCATGAGCGTTGGCCCGCGGGTGTGCCGCCCAAGGTGGTCATACAGATCGAAGGCGAGCTACAGTTGATCGCCGAACTGCGCTATGAAGCGTTTTTCCTGACCGTAGAAGACATCGTTCGTTTCGCCAAATCCCGCAACATTCTCTGCCAGGGGCGCGGCTCCTCAGCCAATTCGGCGGTCTGTTACGTACTGGGTATCACGGTGGTGGATCCAGCCGAGAGCCGTCTATTGATGGCGCGTTTTCTATCCAAGGAGCGCAACGAACCCCCCGATATTGATGTGGACTTTGAGCACGAGCGGCGCGAGGAAGTGTTGCAGTACATCTACAACAAGTACGGTCGCGAGCGGGCGGCGCTGGCCGCCACGGTCATTCGTTACCGCGGCAAGAGCGCGGTGCGTGATGTCGCCAAGGCCTTCGGGCTGCCGCCGGACCAGATGGCGTTGCTGGCCGAGTGTTACGGCTGGGGCAATGGCGAAACGCCGATGGAACAGCGCCTGCGCGAGGCCGGCTTTGATCCCAGCAATCCGCTCATCGCCCGGGTGCTGGCGGTGACCGAGCAACTGCGTGGACACCCGCGTCATCTCTCGCAACACGTCGGTGGTTTTGTGATTAGCCACGCACCGTTGAGCACCGTGGTGCCAGTGGAAAACGCGGCGATGGCCAACCGCACCATCATCCAGTGGGACAAAGACGATCTGGATACGATGAAAATGCTGAAAGTCGACTGCCTAGCCCTGGGCATGCTGACCTGCATACGCAAAACGATCGACTTGGTGGAACGCCAGCGTGGTTATCGCATCGATATTGCGCGCTTGCCAGCCGGCGACAAACCGACCTACGAGATGATCCAGGCGGCCGACACGGTGGGTGTGTTTCAGATCGAATCGCGTGCGCAAATGAGCATGCTGCCGCGGCTCAAACCGGCCAATTTTTACGATCTGGTGGTGGAAGTGGCCATCGTGCGACCTGGGCCAATCCAAGGCGGCATGGTGCATCCCTACCTGCGCCGCCGGCAGAGCAAGGAAGCGGTGACTTATCCGTCTGCGGGCATTGAGGAAATTCTCGGCAAAACGCTGGGCATTCCGTTGTTTCAAGAGCAGGTGATGGAACTGGTAATCCATGCTGGTTACACGCCGGAGCAGGCCGATCATTTGCGTCGCTCAATGGCGGCGTGGCGGCAAGGTGGCGATTTAGAGCCGCATCGCCAGCGCATTCGCAGCCTGATGGAAGTGAAAGGCTATTCCTCCGAGTTCATCGAGCAAATCTTCGAACAGATCAAAGGGTTTGGCTCCTACGGTTTCCCGCAGAGCCACGCGGCATCGTTCGCCAAGCTGGTCTACATCAGCTGTTGGCTGAAGCGCCACGAACCGGCGGCCTTTGCTTGTGCACTGCTTAACTCGCAACCGATGGGTTTTTACTCGCCCAGTCAAATCGTGCAAGACGCGCGGCGCGGCAAAGCGGGGCGGGTTGGGTTGGAAATGCGCGTTATCGACGTGACTTGCAGTGATTGGGACAACACGCTGGAAGGCGGCGCGCCGCGCAGCGGCGTGGATGATGGCGGTCAAGCGGCGATTCGACTGGGCTTGCGCCAAGTGAGTGGCCTGCCACAAGCACAGGCGCAAGCCATTGTCGCCGCGCGCGCGCGCCGGGCGTTTACCGATGTAGAGGATTTATGCCAACGCGCCGAACTGGGCGAAAAAGCCCGCCAGGCCTTGGCCGAAGCAGGTGCGCTGCAGGCTTTGGCGGGTCATCGCCACGCGGCGCGTTGGGCGGTAGCGGGCATTGAGCGTCAGCGCCCGCTGTTATTGGAAAGTCCGGAGGAGTTAGCCATCGTGCTGCCCGCGCCGACCATGGGTGAGGATGTGAAGTCCGACTATCGCGCGGTGGGCTTAAGCTTACAGGCGCATCCGCTGGCGCTGCTGCGCCGTGCTCTGCAACAACTGCGCGTATTGGATTCGCGCCAGTTGCGTGAACTGCCGCACGGTCGCGGCACGCATGCCGCCGGCATCGTCACCCAGCGCCAGCGGCCATCCACCGCCAGTGGCACCACCTTTGTCACCCTGGAAGACGAACACGGCATGATCAACGTCGTAGTGTGGCCAGATATTGCCTTGCGCCGCCGCAAAGTGCTCATCAATGCCCGCCTGTTGGCGGTGCGCGGACGCTGGGAGCATGTCGACGGCGTACAACACCTGATCGCCCAAGATCTGCACGACCTCAGCCACCTGTTAGGCGACTTGCACCTCGCATCGCGGGATTTTCGCTGATTCGGTGGCGTGTTTCGGAACAGCGTCAGCGCACAGCGCCGGCCCAGAGCGCGGGCTTTGGTCGGTTCGATCTGTGATCGAACGCTTTTCCCCCACAATGCAGTAGTAGCGTCAGCGCGCACGCGCCTCCACGATCGGCCGCAATTGCGGCTGCGCCAGCGCCATTAGGTGGAATAAA
>CAZLSB010000226.1:0-6780 GCA_964561825.1 uncultured Xanthomonas sp.
GATCGGCCGACATTCGCGAGGCGGCGGCATTGCTGCCCATGTTAGCGAGCATTTGAATAGCGCTTGTCATTGACACACTCCCTTTAGCGTTGCTGTTATTGGGGTTTTGCAGACCGCCCGATTGCACACCATCGGCAGCGATCGGCCCGCCAAGTCTACGACAGCGCGTCGCCGGCAGCGCAGGTCGGAGCCGATGCAAAATCAAAAGTTTGACGCAGAATCGGCTGCCAACGACGCCTCCAGCGCAGCTAAGCGCGCCCGCATGGTTTCATCGGGTTGCAGGGGCAACGCCGGGGGCACGACCAAGGTACTGTGCATATACAACGCGGCATCCAGCAGTGCCGACATCGCGATCGTTTCGGTCCGCGCGGTGGCAATGGCCAAGGTAGCGGCCTCGTAGACGATCACTGGGTGGTCGGGCGGATAGTCTTGTGCCAAACGCTCAAGCAACAATTGGCGATGCGCGGCGCCCGTGGCAAATCGGCGGTGGCTTAGATCGCCGACCAATCCCACTTGCCACAGCACCAAATACGCACTGGGGTCGATACGGCGCCGATAAAATAGGAATTGCGTAGCCTCGTAATGCTGGCAACCGACCCGACCCGGATCAATCGCCAAATCGGCATATAAACAATCTTCTGCCGACACACCGGGCTCCATCAGCGCAGCAAAACCCTCTTCCCTGGCCACGCTGATCGCCCGATGCGGTACCGTCGCGAACACACCCGGATGCCCATAAAACACGCCGCACACCCGTCGTCCCAATCGCACTTGGGCGAGCATGGCATCGACCATTTCTCGATAGGTCTGGTGGCGCGATTTGCCCGGCGCGTAGTGGGGCTGCAGGCTGCGCACATCCGCATGCATCTGCTCCACCCACAATTCTACCAAGGGATCAGACACCGCCACAAACACCACATCGGCTTGTTCGATATGACTACGCGCACGTGGCGTCAAATGACCGCCAAGCAACATGCCGACGCCCACACAGGCCAAGCTACCGGAAATATTCATCTAAGTTGTCACCCAAAACGGATGAGCGACCATACAACGTGGGCTGGGGTGTTCGCCGCAGCTCGCTTCGATCGGGTTCGAGTCAAACCCACCAAAGCCCGGCTCTGGGCCGGCGCTGTGCGCTGACGCTGTTTATGCATCGTGGGGTTGACCACATGAGTTCGGCTCGCACCCGCTTTGATCAGAACTCGCGCTGACTACCCGGGCCGCAACAACTGCCAGCGACTGGATTGCGGCGCGATGCCGTCCGCAATGCGTTCAAACCCCAGCTTCACCATCAAACCGTTTGCCAACCCATTGTCTGGACTATGCCGGGTGAGCAGTCGGGCAATGTCCAGCTTGGCGAAAACGTGGCCGGCAAGCGCGGCGATAGCTACCGCTGCGAACCCACGATTTTGCTGCGACGGCACGATCATCGCGCCAACTTCGGCGCTATCGCCGGGCAAATCAGCAACATCACGCATCAAGGCCAATAGACCGATTTGCTCGCGTTGTGAGTCAGTCAAGGTCCAAGTGTGGCGGCCCAGCGTTGGCATCTGATTGCAGCGCAAAGCCGCCGCAAAGCTGCGCTGCGCGGCCGTCACCGACAGTGGCTCAGCAATACAGGCCATCGTCAGCGCGTCGGTATACAAACTGACATAAAAATCCTGGTCACGGGCGATCAGCGGCGCAATCCACAGGCTTTGGCAGTGCAGCGTTTCTATCATCTGTGCATCCGCTGATCCGGTTGGTTATTACCTTCGCGAGTCCAGGATAAACACGGCAGATTTCCAGCAAGAACAAATCAAGCAGATGCTCACCAAAAGCGCAGCTGATCAAAACGAACTAGTGGCCCGCAAAGACTGCGCTGTACTTGGTCGAAATGACTTCGAATACGGTGCTGAGCTACTGAGCTAATCCTGAATTAAGCTAGTCACATCTGCACCGCAATTACCCGATCCGGCAGGGCAATGCGGGCCAGGCCCAACGGTACTTGAGCCATAGGTAAAGTTGAGGAAATACACTTGGCCCACAGTCAGCGCGCAAGAGGAGTTCGAACTGCCGTTTATCCAACCTATTATCGCAAAACGCTGTGGGGTGATTAGGCAGTTTGCGCCTAGGAGAGCCTGATTAAAACAGCCCGCCTCGCGGGAGATTGATAACACGGCGATGCCATCACCATCGTTAGGATAATCACTCAGAGCAATAGAACCAAAGAACGGACCGGGACCATTATTGGTCGCGGTAAATTCAAAAGCGCGATAGCCGTTTGCTGGCACGATTAACGTCCGGCGTACACCGTAAGAAGGCCAAGTGTTGAAAGTCGTGTCCCAAAGACTGATCGTGGCGTTGGGATAAGTGGGTGTACAAGTTTCGACGTCATCATTGACGATAGTGACTAAACCCGTGCCGTCAACAACGCTGACACTAGGCGCTGACGGTGTCCCGAGCAAAACCTGAAACGTTTCGTCGCTTTCTGCCAGGGTATCGCCAATCACCGGCACCGTAATCATCCGTGTCTGTCCGGCCGCGCCGGTGAAACTCAACACAGTGCCGCCCGCAATCGCGATGTAGTCTGAACCGGCTGTGGCAGTCACGTTGACGCTGGACACCGGAACGGTAAACCCACCTTGCACGGTGCCAGTGAGGGTTACCGTTAGCACTGCGCTGCTAGTGCCACTATTTCCCTCGGTGACTGCAATATCGTTGATGGCGATAGAAGCAGGTGGCGGTATTTGGAAAACGATGTTTTGAGTATCAGTGACCGGCACTCCTACAGTCGCGCAGCTGATATTAAAGGCCACGGTTGCAGCGTTTGATGGCGCGGTCAGGTTAAGCGTTCCAGATGTGGCGCGTCCGGCGCCTGCCCAACCAGTGCTACTGCCTCCGCTCATATCGCAGGAAGTGGTGCCGATTGAATTCCACGAAACCTGGAAATTAGTGTTAATGCTAACCGCAGCACTCGGCACTATCAGGTTGACACCTTCAAATCCATTCGCGAATAGCGCGTCACCTCCTGAAACAATGCTACTGCGAGCATCTGTTGCCCGGTGTCCCAAACTGCTATCGAACGCAGCGCTGCCAGCCTGAACCGCGTCGATGCAGCCAAAAGAGCTGCCGGCGATGAGCGCTGCTTGTAGTGATCGGATCACAGTGAGTTTGTTCAAAAATGTGTACCTCAGCAAAAGTGACTATCGAGTAAAAGCAAGAGTCCAACTGGCCAAACAAGCAGCGCAAGCGCTGTTAATTGTTCTTCGAGCCGCGGAGCAGATGCTGTTGCCTAACGATGAAATCCATCGGAAATATCCTGCAACGACACACCTTAAACCACGCTGACACGACCGGCAAGTGACGGTTGCTGTCATCGTTGCGTCATCACGCCGTTAACTATGCGTCGCAAAGCGCGCGCAGGCTGCGCTCAAACTATGCCTTGGAGATCTGCATGTCGACCTTGAAACAACGCGCCTACGATGCTTGGTTTCGCCATGTGCATGGCTCGCGTCTGATTTACAACACCTGCTGGGAGGATCCGCGCGCCGATCGCGCTTTGTTGGGTGTGCAGCCCGGCAGTCGTATCGCGATGATCACCAGCGCCGGCTGCAATGCATTGGACTACTTGTTGGACGATCCGGCACAGATTCATTGTGTGGATCTCAATTCGCGGCAGAACGCCTTGCTCGATTTGAAGATGGCGGCGCTTGAGACGCTCGCGCATGAGGATTTTTTCGCGTTGTTTGGCACTGGCAAACATCCGGATTTTGCCAATCTGTACCGCTATCGCTTGCGTGACCGGCTGCGGATGTCCTCTGCATCGTTCTGGGATAAACACCAACACTGGTTCGACGGTCGCGGCCGTGGCTCGTTTTATTTTCGCGGCGCGGCGGGTGATGTGGCTTGGGTCATGCGTGCCGTGCTGCGTAGCACTCGCCCGCGATTGCGACGCGATTTATTGCAATTGTTTGAAGCACCCGATTTGGACACGCAACGGCGTTTGTATGCGCAGATTGAACCGCGCTTATTCGGACCGGGCTTACGATTGCTGGTCCGTCAACCTGCGACATTGACACTGCTTGGTGTGCCACGCGCACAACGCGATCTAATTGAACAACAATATCCCGGCGGTGTGAGCGCCTTTGTGCAGGATAAACTGCGCTGGCTGATGACCGAGATTCCGGTTACGGAAAACTACTTCTGGCGTTTGTATTTGCATGGCAGTTACACGCCGCACTGTTGTCCAAATTATCTGCGCCCGGAAAACACGGAAGTCCTGCGCGAACGCTTGCATCGCGTGCAGTTATATACTCAAAGTTTTAGCGCGTTTTTGCAGGCTCATACAGAAACCCTAACGCATTTTGTATTGCTCGATCACCAGGATTGGTTGTATGCGCACGATGTGGCTGAATTGGAGCACGAGTGGCGTTTGATCTTGCAGCGCAGTGCGCCGGGCAGCAAAGTGCTATTGCGTTCGGCCGCATTAGCGGTCAATTTTGTGCCGCAGTTTGCGCAGCGCGCGCTGCTAACCCAGGCAGACAACGATCGCTGGCACCAACGGGATCGGGTCGGCACCTATGGTTCGATGATGCTCGCCGAGGTGGCCGCGTGAGCTTGCCGATCGGAAGCGATCTGGCCGGCTACTATCGGCTACATGCGCCGATTTACGATTTGACTCGCCCACTGTTTCTGTTCGGTCGCCAGCGGTTGCTCGGCGACGTGGCAGGTATCAGCGCGAGCATCGGTCAGCGGCAGCCGCGCATTTTGGAGATTGGCTGCGGCACCGGTTCAAACTTGGCGATTCTGTGTCGGCGCTTTCCGGATTCGCAACTGGTCGGCGTGGATTTGGCCGCCGCAATGATCGAACGCGCGCAACGCCGACGTTTGCAGCACGTGCATTTGGTGCACGGTGCGCTAGGACGCGTCGATCTGGGCGCGCCTTTCGACATCGTGATCGCCTCCTATATGTTGTCGATGACCGGCGACGAACAAGCGCGCTGCATTGCCGCAGCGCGAGCGGTGCTGGCGCCCGGCGGGCTGCTTGCGGTGGTCGATTTTCACTCTACCCGCAGCCAACACTTTGCGCGTTGGATGGCCCACAACCATGTGCGCTTTAACACCGATCTGCCGATGCAACTGCAGGCCACCGCCGCGCCGATGGCATTTGCTAGTCGGATTGCCTACGCTGGTGCGTGGCGCTATTTCAGTTGGATTGGGTATTGAGGGATAGTCTTGCAGGTTCCGGCTTCGCGTAGGATTAACGCTTTGGCTGAGGTGAACCTGTGAACCTGTGAACCTGATCGACAAACACATTAAATGGATCATGCTGGTATCGGGTGCGCTGACCTGCAGCATGGTGTTGACCGTGATTGCGCCCCAAATGGCGCTGAACATGATGTTTGGGGCCACCTTGGATGGCCCGCTCGCGCAGATCATGGTGCGCAGTTGGGGCGTCTTGGTCACAATGACCGGCGCGCTGTTGATATACGGCGCTTATCAACCAGGTAGTCGATCCCTCGCCCTGATCCTGGCCACGGTCAGCAAAATCGGTTTTGCTGGATTGATCTTTGTTTACGGCCAAGCCTTCCTCGCCAAAGCAAGTTTGACGATCGTTATTGATTTAGTGATGGCTGCGCTGTTTGTGTTGTATTTGCTGGGTTCGCGCCCAGCTCGTTGATGTGCGCGGCCAACTACCAGCGCAGCGAGCGAAATCCACTCATTCAATACGCCTGACGAACGTTGGCCTCGGCAATTCAATCTGTGGGCACTGGCGGTGAATGCAGCGCCGTGCGGTTTTCTTGCGGTCGAGGGCCCAAAAACAAAAAAACCCCGGCGAGCGGGGCTTTCGAAGAACCTTTCGGATCACAACTTCTAATGGTGGGCGGTACTGGGATCGAACCAGTGACCCTTGCCGTGTGAAAGCAATGCTCTACCGCTGAGCTAACCGCCCGTCAAGCTGGCCGCGGACTATAAGGGCCGCGGCTGCTTGGCGTCAAATATCCCCATGGGTGACGACAGCGATCAACTGAGGTTTCTGGGATTATGAGCAACTCAGCGCGTGTAGTCGCTGTCGCGGCGGGCGCGCTGGTGCGCGCTTTCGCTGCGTCGATAACGATCGTTGCGGTCGTGCGCGTAGTCTCGCCCGTTTCGGTGATTGTCGTTAAACGACCGGCGGTTGTAGCGATAGTCGTTATAACGGTCGTAGCGGCGACCATGATCGCGGCTGTAGGAGCGATAGCTATCACGGGGCCGATAGTCGTAGTTCGGTCGATAGCTGTGGTTACGATATCCGTAGCCGGACCCGTAATACGAACGAACCGGCGCGCGGTAGCTGTTCAAGTACCAAGGATCGCGCCAGGAATCCCGATAGTTCGAACGACCCGAGTAGCCCCAACTCGGCGCATAAGAAAAAGCGCTCACAGAACGATAACCGTGCGACCCAACAGTCAGGTTGTAGCCGCCGTGCCGACCATGGTCGCTATAGCCGATCGACCAATTGCCGGCGCTTGCTGAAACGCAAAAGCCGATGCTCAACATTGCCATCCAGACCAGTGCCCATTTACGCATTGCCCTGTCCTCCGTAGCGCCAAATTTTGGCGCTCGCCTAAGGTAAAGCACGCCGCTGAATCGCAGGTGAAGTTCGGCCCACCGGTAAGGCAGGCGCTCGACGGCGTTCGACATATCGCGCGAGGCCCCAGCTACACCGCCCGCAACCAAAAGGCCCGATGGATGCGCTGATCGCGCACAAAATCGGGTGGGATGCTGGCTTCGGTGACATCGTCGATGTGCGCGATC
>CAZLSB010000227.1:0-6737 GCA_964561825.1 uncultured Xanthomonas sp.
GCCGCCGGTTCTCACCCCCCCAGAACCGTGCAATCTGCCCCGTAGCGCACTCACCCAATCGGTGAAAGAGCGAAATTGCTGAAAAGCCAAAAGAATCATCGTGATATGGGCATTAAGAAGCGGTCAACTGAGGTTTCTAGGTTTATTCCCCCCGTTACGGTCCAGTGAATCGGCGCGATTAACCCTAGAAACCTCAGTTGGAAGGCCCTACGCCAGGGCCAATGAGAATAACTTGTCAAAATCGTGGAGCTGCAAACCACCGGTCAACAGCACGCGCTGGTGTTGCCCAAGTAGATTGTCGACCTGATTGCCGACCGCGCTGGCGAAGCGATCGGTCACCATGACGATGGTTCCTTGGTTATCAAGGATGCAGATGCCGACTCGCGCGGCCTCTAGGCCGGAGCGCAGCAAGGTGAGTTCAAAGGTGAGCGTTTCGATAGGCACAGGTGAAAGATAGGTGAATTGCGCCCGCTACGATATAGCTCCAAAGCACTAGGCCATCAGGCACGGCCAGACCGAATCCTATGCCCGTTCATGGTGTCATCCGAAGTACACTTTTCGCGCCCACCTTTCGCTGGGCCTGGAGCCCCGAAACCATGTGGGTACGCGCTTGATGGGCGCTCATGACGAGGTCGGTCACGCACTGGCATTGACGGGCCCAAATGGCTACCGACAGGTGCTTGAGTACGTCGATCATCCCGTCGTTTGGTCGCGACTCGATGCTGATGGATGCGTACGAGTAGCGGATGTCAACCTAGCAGCCATCGCTTGGCTGGCGCGGCCGCGCGTCGAATTGGTGGGAGCCGCGCTGATGGAGATTGCGCCGGAGGGTTTGGGGCCAGCCTGGGCGCAAGAAGTGGGTTTCGCGCTGCAGGCAGCGAGCGCACGCCGCTGGCGGGTTGGCGAGTATCCGCCTGCGGGAGGACAGCCGATGAACGTCGAATTGCTACCTCTGGACGGGACCGCGGAAATCGTGTCGCTGCTGCGCTTCAGCGGCGGCGCCGAACGCGCCCATTCGGTGCTTGACCGCAAGCTCGCCCAACTTGAAGCCATCCTTGATCAGCAATCCGAATGCATCAAGCTGGTCGATGCCGATGGCACTTTGCTGGACATGAATGGTGCCGGCCTGGACATGCTTGGCGTGCCCGACGTCAGCAGCGCCAATCAGATCGGCTTGCTCGAATTTGTGCATCCAGCGGACCGCGCCAAGTTCAGGGTCTTTCATCAGCAAGTCTGCGCCGGGCAACGGTGCGGCAGTGACTTCCGTCTGCTGACGGGTGATGGCACCCTGCGCTATGTGGAAAGCATCGGGGTGCCGCTACGCGACCCGGTCAGCGGTCTTATGCAGCTCCTGGCGCTCACGCGCGATGTCACGGCGCGGGTGGTCGCGCAGGACGATCGGGCACGAATCGAAAGTCGCCTCGCCTTTGTACTGGAAGCCGCGCATATCGGCGAATGGCAGCTTGACTTGCGCACCTGGGTGGTGACGCACTCCTCTGAATATGATCGCTGCTTCGGATACGACCAACCCTGCGCCGAATGGAGCCGCGAGGTCTTCCTCCAACACGTCCATCCCGACGATCGCGAGCGCGTGCGGGCCAACGGGGAGCGCGCGCTGATCGAAGGCCAACTCGACCATGAATTTCGCGTGGTCTGGCCCGATGGCAGCGACCACTGGCTCTGGATCAGGGCGGTCGTCATCGCTGATGAGGCGACGCTACGCGGGCAAATGATCGGCATCTGCGTGGACATCAGCGCGCGCAAGACCGCACAGGCCGAGGCCAGACTGGCCGATGAACGCTGGCGCTTCGCGATCGAAGGCTCTGGCGATGGTGTTTGGGATTGGGACATTGCCAGCGGCCAGGTGGTTTATTCAAAACGCTGGGCGGAAATCCTGGGCTATTCCCAAGACGCACTGAGTAGCGAGGCGGGCGAATGGAAAGCGCGCGTGCATCCCGATGATCGCGCAGTCGTTTTGGCCGCACTGCAAGCCCATTTGTCCGGCGCGACGCCGCGCTATGACGCTGAGCATCGACTGCGCACCGCCGACGGCAGTTGGAAGTGGATCTGTGGGCGCGGTTTGGTAATCAGCCGCGACGCCGCCGGCAATCCGCTGCGTATGATCGGCACCAATACCGACATCGACGCATTAAAGCGCGGTGCCGAGCGTATTGGGCAGCTGACCGAACGCTTGGCGCTGGCGGTCAAAGGCTCTGGTTTTGGCGTCTGGGAATTGGATCTCGATCGCGGACGGCTGCTGTGGGACGAGAAAATGCACGAGATCTATGGGCACACCACTCAATCCTTCGATCAAGACCCAGAATCTTGGCGGCGCTGCCTGCATCCAGACGATCTGGCCCTCGTCGACGCGCGCTTTGTCGAGTTAATGGCCGTCGGTACGGTAGACCTGTTTCAATACCGAATACGCCGCGCCAGCGATAGTGCGCAGCGCTGCATCGAGGCCAACGGCTATCTGCAGCGCGCTGCCAGCGGCCAACCACTGCGTCTGGTCGGCATGAACCGCGACGTCACCGAGCGCTGGGAAGCGCAACAAACCTTGCGCTTATTGGGCACCAGTTTGTTCCATCTGCACGATATGGTGTTGATCAAACAAATGCCCACCGAAAGTGAAGCGGGCCGCCTGATCTACGCCAACGGCGCGTTCACCGACAAAACCGGCTACACCGGTGCTGATCTGCCCGAATTACTGCCGATATTTTTTAGACATAGCCACGACGATGAGCCCGTCATCGACATCGACGCCAATCAATTACATGGGCAATCTTCATTCCGCCGCGAGGTGTCGGTACGGGCAAAGGATGGCCATATGTTCTGGATTGATCTCGACGCCGTGCCTGTCCATGATGAGCATGGCACTACCCGCCATTGGGTACTGATTGGCACCGATATTTCAGAACGCAAGAAGGCCGAGCAGGCCATCCACGAGGCCAACGCCAGTCTCGAATGGCGAGTGGCGCAACGCACCGAGCAGCTGAACCTCAGCAATCAAGGGCTGCAGACCTTTACCCATTCAATTTCGCATGACCTGCGGGCGCATTTGCGCGGTATCGAGGGCTGGAGTCGGGCCTTGCACGAGGATTGTGCAAGCCTGCTCGACGATAACGGCCGCGCCCACCTTGGTCTAATTCGCGCATCGGTCAGCGGATTGCACAATTTGGTCGACGGATTATTGCGCCTAGCGCGCGTCGGTCAGACGGATTTGCACGTGACCTACGTCGACGTATCCGAGATGGCGCAGGAGATTGCTGAGCGTTTGGCGACCGCTCAGCCAGCGCGCAGCGTTGTGATCACCATTGAACCTGGGATTGCGCTGCACGCTGATCGCGCCTTATTGCAATTGACCCTGGAGAATCTCCTTGACAACGCCTGGAAGTACACAGTAAGGCGTGGCGATGCGCAGGTGCAGATCGATAGTCGCCTGCTCAATGGTGAACGCTGGATCGCCATTCGCGACAACGGGGTCGGCTTCAACATGACCTACGTCGGCGATCTGTGCCGCCCTTTCAAGCGCCTGCACCGTGCGGAGGACTATTCAGGCAACGGCATTGGCCTGTCGATCGTCGACCGCATCCTGCGGCGCCACGGCGCCCGCTTGGACATCCAATCGGAACCCAGGAAAGGCAGCGTTTTCACCCTGATCTTTCCGGAGGCTGCATGAGCTTGCGACCGCTGCACGCGCTGATCATCGAGGACAATCCCAGCGACGCCGGCCTCATGGAGCGCCATTTGCGCAAAGCGGGCTTCGATTTGCGCTCGCTGCGCGTCGACAATGCGGCAGATTTGGCCGCGGCCCTGGACAGTAAGGACTGGCAAGTGGTGCTATCGGACTATCACTTACCGGGGTTCAGCGCGGTCGAGGCCTTGGCGCTGGTCCGCCAGCGCACTGCCGATCTGCCCTTCATCGTGGTGTCCGGGATGATTGGCGAGGAAAAGGCCGTCGACATGATGCGCGCCGGTGCGCAGGATTACGTGATGAAGGATCGGCTGGCGCGTTTAGGGCCTGCCGTCGAGCGTGAGCTGGAAGAAGCGCGGCGGCATCGCGAGCAGCGCCTGTTAAATGACGAGCTGCGCGTGCAAGAGGCACGGCTGCAACTGGCGCTGAACATGCTCGGTGATGGCGTCTGGGACTGGAATCCACAGACCGGCGAGACGCTGTTTTCGGGCGAATGGAAGCGCCTGCTGGGCTACGAACCGCACGAAATGCGCGATGATATGAACGAATGGCATTCGCGCATCCATCCACAGGATCTAGCAGAAGTGACGCTGGCCAATACCGCGCATTGCGAGGGAAAGGCGGCCACCTATCGCAGTGAGCATCGGCTGCGCTGCAAAGATGGCAGCTGGAAATGGGTGCTTGATCGGGGCGTGGTCATCCAGCGCGACGCCCAAGGCCGCCCGCTGCGAGAAGTCGGCACCACCAGCGATATCAGCCAAGCCAAGCGCGACGAAGCGGCGCTGCGCGAGCGCCATGATGTCCTGGACAAGCTGGCACAACAGACGCCGGGCATGCTGTACCAGTTTCAGCAGCATCCGGATGGGCGCTATTCGATTCCCTTTTTAAGCTCGGCCGTGACTCGGATGTTCGAAGTGGAAGCGGCAACGGTCGGCCTGGATGCCTCGGCGTTGTTTGCACGATTCCACCCCGACGATCTTCCCGCGGTGTACGCCGCGATCAACATCAGCGCGCGTGATCTCTCGCGCTGGTCGCAGATCTATCGGGTCGTCTTGCCGAGCGCTGGTCTACGCTGGCATCACGGCGAATCGCAGCCCGAACGCCTCGCCGACGGCAGTGTGCTATGGCATGGATTCTTGCGTGACGTGACTGAAGAGCGGGAAGCCGTCGCGCAATTGCGTCTGCTGCAGAGCTGCATCAATCAGGTGAGCGACAGCATCCTAGTCACCGAAGCCGAACCTTACACGGCGCCAGGGCAACGGATCGTGTATGCCAATCCGGCCTTCTACCGGGAAACTGGATTTAGCCCAGCCGACGTAATCGGTAAATCGCCGCGGATCCTGCAGGGTCCGGATAGCGATCGCAATACGCTTGATCGCATAGCGCACGCATTGGACAATTGGCAGTCGGTGCGCGTCGAGATCTTGAATTACCGCAGTTCGGGTCAGCCGTTTTGGGCCGAGCTGGAAATCGCACCGGTCGCCGACCAACTTGGCTGGTTCACCCATTGGGTTGCGGTGCAGCGCGATATCACCTCGCGCAAGCAGGCTGAAGGCATGCGTGAGCATCTGCTGCAGGAGCTGCAGACGCGCAACGAGGAACTGGATGCCTATAACTATTCGGTGGCGCACGATTTGCGCAACCCAGTCATTTCCATTCGCGGCATGGCAGACCTCGCCGAGATTGCACTTGATCGCGGCGATGTCGATAAAGTGCGCACCTGCATCACGCGCATCGTCAGTTCGACGAACCAAGCAGATACCTTGATCCGCAAGTTAATGGAGGTGGCTAAACTCGGCAATCGGGGGCTGAGTCTCGCCGCGCTGCCCGCGCGTGCCACCGTCTTGCGCCTCGCCACCAGTATCGATCCGCTGATTGATCTCGATCCAGAAACGCTTAGCATTGAGATCGACGATCAACTGCAGATCTGGGCCGACGAGGCGCTGCTAGGCGTGATCATCACTAACTTGGTCAGCAACGCGATTCGGTTCAGACACCCCGAACGCGCACCCAGAGTGCGCGTGCTTGCACGGAGCTGCACTGGGCCGAACGGCGTGGAGTTCAAGGTTTGGGACAACGGTATTGGCATCGAATCGGTGGCGCACTCACGTATCTTTCGCCTATTCGAGCGCCTCAGCGCTGACTCGGAAGGAACCGGCGTTGGTCTGGCTTTGGTTGATCGCGCCGCCAGGCAGATGGGCGGCCGCGCGGAACTCGCCGAATCGACGCCGGGTGCCGGCAGTTGCTTTAGCGTATGGCTGCCGGCAGCGCCGCCGAGGTGACGTTTTCCGATCGCACAGGCGCGGATTTAACCTAGCAGCCTGTCCGACTTTGCGCGCGAGATGCGTTGTGTGGCGCAATGGATGGCTGCAAGGCGCGGCGCGCAGCCAATGGCTCTTCCATTGGCAAGGGTCGCAACGCCGCAGACGCCGTTGCGACGCTCAACCCGGAGGGCCGGAAGCGCTTTTGGCGCACTGCGCCGCAGAAAGACGAATAAAATGCAATAAAACCAGCGGAATATTCGTGATCGCTCTGCGCCAAAAGCGCTTCCGGCGCACTCGTGAGGAAAGTCCGACAGGCTGCTAGCACCAGTCGTTGCGATCGTCCTGGGTGATCCAGCGTTCGTAGAGGCGGTGCACCATGGTCTGCAGTGACTTGAAACCCAGCGGCTTCACTTGATAGTCGCGCGCGCCCAGTGCCAGTGCCCGTTCGCGCTCCGCAGTGTTGTCGGACGAGGTCAGTACGATGAACGGTGCTTGATCAGTCAGACCTAAGCTTTGAGCGCGCGCCAGAACCTCTAGCCCGTGCATTTTCGGCAAACGCAAGTCGAGCAGGACAATCAGAATGCTGGCGGCGAACTCCGTCACTGGAATCGACTGCAGCCGTTCCAGCGCTTGTAAACCGTCAAGGGCCTCGATGACCGGAAGATCTGCGGGCAAGCTGAGAATGGCCAAGTTCAGCAGCTCCATCTGGTGAGGATCGTCCTCAATCGCAAAGATCGCTGCAGCCGATTTGGGTTGTCGCAGCATCTTTATCCTAGAAA